>JBIIEQ010000048.1:0-26646 GCA_044237765.1 Methylococcaceae bacterium | reverse complement strand
TTAACCGAGTCATCTTATCTTTACTCACGGCGTATTCACTCCTCTCGTAGGCATTGATGACCTTGAAGACCATCAAGAATACGCCGCCTCCATCAGCTGCTCATCCACAACTTTTGAGCATAACTCTTGCCCTCGACGACATCGCCCCAAAGAAGCTTCGAAGCAAATACACCCGGATAATTTTCCAGTTCGATCTGCTCCAGGTCATAGCGGAACCCGCCATCATCTGGTCCGATGTTTGATTTGGACCGGACGAAAATACGGCTTCCGCCTTGCTGATCGTTGTCGGGCATCTTCGCGGCTGCAAATACCAGTCGGGCCAGGGCACCAAAGGCAATGGAACCGGTGACACGCTCAACCGGATCACGGCCTGATGTGCCTTTGCTGAAATGGCTTATGCCCAGCACCGCACAATCCAGCCGTTCTGCCAGTGTCACCAAGGGCTGTAACCCTCGTCGGACTTCGGCATTTTTGTGAGAGTCGCCGGCGATAGCGGACACAATGGGGTCCACAATCAGCAGGCGAACACCGCCGATTTTCAAAGCTTCAGCCTCCAGCAGATCGGCATGAATGGCCGGGTCGAACGTGATGGAATCCTCGCCTTCAGTCACGCCACTGACGAAGAAGATGCGGGATATATCCGCTCCGCAAGCAAGCAAGCGGGGCACCAGGGTGTCGCGCGGATCGTCCTCTCCGCTCCAGATCAGGACATTGCCCGCCATTGCCTGAGTGCCATCCGGCCAAAGCCCCCCGCATGACAAGGTTGCGGAGATGGCATTGGCGATTGTCGTTTTACCGGTGCCAGGAGGTCCCGCAAGGACTTGAAACTTGCCAGCTGCCAGCCATCCGTGCCAAAGCCAACGGATTGGCTCCGGTTGAATGTCTGAGCCGCAGGTCAGATTTACAGTCGGGCCCTGGATGCTCTTTTTTGCATCGCGCATGCCCGCGATTATCTGCTTGCGGACTACCTCAGCCCCGTCCTTCAGCATCAGATCGTTGAAGTCCCCTCCGGAGCCATCCTTGAACGCAGGCAGAACTACCGCTGCATCAATTTCCTTGGCGGCTTTCTCAGCCTTGGTCTTGCCAGGATTTTTTGGCAGATGCAGATCGCTGTCGGCAGCAATGATGATCTTCGTTTTCGGGTACTTCGCCCTGACTGCCTGGCCGACCGTGGAAAGGCGTCCACAATCAAAGGCCATAACAATCGTGTAGCCGGTGACTTCATGGATCGAAGCGCCGGTGGCGAAGCCCTCCACCAAAATAATGGTGTCGGCGCTCAGATCGCCAATGACATGGCACCCAGCGCCCAGCTTGGCCCCCTTAGAGAACCGCTTGAGCCACTCTCCGTCCTGTTGGAAAACACGCTGGAGCGACAGCAAGTCACCCTCAAGGTCACGGACCGGAATCAGCAGGCTCTTGCCGCTGATCCGGGCACCATGAGGCTTGACCCCCTTGCGCACCAGGTAAGGGTGTTCATTGGCTCCCGTTTCGGTGGCTTCATTCCATACGGAATCAGGCGTTTTCGGTCCCTGGTGGTCATCACGAGCGGGTTGATATCCATATTCCTTGGCGATGCAGAACAGCGTCTTGATGGTGATGCCGCCATCCGGGGAGATTGACTTCCAAACATCCTTTGCGTCGGTTTTGCTGTAGCTAGGCGAGAAAGAAGCCCAGTCATCCCAATAGCCGAAACCGTCTTCACCCAGCGCGGATTTGACCGCCATACCTACCCGGACCCAAATATCCCGGTCGTCGGAAGGAATAAAGCCGATGGCATCTAAAATTTCGTCGGTGGTAAAATCGGCATGGTTGGTATTGGAATTTGCCCTCGTCCCGTGGTCTGCGGGGCGGGGGTTTTCTTTATCTGTGGCTTGCATTTTTTCGGCTCCACTTTTTTTCATACGACGCAGTGAACGGCTCGCCTTCTGCCCTGGCGCGGGCTTTCCGCGCTTCAAGCGAGACCACTGGCCGTTGTAGCCGCTAGAACGTTGTAAACTTCGGCCGCGCGCCAGAAACTCCCCCGGATACCGGGCAGTCGGACAGGTGCGGGAAACAAGCCGTCCCTGATGCCTTGATACCAGGTAGTTCTGCTGACAGGGATGATCGGCTCGACGCCGTTTGCGGGATCGCCGGTGATAATTCGCTCCAGACGCAAAAGCCCCTCTCGGGACTGCGCCAGGACTGAGCTTTGATTTTCGGACTGAGGAAGTTGGGTAGCGACCGTCTGGGTGATCGGCGCAATTTTGCGCGGACGACCGGGGCGGGGTTGTAGTTTTTTCATGGGGTACTGCTCCTTGAGCTTTGAGCAGTACGCGGCGGGGGCGGGTCAGATTCGACGTGGGCACCCACCGCGCACTTGCGCGGTTAATGCCCCATCTCCTTGCGACGCAATTTCGGTGATGCCGAAATTCGGAATACCGTCCACGATGATCCCCCTGGTGGAGGGAAGCCGGCGATGAGCAAGCCTGACCACAGTGGTCATTGGGGATCGGCCCACTCAAATGAGTTTGCCGAAGGCCTGGTGGACTAACTAAGGACTGGAAACAAGTTCCGGCGCCGTAGCAAGGAGTTCGCCGTACGAATCTGCCAATATGATGCAAACAAATTCCAGCGAACGCAAGCGACCGCCAAACCCTTGCCCCGCCTAGCTTTTCGCCCCAAACGAGGGAGGATTGATCGGCGGGAATTTCCCTACCTACCGCAATCATGATGCACCATCCCGCATACATTGCATTGCAATATCCAACCGGTTGGCGGCGTCAAGTAGCTGCCGCTGGAGTTGGTTCAGCAGCACTGATATGTGTTTGGGCTCGGGCACGTCATTGATGGTCATGACCGCTGCATCGAGGACGATCAGCAGCGAGGCTGCATCCACAATCTCTTTCCAGACGGCCTGTAATTCGCGTTTGGGTGAAGCGTTCACATCTGCCCCCTGCCCTTGCTGGCGGATTCCATTTCATCGGTAACAGATTCAAGCCGAGACTGAACCGACCGGACGATCTCGGCCAGCATGTAGGCCCCTTGCTCGGCGTCCTGCTGGGGCAGGGTATCGGCCGCATCGGCAATGCCCTCCAGGGCCATGGCGCACCCCATGAGCGGCCCCATGAAGCCACTGATGGTCCGCTGCGCTTCTGCCTGGTGGTGCTCTCCGGCCTTGACCGCCGCCGCCTCCAACAGCTCGCGCAAACTGCCGACCGACAACTCGACACGCTCATGCTCAGACTTACCCGCCAGGGCTTCCTCAAGGATCGTGGCGGCTTGGGTGTACTTACTCATGATTGCAGCCCCCCATCTGGCGAACTACACGTGGATCGAGGGTATCGGCGGCTTGGCGCAGATTGTCGGCCAGGATCGTCAAGCGTTCAGGGGTTACAGAGGGGGGGTATCGAACAGCGCCCTCGATCAGCGCGGCGATTGCATCGCAGCTGACCAAGGCTTTATTCAGGGTGTAAAGATCGAACGGGTTGCAGTCTGGGCGGATTTCGCCCGTGGGATTGGCAATAGCCATTGCGGTACTCCTTTGCTGGATGAGTAACCGCCACGATCACCTTCCACAGTGATTGGGTGGCGGACTGACGCGGGGTGGAAGACCGGGCAAAGGACCGGCCAGCCCGAAGGCTGCCCACGCCAGCCGCCATAGAAAGCGACAGGCATGAAAAAGCGCCTCGGGTTGGCGCTTGATGCGCCTTTGCTGTCAGGGCTTCCACACCCTGCCCGTGATACGTCACGGGACAAAAAAAGAGTACACGCTTTTGTCTGGCGAGATGATAAGGGTTTCTGATGGTTCAGGCCTGAAATACAGAGCTTCCTTGATGTGAGCCTCAAGGCTCAGCTTACGAATTGATTGCGGGATAGAATGGCCCCTATAGACCTACAAAAACAAAAAAGGGGTGGAGATGTGGCGAACATACGCCGCGTAGTGGCCGAAAGACTAGGGACTGAGATGCAGCGCAAAGGCCTGAATTCGGCCACCATTGCGCATGATGCCGCTATTCCCCAACAGATTCTCAGTGATTATCTGGCCGGCCAGCGAGAGATCAACTTCAGTGAGCTGCGTCCTATTTGCGACGCTCTTTCAATTCGGTTGATGCGGCTACTTGAACCTCAATACGAACGCCCTCTTCTGCAATACCGCTCCACCGGAAGCCGCGATCGAAGCCGCGTAGCAAAGCTTGAAAACGTCTTCCTGACCGTAGCGCACCTACTGCCCAGGTCGAAACTAATACCCTCTCCACCTATTGATGACAGTCAGCGCGATTTCAGCTGGCTGCTCACCATGGTAAATCGTGCCGTTGAGGAACTTCGGCCTAAATACCCCGCGGTCGAAGCTCTATACCAGGCGGCTGGGTTGCACGTCCTGCCGATTTCCGCTGGTGATCAAAGCTTTGATGCCTTCCTTATGCGCGTTAAAGATCGTGCGGTTGTCTGCGTCAACCTGAGCAAGCCCACAACTCGCATTCATTTTTCCCTGTTGCACGAAATTGCTCATTACCTCTTTCATCAGAAGCAGGAGGTGCCGATTGATTTCCTTCCGACAGGACTATACGACGACACCATCAGTCCTGAGGTCGTTCCTGAGTTTGTTGCCAACAAATTCGCCCAGTTCTATTTGGTTCCCTTTGCTGACGCCGAACGAATGGCCAATGGTCGGGATCAGCAGGGTGATGTCGCTGAATATCTGAATTCTCATCGCGCAAGCGACGATGTCCTTGTTAATGCTATCTACGATATTTGTCGAATTAGACCAGGAAAAAAACCTCGATACCAAGACCTGAAAGACGCGGTTTCCACTGCGGCCGGGAGCGAATGGGGCGGCGATCAGTCCCTGCGTCAATTCCTGGCTGAGCAAGGCGCGGCGCTGCGAAAACTTGTTGCCGACAATCGGGACGAATTTTCCGATGCTGTCTGGGAGACGGTAGCCAGCGGATGGGAGATCAACGATGCCTGTTGATCAGGCTGTGGTGATTGATACGAACTTTTTCTCATTGCTTAATCGCATAAACAGCGACTGCGAATTGATCGAGCTGATTTGCGATGCCTATTCCGGCAAAGGCTTTGCTGACCATGATCAGCTTAAAGAGATGGACTATTGCCAGGACCTGAGGTCGAAGCTCGCCCACCACGGAATTACCGATGAGCAAGTTTCCGAATTCATTTTTACCTACAGCGGGAAGATGAATCTGGCCTGCATAAATAAAGATCCGGTAGATTTGAAGCTCATCTTATTCACCAAAAACCACAATAGCGCGAGCTTCCTCACCTGTGAGACAAAGCTTTTGGAATTGTGCGAAGAACAAAGCATCCGTCACGCCTGCTTTAAGGCCGCCTTGCACCGCTTGGATGATTGCATTGGTGGCATATTCAACGATGACGCATACAGCACAAGCGACATGTTCGAGCAGGATGGAGGACATCCGTTCTTTCACTATACAAGCAATCATCAATGCGATCGCTGTGACAAAAGCGGATTCTGTTCGACCAAATCTAGGCCGCCGCTGCTCTCTTCCTGATAGATCAAGGCCAGCATCAACGAGCTTTTGGGCACCCTGGCAGACACAAAAAACCCGGCACGGTGGCCGGGTTGTTTCAGAACGTCCTATGGGCACTACCCCGCCTTCCTCAGCGTCACCACGTTGGTATTGCCTTCCTTAAGCGCGTCCAGGTAATCGGCCCAGCGGTTCATCATGTCGCGCCGTTCATCCAGATAGGTGGCATGGTTGTAGGTGCCTCGCACCTTGTTGGTTTCCTCATGGGCCAGCTGCGCCTCGATCACATCGGAGTGATAGCGCATCTCGTTCAGCCGGGTACTGCCGGTGGTGCGGGTGGCGTGGGGGGAATACCGCCCAGACCAGCCCATGATATGCAGCGCAGCGCGGAAGGTAGCGAGGCTGATGGGTTGGGTTTTGTCATCGCGCCCCACAAACACATGCTCATATTTCCCGGTGACACCCTTCAGCCCCCTGAGCATTTCAACTGCCTGGGGTGGTAACGGTACGGTATGGACCTTCCGCTTCTTCATGCGCCAGGGTGGAATCACCCATAGCCCCTCATCAAGATCAAACTCCGCCCATCGAGCGCCCACCGCCTCACCAGGTCTACACAGGGTCCACCACATCAGCTGGAAGCAGGCGGTTGTCTCATATCGGCCTGGGTGACTTTCGATATCGCGAAGTAACTGACCGATCTCCTCGGGTTCCAAAGCCCGCTTATGCTGGGTCTTGACCGGCTTCAGAGCATCCTTGACCGGGTAAACCGGATCCGTCTCACAGCGCAGCGTCGATACCGCTAGGGCGAATATCCCCGCCAGGGTGCGCTTTGCCTCGGCTGCTACCGAAGGTCCATTGATCTTTTCGGCAGTTTTGAGCACATCGAGAACATGCTGAGGGGTGATCTGGCGAACCGGCAGCATGCCGATCTTGGGGAAGATGGACCGCTGCATCATCTGCAAGCGTCTGAGCTTGGTGTTTCCTGCCCAATCCTTGTTCCCCAGCCATTCCTTGGCGAGACTTTCCAGGGTTTCGGCGTTGGATGACTGAACCTTGATCTTGTCGAGCTTCCGCTGATGGACCGGATTGATGCCCGCCTTCACCAGTGCCCGTAGCCGGATCCGTTCATCTCTGGCTTCTGCCAGGGTGAACAGCCCCCCTGCCCGCCTGAGCTTCGCCTCTTCGTCGGTTTCCCCGGCCGGGGGCATGCAGTAGTCGCCCAGGGCATAAAGACCCTCCTTCTTCTTGTCCCCTTCACGCATTTCAAACCGATAGCGCCATGCCTTGGTGCCATTTGGCTTGATCTCGATATACAGGCCCTTGTGGTCGGTCAGCTTGATCGGCTTTGGTCCTGGCTTGGCGTTCCGTATCGCGGTATCCGTGAGCATGTTGGGTCTCTCGTTTTTTCAGTCATACCCGGTTTTCCTGAAAGCCTTTCTATGTATGGCTTCCGTCAATTTATAGGGTAATGACCAAGGGCTTTTTATAGCGGGATTTAGGCCATTTATAGCCCCATACCCGGCTTTTTTATTGGCCATCTCATGACCGTACCCGGTACTTTACCCGGTTTATACCCGGCTTTCCACGCACACAACCGGACAATGACGGACATAAAAAACCCCGCTAGGCCTTAACCTGCGGGGATTTCAGGCTTCGGCGGAGTGCGCCGAAATTCGATTATTTATTCAGTGATTGATCCAGTAATGGACGATGATGGAAGCCACGTATCCCACGGCGATGGCCGGGGTCCACTTCAAATGACTGAAGAAGGTGTACATGCCTTTTGAGGTTCCCATCAGGGCCACACCGGCCGCCGAACCTACTGACAGCAAGGTGCCGCCGACACCCGCGGTCAGAGTCACCAACAGCCACTGATACAAATCCATGTCCGGATTCATGCTCAGCACTGCGAACATGACCGGAATGTTGTCGACAATGGCTGAAAGAAGTCCCACCAGGATATTAGCCGTGGTAGCACCCAGCCCGTCGTACATGGCAACCGAGGCCAATTCAAGGTAACCGATGTAACCCAGGCCGCCGACCGCGAAAACCACACCGAAGAAGAACAGCAGGGTATCCCACTCGGAATCACGAACGCTGGAGAAGACATCGAAATCTCCGTCCTTCTCCTCATCCTTGCTATAAATCAGGTGCAGACGATAACCGTACAGCATGAGGAAGGAGAGACCGACCATCATGCCCATGAAGGGGGGCAGATGGAGAAACTGCTTGAAGCTAACGGCTGTCGCAATGGTGAGGACAAACAAACCGCAGATGACGAGTGCACCTGGCTTCATTTCCACCTGAGCCTCTTCCGGGAATGAGGGCGTCTCATTGGGAATGGCGAAATGCATCATGGCTGCGGGCACGGCGAAGTTCACGACGGACGGAACGAAGAGTTCGAAGAAGTCGAAGAATTCCGCCTTGCCGGCCTGCCAGACCATCAGCGTGGTGATATCGCCGAATGGGCTGAAAGCGCCACCGGCGTTGGCCGCGCTGACCAGATTGACGAATCCCAATGCGACGAAGGCAGGGCTGTTGGCGCCGACGGCCATGACCACCGCGCCGACCAGCAAAGCCGAGGTCAGGTTGTCTGCCACGGACGACAGGAAGAAAGTGATGATGCCGGTAATCCAGAACAGCTTGCGGTAATCGAACTTGCGGCTTACCAGCCAGGATCGCAAGGCTTCGAACACGTTGCGCTCGGCCATGGCATTGATGTATGTCATCGCCACCAACAGGAACAGGAACAGTTCGGCGTATTCCTTGAGGTTGTGTTCAAACGCCTTGTGCACCTGTTCCGCGGGTACACCATTGGATGAAGCCATATAAGCAACATGCGCCCAGATGATGCCGGCCGCCAGAATGACCGGTTTGGATTTGCGGAGGTGGGTAAATTCCTCCGTCATTACGAAAGCGTAAGAGATGATGAAGATCAGGACACAGTACAAACCACGTTGAGTTCCGGTCAGACCGAGATTGGCCGCTTCCTCAGCGGACGCTATCTCAGGCAGAAACAACAATGATGTCAGCAGCAGGAATATGCGTAACAAGGCTAAATCCTCTTGGATGGTTCAGAAAATTCCAGTGCGCCGCCCAGGGCAGCCGGACTCGGGTAAAAACAACCCGGCATTATAGGGGATTTGGCCCGACGAGGAAGAAAAAACAGAATTTCCGGGATGCTCACCTTCGCAGCAGAACGCTCAGGTAGGCATGTGAGGCCAATTCATGCTGACTTCATAAGCAATGGGTGTTTTTGAACCCTGACAGTTCCGTAGTATATTCGCTCGCTCACGTGGGCCGCTTCAGGCCGCAAAACTAGCCCTTATGTACCAATACGATCATTACGACCAAACCCTGGTAAACGAGCGCGCCGCTCAGTTCCGGGATCAAACACAACGGTTCCTTGCTGGCGAGCTCACCGAGGATCAGTTCCGTCCCCTGAGGCTGATGAACGGGCTGTACATTCAGCGACATGCCCCCATGCTTCGTATTGCCGTGCCCTATGGCTTGCTCTCGTCAGGGCAGATGCGGATGCTCGCTCACATCGCGCGGAAATATGACAAGGGCTACGGGCACTTCACGACACGACAGAACATCCAGTTCAACTGGCCGAAACTGGAAGACGTGCCGGATATCCTGGATGACCTGGCCAGCGTTCAGATGCACGCCATCCAAACCAGCGGCAACTGTATTCGAAACACGACCAGCGACCACCTCGCCGGCGTCGCCGTGGACGAACTCGAGGATCCGCGCCCCTATTGCGAAATCATTCGCCAGTGGTCGACCCTGCATCCCGAGTTCGCTTTTCTTCCGCGCAAGTTCAAGATCGCTGTGAGCGGAGCGCAACGTGATCGTGCCGCAACACAGGTTCACGATATCGGCCTGCAGTTGGTCCGAAATGAAAAAGGCGAAATCGGCTTTGAAGTTTTGGTGGGAGGCGGATTGGGACGAACTCCGATCATTGGCGGGGTTATCCGCCCCTTCCTGGAGAAGAAACACCTGCTGTCGTATCTTGAAGCCATCCTTCGCGTCTACAACCTCCATGGACGGCGCGACAACAAGTACAAGGCGCGCATCAAGATTCTGGTCAAGGAAACCGGCGCCGAGAAATTCGCTGAAATGGTCGAGGCGGAGTGGGCCGCCATCCGCGATACCCTGTTGCTGGATCAGACTGAAATTGATCGCGTGAGTGCCTTTTTCAGACCGCACCCCTACGCGGAGCTTCCCGCCGTGGATGCTTCACTGGAAGAGAAAAAGCAGACTCATGCCGAATTTGCCGCTTGGTACCGTCACAACACGGTCGCGCACCAAATGCCTGGATACCGTGCGGTGTTCCTCTCACTCAAGCCTCACGGCAAGCCCCCCGGCGACATGACCGACCAGCAGATCGATGCCGTGGCCGACCTGATGGACCGATTGAGCTTTGGCGAGATCCGGGTCACGCACACACAAAATCTGGTCATGGCCGACGTCCGGCAATCGGACCTTTTCAGCCTGTGGAAAGAACTCAAAGCGCTGGATCTGGCCACGCCGAATGTTGGCATGGCCACGGACATGATCACCTGCCCCGGCCTGGATTTCTGCTCGCTTGCCAATGCCGCCTCGATTCCGGTCGCGAACAGCATCCAGGCTCTTTTCGATAACCTCGATTATCTCTACGACCTGGGTGAGATTCGCATCAACATCTCCGGCTGCATGAATGGTTGCGCTCACCATACCGTGGGCCATATTGGGATACTGGGGGTCGACAAGAAGGGCGAGGAGTGGTACCAGATTACGCTGGGAGGCTCTTCCAGCAATGAAGCTTCGCTCGGTGAACGGCTGGGACCTTCCGTGGCCAAGTCGGAAGTCCCTGGCGTGATAGAGCGGATTTTCCTGACTTATCGTGACCTTAGGGAAGATGAAGAGAGCTTCCTTGCTACCGTTCGCCGCATTGGCATCCAGCCTTTCCAGGAGCGTGTTTATGACAGTCATTAAGAACGGACAAATCGAAGCGTCTTCATGGCTTCATCTGACCGAGGAATCCTTGCCCGCTCATGGTGCGGTGACAGTTTCGCTGGACCGCTGGCTCAAGGACAAGGGTGAACTTTCCACCCACGGTGATGAAGTTGGCGTGCGCCTGAATGCGGCTGATTCAGTCGAAGCCCTGGCGAATGATCTACCTTCCCTTTCGCTGATCGTGCTTGACATGGCGACTTTTACGGATGGGCGTGCATTCAGTCAGGCCCGGTTATTACGCGACCGGTTAGGCTATTCCGGGGAAATCAGGGCGCGGGGTGATTTCCTTCGCGATCAGATGTTCTTTTTCAACCGTGTTGGCGTGAATGCGTTTGAGTTTCCGAACGAGACCCCTCTGGGTGACCGGCTGAAAGCGTTCAACGAGTTCAGTGTCACCTACCAATCGGCGGCTGACTCCCCTGAACCGCTTTATCGCCGGCGCTGACACGGCACTGTTGCTTCTTCACCCACCACACCAAGTCTCACGATGCACATGACTCGATTTGCTGCCCGGTTCACCCCCTTTGTGATCGCACTTGCCATGTTGCAAGCCTGTTCATTCTCCGACTCTTCCGTCTCTATTTCTGAATCAGTGGGATCGAGCTCTGAATCTTCGGCCAGCAGCCTGACCAGCTCCGGCTCCTCCGCTTCCAGCGAGGCTGCGGGCTTGAGTAAAGAGAAAAAGGCTTATCGTGACGACGTGGCCAACCTGACCTATTCGGTCTCCGGCTCATCGATGACTGCCCGGGACTTTCCGAATGCGCTGGCGCGGACCGCAAGCCAGTTCAAGATCAGCAACTGGTCCCAGGAGAAGGCAACGTTCTACGGTATTGGCAAAGGTTTGAAGCGAGCTGGGGTGGCCAAGGAAAACATCACCCGCCAACCCTTCCTGAGCAATGTACTGACCGCCAACAAGAACGCCCTGAGCTATATAGAAAGCGGTTACTCGCACTGAATTGATCCTGCTCAATCGCTGGCGGCGACTAACCGCTTCGCTGGCGTTGCTATGGATGTTCCACCCCGTTAGCGGGGCGGAGCATCCAAATGAATCCCTCGAATTCCTCTACATAGACGCCAATACCGGCGGATCCAGCGGCGGTCACACAGCCGTCAAACTGGATGACACGGTCTACCATTTCCAGAACGAGGAGGGTTATACCCGACTCGCCCGAGAAAACTGGCAGCGCTTCCGCTTTGTCTACAACGATGTGGACAACCGGAATATTCACAGTGCCAAAATCGCATTGCTTCCCGAGGACCTGCAGCGGATTCGTGACAGACTGGGTCTGCGATTCATGACGCAGAACCGACAGGTCGATTACCTGACAGCCTTGCAGCGGGATGTATCCTTTCTGTCGGCGCTTGAGTCCCATACGCCCGTCCAGATCATGGGCATTGGATTTTTCGATCGAAGTCCCCATAAGACGTCCGACTTCAAGGACATCGCTGACGTCATCGAGATCGATCATGAGCCCGGTTTCATTCGAAGCGAGTGTCTACGCCTGCAACGTCGACTTGAAACCCTTGCCTACGTTCCGCCGGCCAAGCCGGCGTCACTTGAGCCGGATCAGTATCCGATTTACGACCCCACCTTTTCCGAGCAACTTGAGGATTCTTACGCCCACTGGTTTGCCCTGACCGCGATTGATCAGGGCTGGCCTCTGCGGAATGGCCTCCGGATTGAGGCCGGCCCTCTGGACCCAACCGACACCGCGACCCACTCATCGCATCCCAACAGGCAGTGGCTGACGCGCTATCGCGATCAATTAAGAGAAGCCATAATCCGTACACTGGCGTCCCCTTATCCCGGCTCGGGCCCTCCCCTGCTACTCTCGCTGGCCCGCTATCAAGCCATCAGCCTCAGTCTTTCCACAGGGAAGTTTCTGGTGCTTGACGTTCTGCCAAACCAGTCCGAGCGCGTTCAGGGGGAACTCAGCGAAGCAGACAAAGTGCCGTTGCGAAGATTGATCGGCCAACTGCAAAAAACCGTTCATGGCCTGCTCGCCGAGGGTTTCCGTCAGCCGGAACCCGATGAATCGGTGTATCACCGACTGGAAGTCGCTGCTTCCGAGTTGAAGGAGTCCCAGGCGGGACTGTCACAGGAGCGACCGATCCACCTCGGACATTCGGATGGACCGCCCAAGGGTATTGGGTACGCTGTGATCCCTAACCATGCGATGTCAACACCGCGACTGCTTCGCGCCCGGGCTGCCGCCGCACAAAAAGCGCAACAGTTTCTGGAGCAGATGCAGACGGCTTACCAATATCAACTGATCACTCATAATTGCGTGACTGAATTGGTCAGGGCGGTCAATTCCAGCTTTGAATACGGGAATGAAACCAGGGCCCTGGGCGGGCATCTGGAGCCGGGCACAGAACAGAGCTTTGTCCCCTTCCGATTTTTTGAACTGGTCCGCCGCCGTTACCGTGTGACAGACACCGAGACCCTGCCATCGCAGAGAAACCGGCGGTTGGCTCAGCTGATCCTTAAGGAAAGTGACTGGAAGATATGGGCACGGGAGAGCAACACCCTGACTTCGACCATCTACCGACCCCGAGGAGGTGACAGTGCCTTCCTGATGTTCACCGAACACGCATTCTGGACACGGCCCTTGCTAGGGACCCTTAATCTTGGCTACGCCCTGGCCACCACTTCCGCGGGACTCCTCACCGCCCCCGTCGACCAAGCGTCCTTGCTCAAAGAAGGATTATTCGGAATGTTATTCAGTATCCCCGAATTGGGACTCTGGAATATTCGCAAGGGCACTTTCAACGAAATGAGTCCGGAGTAACAGCCCGGTGCGAGCGGTAAGCTTGGCTGAAGCAGCAGGCCACTTCCTTGTGGCCTCAGGCTAATTAAAGATTACTTTTTCTGACCCGGCTTGTTGACAATATTGATGCCCTTGAGCAAGTTGAGGGCCTCGTTCAAGGGATAATCCTGAAGTGCCAGCGCATCCTCGATCTCCTCCTTGGTCTTGGGCGTTTCCTTTGCATTTGGATCCGCCTTGCCCGGCTCGGGTGTTTTTGCCGGTGCCTTTTTGCCGTTGGCATCATTGTTTTCGAGGTGATTAGCAAGATCCGCCTCTTTCAGGGGGCCGAATTCGGACTGCGTGGCGGCTTCCAGCTTCAGTCGCGAAATCTGCACGTCGGGGGAAATACCCTCAGCCTGGATCGAGCGACCAGATGGCGTGTAGTAACGGGCGGTAGTGAGTTTGACGGCCGCACCATTGCTGGTCGGCAGGATGGTCTGCACCGAACCCTTGCCAAAGGTTTTTTCACCCATGATGACGGCGCGTTTGTGATCCTGCAGGGCACCCGCCACAATTTCCGAGGCTGAAGCCGATCCAGCATTAATGAGCACTACGATCGGGGCTCCGTCCAGAATGTCTCCGGATGAAGCATTGAATTTCATCTTTGCATCCTCGACTCGACCATCTGTGTAGACAATCAAACCGTCATCAAGGAATGCATCACTGACCGATACGGCGGCATTCAGCACCCCTCCCGGATTATTGCGGAGATCAATCACCAGACCCTGAATCTTGCCGCTCTTTTTCAGTTCATCAATCGCCTCAATCATGCTCTCGCCGGTCTTGGCCTGGAAGCTTGAAAGGCGCACATAACCGTACCCTTCCTCGAGCATGCGGCTTTTGACGCTTTTGACCTTGATGATGTCGCGAACCAGCTTCAGCTTGATGGGTTGCTCGGCACCTTCCCGAACAATCGTCAGGACAATGGGACTACCCGGCTCACCGCGCATGACCTTGACGGCATCATTCAGGCTCATGCCTTTCACAGGCTTGTCATCCAACCGGATGATCAGATCACCCGCCTTGACACCGGCCTTTTGAGCGGGGGTGTCATCGATGGGCGAAATGACCTTGACGAAGCCATTTTCCATGCCAACCTCGATACCCAGACCCCCGAACTGCCCGGTGGTACCGACTTTCAGCTCGTCATACTGTTCCTTGTCCAGATAGGCGGAGTGGGGATCGAGGCCAGTCAACATGCCGCGAATCGCGTCCTCCAGCAGCTTTTCATCCTTGACTGGCTCTACATAGTCCTGCTTGATCCGGCCATACACCTCGGACAGCGTCTTCAGGCTTTCAAAGGGAAGCTGCGACTGACTCGCCGGGGTCTCGGACTTCGGCTCCGTCTTGGCCAGTTCCTTTTCAGCCAAGGCCGGCCCGGTGAAACACAGGGAAAGCCCAAACAATGGCCCAGCCATCGCAACCCACAGTTTATTCTGTTGCAACATATCGCTCTCTTAAAAAATGAAATTCGTCAATACAGAACCCATCAGCCCTGCTCAGAACACCAGACCTGAGGATCAACCGGCTGCCCCTGCCGCCGAACGCCAAAATACAGTCCGGGCTTGTCCCGGCCTCCGCTCGCACCGACGGCGGCAATCAAATCACCCGCATGGACGCTGTCGTCCTTATGCTTGTAGAGAGTTTGATTGAAGGCGTAGAGAGTCATCACTTCGTGACCATGATCGACAATCAGCAACAGACCATAACCGCGGAACCAGTCGGCAAACACGACCTTGCCCTCAGCAGCGGCCCGGACTGGCGCGCCCTCTTTGCCCTGTATCAGCAAACCATCCCAGCGCCCGCTCATCCGGGGGCTGCCATACTTCGCCAGGACCACCCCGGCTGGCGGACATTGCCGCGTTCCTGCGAGCGGCTGGGGCTCATCCACAGAAGGTGGCTCGTTAACCGCCTCATGTTCTTCGTGTTCATGCGCGGTCATGGACTGCAACAGCCCGGCCAATCGGGCCTCATCCTCTTTAAGCTGCGCCAGACTGGCTGCTTGCCCCCTGAGCTCCTTGTCCCAACTCGCCAGTAACTGCCTCCGGGCCGATGTCGCTTCCTTCAGGGCCGCCCGTTCCTGTTGAGTGTGCTGGTGGACCTCGGCGTGTTGTGCCGTTTCACCCGCCAACTCCGCTTCAGTATCATGGACTTTGGCCAGATCGGCCTGCCAGTCCTGAATCAGGTCGGTTCGGGCCTGATTCAAATAGCCGTAATAGGCTAGCACACGGGCGAGGCGCGACGGGTCCTCCTGGTTCAACAGCAGTTTTAGCCAGTCCTTGCGACCAATGAGGTGCGCGCTCCGAAGTTGCCCCGTCAGTTGCCTCTGTTGCTGTCTGACCTGACCTTGCAACTTGTCTCGTTGAGCCTTGAGTTCACGAATGCGCTTTTCCCGAACTCGGGACTGCGCCTCCAGTTCACCGACGGTCCTGGCCAAATCCGCCTGCTTCAACTCCAGCTCGGACAATTGCCGGTAGAGACCATCCCTGACCGCCTGCAAGGCTTCCTGGGTTTTACGGGTAGACTGAATTTTCTCCCTGACCTCCTTCAGCGGCGCTTCCGGCGAGGCAGAAACCACAAGCCCCGACGATCCCATCATCAGTAGAAGCAACAGGGCGTCGGGAAACTTCAAGTACCCGACGGACAAGAAGAGGAAATGCCTCAATTGAGCAGCGATCTTCCCGTCATGACCGCCGGCTTATCGATTCCCAGCATATCCAGCATGGTGGGAGCGATATCGGCGAGATTGCCACCGTCCAGCAACTTTTTACCCGGACAGCCCTTGTAGAGAAGCGGCACCGGGAAAGTCGTATGCTGCGTCAGCGCCACACCCGTTTCGGGGTCGACCATCTGTTCGACGTTGCCATGGTCGGCCGTGATCAGCAATTCGCCGCCGACCTTGTCCAGTGCTGCCACAACTCTTTTCAAAGAAACGTCCAGCGTCTCTACCGCCTTGATCGCGGCCTCCATGATGCCGGTGTGCCCAACCATGTCGCCGTTGGCATAGTTGCAGATGATCACGTCGAATTCACCCCCCTCAATGGCCTTGACCATCTCGTCGGTGACTTCCCTGGCGCTCATTTCCGGCTGCATGTCGTAGGTCTTTACATTGGGTGAAGGGATCAGAATGCGGGATTCACCCTCGAAAGGATCTTCTTTGCCCCCATTGAAGAAGAAGGTGACATGAGCGTACTTCTCGGTCTCTGCCAAACGCAGCTGCTTCAGACCCTTTTCCGAAAGTACTTCACCCAGGGTTTGAGTGATTGATGTCGGCGGGAAGGCGATGGGATAAGTAAAGTCCTGATGATATTCGGTCAGCGTGACGTAAACGCTCAGCTTGCGTACGACATTACGCGAGAATCCGGAGAAATCGGCGTCATTGATGGCCTTGGTGATTTCACGTGCCCGGTCGGCGCGGAAATTCATGAACACCACCACGTCGCCATCC
The DNA here is from genome assembly GCA_044237765.1 of Methylococcaceae bacterium. Lineage (GTDB taxonomy): Bacteria > Pseudomonadota > Gammaproteobacteria > Methylococcales > Methylococcaceae > UBA6136. Next base: position 9,901 of record JBIIEQ010000048.1, on the reverse strand, counting down.
TCCAGATGAACGGGTTGCTGGCCTTCAGGCACTATCGAGGTGGTCTGAACAAACTCGTCGGTCTCGCCCCGCGCGTAGGCATGTTCCAGACCAATCATGGCTGACGGAGCGGTAAACTCGCTCTTACCTTCGACAATCAACTGATAAGCCTTTTCGACCCGGTCCCAGCGATTGTCGCGATCCATCGCAAAGAAGCGTCCGGCAAGAGTGGCAATGCTTCCCGCTCCCAGCTCGGCAAACTTGGCTTCAAGTGCCTCAATGGATGCCCCTGCGCTCTGGGGCGGTGTATCTCGGCCATCCAGGAATGCATGCATGTAAACTTTCTTCAGGCCCTGGCGCACCGCCAGTTCGGCCATGGCCTGAATCTGGTGATCATGGCTATGCACGCCACCGGGTGAAAGCAAGCCAAAGATATGCAGCGTTTTCCCATTGGACTTCGCCTTTTCCACCGCTGCAGTCAGCGCCAGATTCGAGAAGAATGAACCATCACGGATCGCCTTGTTGACCGCCGTGTAATCCTGATTGATCAGACGACCTGCCCCCAGATGCAAATGACCGACTTCGGAATTGCCCATCTGGTCATCCGGCAGACCTACCGTCTCCCCGGCGCAATGCAGCAGGGTGTGCGGGCAGGAATTCCACAATCCCGTCCAGGTCGGGGTGTTGGCTGCCGCGATGGCATTGTAGTGGGACGATTCGTTGTAACCGAAACCATCAAGAATGATCAGAACAACAGGTTTAGGGCGATGCGAGTTCAACGTATAATCTCCGGCTGAGTTCAATTCGAACCAAAGCAGTGGGCTAAATAATTCGAGGAAGCGTGGGGAAGTCCATCACGCTGAGGGCGGTGATTTTAGCTGTTTTTCCTTCCCCCGTCGTGCATAACGACAACCCGGGAACCAAGCAAAGTTGGGATCAGGAGCACAATACTCACCATGACGGATGCACCGCTCATCAGCCGGGACGAAGACATCGCCCAAGCCGCCAGCAGAATTAAGGCCATGGCTCATCCATTGCGCCTGAAAATATTGTGCCTCCTGGGCAATGGCGAAGCCAGTGTTCAGGGAATTGTCGATGCCTGCGGCACCACGCAAAGCAACATCTCGCAACATCTGGCTGTTTTGCGGGAAAAAGACATTCTTGACTGCCGTAAGGAATCGAACCGCGTGTACTATTACGTCGATGACAAGCGCACCCTCAAGCTCATCTCGCTCATGCGCGAGGTTTTCTGTCACGACCCCAATTCAACCAGCACTTCGCACCACTAAAACGCACCATGAACGTAACACCCGATCGGCTATTGGAATTCATTGGCAATCACTGGCTCATGGCCAGCGGCCTGTTCATCATTGTCATCCTGCTGATCCAGGACCTCATCGACTCGGCCTTTCGCAAGCATAAAATGCTTTCCGCCACCGAAGCCGTTGTCCTGATGAACGACGACAGCACCCTCATCGTCGATGTGCGCGAACCGAACGAATTCGCCGAGGGCCACATAGAGGGCGCCCGGAATATCCCGCTGGCCAAGCTGGACGAGCGTGTCGCCGAACTGGAATCCCACAAGGCCGCGCCCATTATCATTACCTGTCAGTCAGGCACCCGTTCCTCCGCCGCCGGCAAGAAGCTGACCGCGCAGGGCTTCACTCAGGTACATGAGCTTAAGGGCGGCATGTTCGGCTGGAAGGACCAGAACCTGCCGATTACCAAAAAACGTAAATAATCCAGCACCAGCCTTATACAACCACCACTCAAAACCATGGCAGAAGAAAACACCAACGCGGCAGAACGACTCTTCAATATACAGAAGATCTACGTCAAGGACGTCTCATTTGAAACCCCCAATTCCCCTGAAATCTTCACCCTGCCCTGGGAGGACCCCAAGGTCGAATTCAACTTGTCGAGCAGCGCTCAGCAGATTCAGGAGGGTGTTTTTGAAGTCGGCCTGACCGTGACCGTCACGGTAAAGCTGGACCAGAAAACCGCCTACCTGATTGAAATCACCCAATCCGGCATCTTCAGCGTGAGCGGTTTCCAGAACGAAGAAATGGGTCATCTCCTAGGCAGCTATTGCCCCAACCTGCTCTTCCCCTATGCCCGCGAGGCCATCTCTGACCTGGTTGGCAAAGGTGGATTCCCTCCCATGCTGCTGGCGCCCGTCAATTTCGATGCGCTTTATGCCCAGCATATCCAGCAGATGCAGCAAGCGCCCCAGTCTGTGACCAGCCACTAAGAGCACCAACCAAACCAGCGGTATAGGGCGATTCGTTGAATCGCCCATTACCCATCGCATGAGAAATCCGCCGGTATGGCTAACGTAACCGTTTTCGGTGCCGGCTCATGGGGCACCGCACTGGCCATGCTGCTGGCTCGCAATGGTCATCATGTCCTGCTGTGGGGTCACCACGAGCGCCACATGGCTGCACTGGCACAAGAACGCAGCAACCGGCGTTATCTGCCGGGCGCGATTTTCCCGCAAAGCCTGTCAACAACGGCCGATCTCGATAACGCCGCGCGATTTTCATCGCTTTGGCTAGTCGCCGTTCCCAGTCATGCCTTTCGTTATCAGCTGGAAGCAATCAGGTCGCATTGTTCGAGAAAAGGGCGGATTGCCTGGGCCACCAAGGGGCTGGAGCTGGAAACCGGAAAACCCCTGCATCGTGTCGTAAGCGACGTGCTCGGCCCGGCAATACCCGCTGCGGTTCTGTCTGGGCCCACCTTTGCTGGCGAGGTCGCGGCCGGACAACCGACCGCCATGACCGTGGCCTCGGAGAACATCGCCTTCGCCAGCGAACTGGTCGGATTGCTGCATAACGATCGCTTCCGCGCCTACTCCAGCCCCGACATCGTCGGTGTGGAGCTGGGCGGCGCCATCAAGAATGTCCTGGCCATTGCGGCAGGCGTCGCCGATGGCCTTGGTTACGGCGCCAATGCCCGGGCGGCGCTCATCACTCGCGGCCTGGCCGAAATGATGAGACTGGGCACGATGCTCGGCGGCCGACCCGATACCTTGATGGGACTTTCCGGTGTCGGCGATCTCATCCTGACCTGTACGGACAATCAGTCCCGCAACCGCCGATTCGGCGTCGGCATCGGTCAAGGACGCGATCGGCAGTCAGTGACCGCTGAAATCGGTCAGGAAATCGAGGGCATCCCTACAGCAAAGATCGTTCATACGCTCGCACAACGGCATGGCATCGACATGCCCATTACCGAACAGACCTACCGCATCCTCTACCAAAATCTGCCACCTGCCGAAGCCGTGACCAACCTACTGCTACGCGATCCCAAACCGGAAACCAGTCTCGACTGAATGCTCCAGATTGTTGCAATTGAGAGAGAGTGAGGTTCCCTTCATTCTTCGCCCACCAAGGGTAACGTAAGATGACCGTTATTGAAGTGGAGAAGAGAGATGAAGATTCCAAAGCAGGCATACACCCAAGAGTTCAGGGAACTTGCCGTTCAAAGGGTGAAGCTGGGCCAGTCGATTGCGGGGACTGCCCGCGAGCTTGGCCTGGTTGAACAGACCCTGAGGAACTGAGTGAAAGCGGTCTCACAAAAGGCATGCTTAAGGGTCCCGGCACAGAGACGGTCAGCGCAGAAGCGCAGAGAGGATTGAGATCTCCCGTTTGAAAGCCGAATTGATTCGGACCCAGAGGGCGCTTGAAATCTTAAAAAAAGCGGCGGCGTACCCTTCGACATTGCTCAGGCCAGGCTTCGCGAGAGATGCGCTATGACGTACGCCTGGATTGAAGCGCATGAAGGGTTTTATGGGGTGGGTGAATTGTGTCGTGCCCTGATGGTCAGCCTCAGCGGCTATCGTGCCTGGCAGCGCGGGGGCACCCCGAGCCGGCAGCGACGGACGGAGGCCCAATTGATCACGCTGATTCGATCGATCCATGCCGGATACAAGGGCGCTTACGGCAGCCCGAGGATGATCAGGGAGCTGCGGGACCGTGGCTTTCCCGTCAGCAAGGGCTGAGTAGAACGCGTGATGCGGGAGAACAGTATCCGTGCCCGGCATAAGCGTCGTTATAAGGCGACGACGGAATCTCGTCACGGGCTGCCCGTGGCGCCGAATCTTCTGGATCGGCAATTTCAGCCGTCCGCGCCAAACCAAGTGTGGACCTCCGACATCACCTATCTGTCGACCACTGCAGGCGGGCTCTACCTGGCCATCGTACTGGATCTGTTCAATCGGGAAGTGGTGGGCTGGTCGATTCAGCCCAGTATGACGGTTGATCTGGTGACCGATGCCCTCCGCATGGCCTGGTTCCGTCGACAACCGGCTCCCGGCCTTATTCATCATTCGGACCGTGGCAGCCAGAATGCCGCCGGGGTGTTCCAGGATCTTCTGCGGGAATACGGCATGAAGTGCTCCATGAGCCGCAAGAGAAACTGCTGGGATAATGCCCCGACGGAGAGTTGGTTCGGCCGCTTCAAGAATGAGCGGATCCATGGCGAGTCGACTGTGGATCAGCAAACGATGCGAGAGAGAGTTTTCGAGTACATTGAGGTTTTTTACAACCGGAAAAGAAGACACTCTACGCTGGGCTACCAGTCCCCGATCCAGTATCTCCGCCGCTGGGCAGAGAAAGCGGATAGGGGAAATCAGGCCGCCTGAAGAACCGCCCTTGTTGCGCGAAAAACGAGGGGAAGCTCAGCCACAGACACCCATGCTGTCTATTTCCTAGAGCTGCTAAAGGCGAATGACCTGAGGGACACGAACGATGTCGACGGTGACTTATGGGCAACACTGATCAGCAAGGCCCTGAGTGTTGATTGGGGCGCGTGGACTGGGTCCCTCGTTTTTTGCATCTGGGATCCTTAATCCGCACGCCAAAGCAGCAGAACCTGCAACATCCCGGATTCTTATCGGAAAAACCATATATTTTCAGTGGTTGATATTTGCTCAGGTTCTGGATTACGGTGTTCGCCCAATCGGTCTGATCCTGTTACCGGCCATCATCATAAGTCCGGGATTTTTTTATTCGGAACAAGATTTGCTTTGCGCACGTGGTCAGCCTGCAGGTCTTCCCGATTCATCGCTACCTGGGTAGCTCACACTATTTCCGGGCTAGCTTCTTAGTTTTACGTCGAACATTTTTGTGAATCGCTTTATTATGGCTTTGTTGTTAGTGTCGGGCTTGATCTTGTTTTGATGTCATCAACAAGCTTAGCGGGAATCTCGTTGGCATTGCCTCGGCTGGTTCTTTTCAGACACTGCAGCTCTGTGTGGCGTCCACCGGTCATAAATACTGTACTAACGCCGCTGTCTTATTTGGCTCTTGTGGATAACCCAAGAAAGCACTGACCCCTAAAATGGATAGACAGATAACCATTATTTCTCTGGTCTTTGCAGTTATAACTGCGCTATGTTCCACCCCCCTTTGGAGCAAGCCGGCTTTTACAGCTTCTACTGTGACCACGTCTTTAAATGTTCCGAATGGCGTCGTGGGCAATAATATTGGATCCGCAGCCACTATCCTTTACGCTGCAGATAGTAATAACCACCGGATTACAGCGACGGTCATCGCCACGGGGGCAACGTCGGTTGTGGCCGGAAGCGGATTGGCGGGGTGGGCTGACGGAGTTGGAACAAATACGCGCTTTAACTATCCGACAGGGATCGCGATCGATAACACAAACTCTTTTCTTTATGTGGCTGATAGCGGTAACGGGGCCATCCGGAAGATAAGTCTCTCCTCACCTTATGCCGTTACCACATTGATCGGAAAAAGTTGTAGTTCCTCCGATACATCCTATGGAACTTCAGGAAGATGCGACAACAGTAACTATATTCCGGGGGCCGGCACTAATGCTTCTTTCATCAACCCATACGGGTTGGTTATGTCTTATGCTTCTCCTATGTCCTCATCTTTTGGTGGGCTTTGGGTTACGGATTCTACGAAGGGTTTTATATCAAGCGTCGACCTATCCGCGTCCCCAGCTCAGATGACAGCGGCTGCTGCCATTGACCCCTATGGCAATGTATCCAGCGTTACCTCGGCGGGCGGGGGCGATGGGTATGGGACCACGATTAGAGGTATCGCGATGGATGGCGCATCCCCCCCCAATATCTTGGTGGCAGCTTCGGACGTCAATCAGATCTGGAGCTGCACTCCTGCAGGAAGTCTAACTGCTCTTGCATCATGCGCTCTTATAGCAGGAGATGGGGACATCTGGGGATATGAAGATGATTACTATGATATTTACTTAATTGGATATTGGATGGACGAAATGATCGGCGTGCCCCAAATGGCATCCTTCTGGGGTCCAATCGGGTTAGCCTATGACCGCGCACGTTCAATGCTTTACGTTTCCGACAATAACATCATCCGGGCAATAGATTTTGTAAGCGGATCTGCAAATAATGTGAATACCGTGGCAGGAGGGGCTACAAAGAGCTGCTTATATTGTTTCGTAGATAGTATGTTGGATGCAGGGTATCGTTACATAATTGAACCTAACCGAAGTAAAACTTCTTTATATGCCAACACTGGTAATACTAACGGTACGGGGTCGAACTCATCATTCAACGCGCCAGCCGGTTTATTTATTGACCAGGCAACGGCAAATTTATACATCGCGGACCAAGGTAATAATGCCATTCGAAAACTCAACGTCCTAGCCACTAGCGCCACTTCCTACACGCTCACCGGTCCAAGCGGAGGCGCTCTGTTTACTGCTTCGACAACATTCTCAGTCACACCCGATGATACGTACACTGGGACTATTACGATTACGCCGTCCGGAGGTGGTCTTTCGACACCTATTGTTAAGACGTTTAGCAACTCAGCAACGCCGCAGACGTTCACCATTACCCCAACAACGGTTGGCCCTGTTACGCTGACTCCGACCAACAATGGGAGCCTTACCAATCCAGCTGCACTTACCTACGCAACCCGGCCTGGCGCGCCAACCATCGGAACGGCTACTCGAGGTGACGGACAAGCGTCAGTTACATTCACCGCTCCAAGCTCTAACGGCGGGTCAACCATTACAGGCTATACGGTTACCTCCAATCCAGGAGGGATAACCGGCACCGGCGCTTCAAGCCCCATCTCCGTGACAGGCTTAACCAATGGCACCGCCTATACCTTCAGCGTTACGGCAACCAATACGATCGGTACAGGCAGTCCCTCTGTCGCCAGTAATTCGGTAACACCCAAGGCTACTCAGCAGATCACCTTTGCAAACCCCGGCACGAAGAGCTTCGGAACGACGCCCACATTATCGGCTAGCGCCACCTCTAGCTTGGCTCCAACATTCAGCTCCACCACCACCGGTGTCTGCACCATCACAAGTGGTGGACTCCTCGCATTTGTTACAACCGGTACCTGTACGATCGATGCCGATCAAGCCGGGAATGGTAGTTATCTCGCCGCCACGACGGCAACCCAAAGCTTTACTGTCGCTGCCGTAGTACCCGACGCGCCAACCATCGGAACGGCTACTCGAGGTGACGGACAAGCGTCAGTTACATTCACCGCTCCAAGCTCTAACGGCGGGTCAACCATTACAGGCTATACGGTTACCTCCAATCCAGGAGGGATAACCGGCACCGGCGCTTCAAGCCCCATCTCCGTGACAGGCTTAACCAATGGCACCGCCTATACCTTCAGCGTTACGGCAACCAATACGATCGGTACAGGCAGTCCCTCTGTCGCCAGTAATTCGGTAACACCCGCCCCCCTGCCAAATGTTAATCTAAATTCGGCATCGCGATCGATCAGTGCAACGACGATCACCATAAGCGGCACCGGGTTTGACCCGACCGCCGCTAACAATATAGTTGCATTCAATCTTGGTGCTGTTGGCACTGTCACCGCCGCGACCTCAAACCAGCTCACGGTGACCTTCACCACACTACCGTCTTCTACAGGCAGCCTGACGGCAACCGTGACAACGAACGGACAGAGTAGTGGGAGCGCTGTTCAAGTAGCCACGGCCGTGGCGGCACCCACGGTGATAACAAGTAACACTAACCTGCCCCTCAATGCGGCCACGATGATCATCGCTGGCACCGGGTTTGACACGACCGCTGCCAATAACACGGTGACATTCAATAACGGGGCTGCTGGGACGGTCACGGCCACGACGTCGACTCAGCTAACAGTCACCTTTACTTCTCCGCCAACCTCAACAGGTAGCTTGACTGCGGTGTTAACTTCGTTTGGCGGTATCAGTGGTTTACCTGTGCAAGTGGCTACAGTAGTTCTAGCACCTTTAGATTGTGTTGTCTCTTCTTGGGATTCTTGGGGCGCTTGCAGCGCGAGCTGTGGTGGTGGCACTCAGACCCAAACCCGTACAATTATCACACCTGCTGCCAATGGGGGTGCCGCCTGTCCAGCCCTCACCCAAAGTCAGGCTTGTAATACACAGGCATGCAATGTTGCAATTCTATCGATCAGCAACAGCCCTCAGACCTACACAGGATCCCCGATAGCTGCGACTGTTAACTGTTCGGGAGGCGGTTCAGTAGGAAACGTACTCTATGGTGGCAGCTCAAATGCACCGACCAATGCAGGCAGTTATGCCGTCACGGCGAACTGTGCGGCAAGCACGAACTACTCGGCAGTGACTGGAGCATCGGCGGGTAACTTTGTGATCAGCCAAGCCACTCAAACCATCACAGCAATAGCCACCCCTAGTTCGATCAATGCAAATGAAAGTGCATCGCTTTCAAGCTCTGGGTCTAGTGGGACAGGTGCTGTAACGCTTACTAAAGTCAGCGGCCCTTGTACGGTCTCTGCAACGACTTTGACTGGCACAGGGGCGGGTACTTGTGTGGTGACGGCATCCATTGCGGCTGACAACAATTACTCGCAGGCAACATCAAGCCCTTTGAGTGTTGGCATTAGCTTGGCCCCTCAAGCCACCCTCGTGGTGGTCCCAACTCCAGGCAGCATGAACGTCAACGGCACCTCGACCCTCAGCACGACCGGAGGGAGTGGTTCGGGTGTGGTGACCTATAACCTCGTCAGCGGCCCTTGTACCTTGAGCGGTGCGACCTTGACGGGCACAGGAGCAGGAAGCTGTAGCGTGACCGCGACCAAGGCGGCGGATAATGCCCATGCTTCTGCAACTTCCAGTTCGGCCATCGTCACCGTACTACAAAGCCAAGAAAGCGGTACGACACCGGGTGGAACCGTCAACACCAGCATCACGGGTGGGGGTTTCGTAGCAGGATCTACTCAGTTCACCGCCGCAAGCAACCCACCCGCAGGAAAGACCTTCCCCTATGGCGTTTTCGACTTTACGGCTCAAACAACGGCCGGTGGGTCGGTGGTTGTCACCATTACTTATCCTCAACCATTACCCATCGGCACCCAGTATCTAAAAAACATCAATGGCGCTTGGGTTGATTGGACCAGTCGGGTGACTGTTTCAGGAAGTACCGTAACGCTGCCACTAACGGATGGCCAATATGGGGACACAAACCCAGCTTCGGGACTCATCACAGATCCTTTTGGTCCAGCCGTTTCAAGTGTTAGGCCATCCCCCGCCCCAATCCCCACTCTTTCTGAATGGGCGCAGATCATGATGATGTTCTTGATGATCCTGACGGTGGCTTGGTATGGCCGGAGATTGAAACAGCGATAAGCTTCGATGAGATGACCATCTCGACGGGGGCTTCGGTCCCCGTTTTTATTTGTGGTGCTGAGACCTCCAGTACCCGTGTCTGCTGCACCAATACACATAACGTGGGCCGGTTAGGTCACGCTTCATCCAGTGCTCATATTCGCCAGCCCATTGCGCCTTCAAGCGGGAGACCGAGTTATGCTCAAAAGTTGTGGATGAGCAGCTGATGGAGGCGGCGTATTCTTGATGGTCTTCAAGGTCATCAATGCCTACGAGAGGAGTGAATACGCCGTGAGTAAAGATAAGGTGACTCGGTTAA
>JBIIEQ010000047.1:0-26677 GCA_044237765.1 Methylococcaceae bacterium | reverse complement strand
GATATCCAGACCGATTGTCGTAGCATTCATCTTGTATTCCTCCTTTCTCATGAAGTGGTTGTTTGAATTTCCACTTTGGCACATCACGATGCCGTTAGGGAGGAGGAGTCCATACCATTAGGGCGGGCTTCGGCATGAAGATTCATGTGGGGGCGGATGTCGATAGTGGTGTGGTTCACACCGAATCCGTCACCCCGGCGAGTGTGGCCGATATCACCGAACTGCCCAATCTGCTACGAGAAGATGACCGGGCCGTCTTCGGCGATGCCGGCTATGTCAATGATCACTACAAGCGGGCCGCCCGGCGGGCAGGGGTTTACTGGGGTATGGCGCTGAAAGCGCGTCCCAAGTCCCGTTTAGGGGCCAGTCAGAAGCAGAGGAACCGCAAACACTCATCGATCCGCAGCCGGGTCGAACACGTATTCCGGGTCATCAAGTGTCAGTTTGGCTACACCAAGGTCCGCTACAAAGGCCTGGCCAAGAATGCCGCTCAAGTCTTCATGCTCGTGGGGCTAGCGAACCTCTACCTCAAGCGACGGGAGTTACTGGCGTGACGGGAGCAATCCGTCCGCCGCGTGGGGAAATCCCCAAAAAGGCAGCAAATATCGGGGATTCATGCGCCAAAACCCGATTTTTTCGAACCGGTGACTAAAAAAACGGCCCACCTCGGTCTTCGCAAGAAGAAAAACAGATTTGTTCAGAGGTTCCTTAGGCAGATGGGGCGCTCCACTCTCCTCATGGCTATCTGCGTTATGATGTCGTCCCTTACGCGGCGAGAGGCAGCGAATCTCCGTGACTTGGGGTAACGTGGCTTCAGTCCGCCATAGTAATGTGAAGGTTCACGTGAGCAATCAGAAAAGCAATCTCCCCCTGCCAAAATCAGCGCAAATAGAAGTCACCAACAAATGCAATTTGCGCTGCCAGATGTGTCCGCTATCCGATCCCGATTATCGGCCGCCGAGCAAATCACAGCATCTCTCCGTCAAGGACTTCAAAATCCTATTGGACCGGCTCCCCTCGACGATTGAAACAATATCGCTTCAAGGGCTGGGCGAGCCGCTCCTCAATCGGGATTTGATCGAAATCATCCGCTACGCCCATCAGCAAGGGAAAGCCGTTACCTTCTTTACCAATTCGACGGTATTGACTCGAGACAAGGCTATTCAAATTTGTCGGAGCGGACTCTCGCATCTCATGTTTTCGCTTGATGGCGGCACCAAACAAACCTTTGAGCGCATCCGCCAAGGCGCTGACTTTGACGAGGTCATTGCCAACATGCGGGGAATGGCAACGGTTAAAGAAGAGCTGGGCGCATCGACCCCCACGCTAGGCATCATGGTGGTCGGCATGAAGGAAAATATTCATGAAATTCCCCTGATCATCGACATCGCGCATGGCATGGAGGTGCCCTCTGTCACAGTCAAGAACCTTTATCCGGGTGAGGGGATAGGCGGCGATCCATTGACTGATGAAGACATCAAGTATCTGGCACAGACGTGTGCGGGCCATGCGCTCAGCCGAGGTATCCGGTTTTCTCATCCGCAGCACGCAACCTTAGACAATCGAAAAGCAGAGCGCAGTTGTCGCTGGTTATGGGACGCCACCTACGTCATGGCGAATGGGTTTGTAACGCCCTGCTGCTTCAGTTACGAAGGCCATTTCCCCAATCTCAAGGACACTCCATTTGAAGAGATCTGGAATAGCGGATTCCATCATGATTTCCGGGAGGAACTGCTGAACGGGATGCCCTCCTTATGTGAGGAGTGCCCGGCTTATTCCATCAAAATGGTGAGCCACACCCCTGACGCTTGATTGCTGGCAAATTTCGTAAAAGTTATGGCTCTTTACCCCGTCTTCCAGCTCCGGCTCAGCGAAACTAGCCCCACTTCGCGCGTGTTCTGCACGACCGTAAACGCAGCGACCCGCTCCGCACGCTCATAAAAATGAATGCCCTGCTCGCACATCAGAAACAGGTTGATCCAGTAATTCCCCTTGAGCAAGGGCACTCTGGGAAAGGTAACGGTCGCCTGATAAATCCCCTCCGAGTTGCGCTTAAAGCGCAAGGCATCGTCGAGTGATGAAGCACTGGCGATGGGCCAACCGTTGCCACCCACCAGCACGATCCCGATGCTCGGCAAAGGCAGGTTATCCGGGGCTTTGAAGCGAGTGGTGATCGACAGTTTTGAGTTGCCGGATTCAACGGTTAACGGTTTGCTCTCATAGCCATCAACGAATACCTTGACGTCCATAATTCGGGTACCACCCGAACTGGTTGACGCGGATGACACCGAATCTGACGAGTGAGTCGGGTTGGGCGGCTCCGATTGACCGGTCAGAAACTCCGTGTAGGCGCTCACCACCTCGGACGGGTCACCATCCATCATGACCACCCCATCATTGATCCAGAGTACCCGATCACAGATCGATTCCACCTGGTACATCGAATGGGAGCAGAACAAAAGCGTCTTGCCCGTGCTCTTGAAATCGATGATCCGCTCAAACGATCGCCGCGCAAATGCGCCATCACCTACCGACAAGGTTTCATCCAGAATGAGAATTTCCGGCTCCACGGCCATAGCCACCGCAAAGGCCAGACGCGCGGTCATCCCGGACGAATAGGTTTTCACCGGGCGGTCCATAGCCTCGGCCAGACCCGTAAAGCGGACAATATCCTCGTAGCGGCTTTCGATAAACTCGCGCGACAAGCCGGCCACGGCGGCGCCCAGATACACGTTTTCCCGCCCCGACATTTCCGGGTGAAACCCCGCGCCCAGTTCCAGTAAAGCCGCCACCTGGCCCTGGGTTGTTAGGGTGCCAGTCGTCGGTAGCAAAGTCCCCGCAATCAGCTTGAGCAGAGTACTCTTGCCGGCACCGTTCCTGCCCACCAGTCCAACGACATGGCCTTCCCCAATGGATATCGACAGCGGCTTCAGGACTTGATGATCCTGATGGTACGACCGATGGGTGATGACTTCCTTGAGCCGGTCCCACGGGTGCGCGTAAGTTCGATAGCTCTTGGACACATTGTCCAGGGTGATCACGGTCACAGCACCTCCCGCATGTGGGGCTCGCTCCGCCGAAATAAAACCCAGGCCGGCGTTGACAGCACCAGCCATAACACCAGCGGTCGCACCCAGTTGCCGGGTTCCACCGGAAGGCCATTGATCCAGCCCTGAATCAATGCCATCAGGTCCGCAATCGGATTGAAAGCCAGCGCCCAACGGACCGATTCCGGCAATGCATCAGGAGCATACAGAATCGGCGTCACGTACATGATCATGGTCAGAAGGAAAGGGAAAACCTGCCGCACCTCGCGGACAAACAGCCCAAAGACCGACAGAAGGTAGGCAAAAGGAATGACCCAGACAAATAACAGCAGCATGATGGCAATGGCCTTCAGGCCAGCCAGACCATCCTGAAAATAGAACGCCACCCCGGCATAGACGGGCAAATAGATCAGGAGGCCCATCACCATCGGCAGTAACGGCAAAACCGCCACCGGAAAACGGCTGCGCTGATACAGTGCGGCTAACTCGTTCAGTACATTGATGGAACGATTCAGCACCTCACTGAGGTACAGCCAGGGCAACATACCGATCAGGAAATAATTCAAATAACGAACCTGCCCAGGCGAGCGCATCTGAAAGACAATATCCAAAAGAAACCAGAAAGCAATGACCTGCAGCGCCGGCTGGGCGATCAGCCACAACCAGCCCAGCAGCGTGCCGCGAGTCCGTCCCACAATATCCCGCCGCAACAGCTGCAGGATCAGGAAGCGTTGCCGGAATAACAACACGATGGGCGAGAAGCCTGAAAACAGTTTTTTCAAAATACGCTGCATAAAAATGGGGGACGCAATACTTCTGATGCAGGCCAAATTATTTCCAGCCAGGAGGGCCGAATGACTGGGGCTCGCCGGCAGCGTGTTTGAGGAGTTTCTGCAAAGGCATCGACATACGCCTGTCCTTAGTTGTGCCGAAGGCGCTCGATGGAATGTTTCGCTTCAATTTAGCCTCAGGGTTTAGTGCGCAGGAGCATCACCTGGACCAAGCCAATACCCAGTTTTCTATCATCGGTACTCTCCTTCAATTCAGCCGGGCTTGTCGGTTTTGGCACCACGAAGGTGAGTGTATCGACCGGAGCTTTAAACTTGATGTTCCGCGTCTGCATGGAATCGAAGGGTCTGAAAGTCATGGACTCTTTCTGCTTTCCGAGGAGCAGGGTTATGGGTTTTTCGGCATTGGGTCCATAGGCTCTGGCGGTCACTTGAAGTTTGAATTGTGTTGGCAGCGGTTTATCGAAACGCAGCGTCACCTTGTTGCCAACACTCCAGGAGCCCCAAGGTTCCGGACTCGATAAACCCTCAACCGAAACCCCTTTCGGTGGTTGTTCCGACGTAAATGATATCTTGGCGATCTGTTGTTTCTCCAGTCTCAGCCTGGCTTCATTGATCTTTCTGTCTCGCTCCGCCCGCAGGGAGTTAAAGTCCTGAACCTCAGCGCTTCCGGACTTGAAGTCATCGGGTTTTTTCTGGGCAAGCCGTTGCTCCAGCTCGCGTGATCTTTTGGCGTGGTGGGCCGGCGTGTTGATGTTATCTGGCGTTTTCTCTTCGCAGCCGCCGGCTAGCAAACCCGCCAACAACAGCAACCAGGGCGAGGCCCGGAAAGGATTTTTAACCATCATCTCGAACGTCTCTCAACAATAACCTGGCTTTAATCAGGGGATCCCTGAGGGTTGGATGTTTCTCTTTGCTTGAGCTTGATCACCGCGTCCAGATTGGCCTTCACCGTTTGCGCGTCCGGATCAATGCGCAACACATCATTAAGCGTCGCCTCGGCCTGATCCAGTTGACCGTTTTGTACCTGAACATGGGCGAGCAAATTCAACGCAGGCGTATGGTATGGGCTCAAGGCCAGCACCTCATGCAAATGAACTTCGGTGCATTTTAGGTTCTTCTGCTTCAGGCAGGTATTGGCCAGGCCGTACAGGGCGAATACATTGTCAGGGAACCATTCGCGGGCGGCCTCCCAATCGTACTTGACTTCACGAGGGTAGGTTTTGGGGTGTTGCAGGGCAAGTAAAAAACCCTGGTTCGCGTAATAACCCGAGACAACCCATCGCAGCGGAAAACTGGCCAGCACCAAGCTGAGCCCAATAGCCAGATAGCCGACTGCAGGCTGTTTCAAAAAGGCCGGCACGCTCAGTTGATGACGCGGAGCGGGCAAATTGCCATATAAAAATCCGAATAACACAGCACAGACCAGCAGACTGGCCGGAAATAGGAAGGTATGGTTTACCTGGGCGTCAAGGCCGGTGGCCACCAGGGCCCAAAGTCCACAGAGCCACAGGGCCTGGCCGTGCTGCCAGGCCTTTTGCATTACTTGGAGGGTGAGCCAGACATAAAGCCCCACAAAAAATAGCGCCATGGGCAAACCGTTCTCCGCGGCGATTTGCAGAAAAACATTATGCGGATTGGTTTTCGCATCAATCCCCAGCACCTCCGGATCCTTGAAAACATCGTAACGCTTGCTGAAGCGGCGATATTCATACTCATAACTGCCAGTACCCAAGCCGCGCCAAGGATGTTCCGCGATCATGCCCGAGGTGGCGGCCCACATCGGCGCCCGTGAGCCCAAGGCAGGCGTAAGCGCCAACCACAAAGGCGCCAGGGGAGGCTGCGATGTGGCACCAGACAGATCCGCGGCCTTCGGTGCACCCCACCATTCGCCGCGTTCGAACACCTTTCTCTGCGCATCCTCCGGCAGCCTGTGGAAGGCCATCACCAGGATGACGAGTACGGTCAGGCTGGCTGCCAGCCCGGATAAAGATTTTCGGAGTGTTAGGGGAGTGTTCGTCTGTTGACCTTGGCGGAACAGCCGAAGACCACACAGGCTCCCCGCCAATACCCCCCCCGCTCCCATCCCGATCATTCCGCCCAGGCTGCCGCTGGCCATCAGCATGACGCTGGTCGTGACGAAACAGAATCCCGCCGCGATACGGATGAGCCGATCGGGCGACGCTAGGACGGTCCAGACCAGTAGCGGCATCAGGACCATCAGCACATCGGCGGTAAGATTGAAGTGTCCGATCAAAGAAAAATCCCGGAACCGGTCAAACGCGGGATTGGGAAAATTCACCTTCAGGTCATAGAGAAACCGGAGGCAGAGAATCAAAGCAGAGCCCGTCAAGGCCCATTGCAAATACCGGGGATAGTCTTTCACCTCACGGGTGGCTCGCACCGAAGCGAGTAAACAGGCCCCACTCGCCAGCCAGAGGGCCCATCGGTTCAGTCCTTCCCCCGGGTTGACGGTATAGGTCACACCGACTCCCAGGCCGATCAGGAACAGACCCGACAAGGCCCCCGGAAGGCTCCATTCGCGCGCTGTGCGGCTGACCCGATGGGGGGCAAAAATGCAAGCACTGAGCCACACACCCAGCAAGCAGAAGACGGCCCACTTGATGGAGAAAGACGGAGAGGCAAGGTTGATGACCAGTGGCAAAAACACCAAGGGCGTCAACCACAACCACTGGGGCGGAAATTTACGGAGGGTTGGCTGCATGGTTTATGAGGCGTTTCGGTGGAGCCCGGCGAGGCAAAATCGGGAATTATGCCCGCTGAGCGGCTGGTTGAGGAGGGCTGCGCCAGCCCGTGCTGGGCAGTATTTTACTGGAACGTCGCGCCCAGCCCCTGGTGGCCGTCCATCAGCACCGTACAGGGGCCAGTTCCTGAACAGGCCCCAGTCCAGCCGGCAAACGATCGCCCCGCCTGCGGCAACGGCGTCAAGGTCACCGCCGTCCCCCGGGCGAAACGCCCGCTGCAGGATCTTTTCGGGTCGCCGCACAGAAGCCCCGGTGGGGCGCTGGCAATTGACCCCAGGGTGTTTTTTCTGATGGTCAGTGTGTACTTAGGCAATTTTCTGAAGACGGCCTGCACCGTCATTTTGCGGGTAGGCTTGAGGCTGCAGATGTTCCCTTCAGGCATCTGACAGCCCATCCATTTGATGAACCCATAACCGGGCAGCGGGGTTGCCGTCAGCGTTGCATAGGAGAAGGGCGCAGTGCATTGCTTTTGGGCGCCTCCGCAATCAATACCGGCTGGGTCACTATGGATGACTCCATTCCCCGGTTTGATGACCTTGACCGGATACTTGGGCAGCTCGGTAAACGTGGCGGACACGGCCTTGTTGCCGTTCATGGCTACCACGCAGGTGCTCGACCCGGTACAGTCGCCGGCCCACCCGGTCAAGGCAAAGCCGGGATCCGGCTCAGCCAACAAGAAGACGGACGCGCCGTCGGCAAATTCCGCGCGACAGGTCGTACCGCAAAGGATGCCTGCCGGGTTGCTCTGGAGGGTGCCGTTGCCCGAGTGGCTGACGCTCAAGGTATAGGCCCTGGCAAACAGGGCCGTGACGTTCTTGTCGGCATTCATGCCCACCTGGCAGGTGTTATCGGTCCCGGAGCAATCGCCTGACCAGCCGGCAAACAGGCTGCCCGGGTCCGTGCTGGCCTTCAGCGTCACGATGGAATCCAGCCCCAGCAGGGCATTGCAGGCAGTGCCGCACTCAATCAAGGGCTGACCGAAGGCAAGCCCCGTCTGTTGCTCTAGCCAGCCCCGGTAGTTGGCCACCCGCGTATAGACCCCCGGATAGTCCGGCCAGGCGCAGCCTTCACCCCAACTGACGATCCCGGCCAGCACATAGCTCCCTCGCCCATTGCTGACGACCAATGGGCCGCCACTGTCTCCCTGGCACGCATCCTTCTCGCCAAAACGGTATCCGGCGCACAGCATGTTGTTCGTAATCCGGTCGCCGTAGGCATAGGTGCCCGACCGACAGGCGGCTGGATATATCAGCGGGACGCTGACCTGTCGCAGAGTCTGGGAGCCGAACTCGCCCCATCCCGTCGCGCCCCAACCGGTTACCGTGGCCAGTGCCCCCTCGGGGGCCATCGTCGGTTCCTCTGCCGCCAATAACGGCTCGATCGGCCCTGACGAAGCCGAGAACAGCAGATCGCTCTCGAGTTCCAGCAAGGCAATATCATTGTTATAGGGCACATCGTCATACCCTTCGTGAATGATGATGCGTTGCACCCCCACCTGCTGGCCGCCCAAGCCATTGATCGTGGAGCCGGCGCGTACCTTCAAGGCTTCCGGTGGGATTAGCCCGCGACTGTAAAGGCAATGCGCCGCTGTCACGACCCACCGACTCGACAGGATCGAGCCGCCACAATGCGTCAATCCATAGCGGGTGAGCTGTACCTGCCAGGGCCAGGACTCGTTTTGCGCGTTGAAGCCACCGACAATCTGTGGGCTGACGACCGCAGGGCCGGTGGGCCAGGCAAAACCTGCCTGAACCGCCTGGCTGACCACCTGCCCGTTGCCGGAGCCTTGTTTACTGACACTCAGTGCCACCGGGGTTTCATAGGTTACCTTCAGTGTCACGCCGCTGTAAGCCACCCGGGCGGCCAGCAAAACATGCCAGCTGCCGGGCGGCGGCCGGGGGATCGTGCAGTTTTGCAGGGTAGTGGTGGTCGTCGACAGGCAATCATAGTCGAGGGTGGTGGGTGGTGATAACGCCTTGGCATACAGGTCAACAGCGCCCACGCCACCCTCGGTCGCCACCACCAGATTGGCCGCCCCGGCCGGTACTACCACCGAATATTGAAGCGGGCTTCCTGCCTCGCCGCTCAGCTCAGTCAGCTGTAAGGCGATGGTGGTCGATCCTGAAGCCGGCGAAATCGTTAGGGGATCTTCCCCAGCACCCGCGGGCCCGGCCAGGACGGCAAGCATCAGTCCGGTAAGCAGCGTGCCGGCGGTCAGCCAAAAAGATCGAGCGGTGGGGGTGGTTGCCAGGGGAAGCCCTGTAAGGCAAGACGGAGGCTTGAAATTCATGGTCATCCACGTTGATGAGGGGATAGTCAGATGCGCTCTATTATTGAGCCGCCGCCGTTGCAAAGCCAGCCGCGTATTAATAAGGCCTGTCAGGTACGCGTGGCCAAGTTACCCGCTGGACAGGGCGCCAACTCGGTCGAGGTACCGCTATGGCGGATGGTAAGCCTGAGTGACAAGGCCTTATGGCCGACTGTCGGCCCAGGAAAGGGTACAAAAAGAGACTGGCAAGGGGGGGGGTTGTTGTGTCAGGGCAACGTTGTTGAAAATTTGCAAAAAATCAGTTGACACAAAACAGGGGTGAGTTTAGTCTGACCAACGCCAGACGCCACAGTATGAGTGGCTTGGGGGGTGCGAAGTGAGGGAACGGAGGCACAGTTGTGGTTTTTACGCAAAGCCCCGGCTTGACAAGCTCGGTTCGCATGTTCTAACGTATGCTCACGTTCGCTGTTATTTGTTGTCGTCTCTAGTTTGAGATGGATGGCAGAGTGGGGTGAGCGGGAAAAGAGACGGGAAGGGGTTGCCCCCGCGAGGTCTCCTTTTCCGGACCATGGGGGTGTTGGGTGAGGCAGCGTGCTGCCAGGCTTGGCCCGCCAGACATTAAGACTTTTATCGATAAAGAGGATCTTATGAAAATCAACTTCAAAAAACTGGCTATGTCAGCGGGCGTTACCGCTGCCATGGCAGCGGGCAGCATGTCCGCACACGCCGTGATCACCGCTGTGCCGGCTCCGGCTCAGCTGGTTCCGCTGTTCTACTACAACACCACGGCTGGCTGGGATACTGATGTTCGCATCACTGTGCCGAAGGCTGTTGGCGCGGATTCCGTCATCGCCCTCTTGGCGGGTCAGCGCAATGGCATCGACAACATTGCTGTGGACACCTCCTGGAACACGGCAACTGGAGCGTTCACTCCCACCATTCCTGCTTATGGCCCTTCCATTAACGAAATCCACTGGTATTGGATGGACAACCAGTCAAAGGAAATCGTCAATGGCGTTTTCTACGTAACTCCTGATGACACCGTTTGGCTGTCTGCTGAAGAAGTAGCTACTGAGACCAGTCTAACTGGCGCCAATGGTCAGGCGGGCTATCTGATTCTGGCCAATGCCTCAGCTGATGGCGGCGGTGCACCGCAGTTCTCCTTTGCCGCGGACGCATGGGTTGAGAACGAACTCAATACACCCGGTTATCCGGCTGCATTCAGCATCCCAGTACTCGGCTTGGAAGATGATGTGGATTCAACCACCTACCCGACACCGACGAACAACCTGATCCAGAACTACCCGACATCTGCGGGTGGTCCGATCGCTTCGCCGATCCAGACCGGTATCCGTACCAGCAGTACTGAAGCCTCGTTCCAGTATCGTGTCGTTGACCTGCCAATTCATGATGTGGCGTTTCAGAACAACACAATTGTGGCGTGGAATGACAGAAATGGTCTGAGCGGCCGCTTGTACGGTATCGGTGATGACGAAGAATACAGCTCGCTAGGCGCATTCAGTTTGCCGAATCAGCTGAACATCGTGAATGTAGGTTGGACAACTGCTAACCCTGCAAACAATGTGCTGGGTATCTTGAATACCTGCCAAGGTACCTGCGGTGCCCGGGCTAATTCAACCCAAGTTAACGCATTGAATAACATCGGTGAGGCCAGGGAAGGCGGTTTCCTGAAGTTTGTCATTGACGATGTAGCGCTGCCCAAACCAGCAACAGGAACTTTGGCGAACGGTGCTTACTCTGCGATGATCATGTTTAACGTCCCAGGTACGATCGACGTTAACAACAGTGACGAAGAGCCGCCGATTATGGCTATCGACACCGGCTTCTTTACTCAGAACTAAGAGTTGATAACCATGAGGAGAATAATAAGTAAGTAGTAATAAGCTGACTGACGGTTCTCCTCAAAACAAACAAAACGGCTCGAACATCTGTTCGGGCCGTTTCTTTTTGTGAATAATTCAATATGTCAAGGGGTTGTCATGCAGCTGTCAAAGGAAAACACCCTTATCCACTCACCCGCTCGCTATCAAGGCCGCAGCCAAGTAAAACGTTTGCTTCTCCGCTGCTGTCTGTTGGCGCTGGCTGGCTGTCAGCCAGCGGAGCCCGAAACGGCGGGCGAGGGGAAGGTCGCAGCGGAAGTGGAGGAGTCTGGGCAAGTGGGATTGCCCTGGTCCGGGCAGGTGTATGGCCTGTTGGCTGATGACGTGAATGGCGATGGGCAACAAGACCTCCTCGGCGTCGATCACTCGAAGGGCATGCTGCAGACTTTCTTGCAGACCGCACCGCGACAATTTCAAGTCGGAGCGGCCTTCGACGGGGTCGGTTTTCATCCTGGCACCTTCTTTCGCTGGCCGGGCGAGCCCGGCCAGTATGTGCTGGGCGCCGAAGGCGATAGTGCCGTGAGGTCCTTGCGCTATACCTCGGCAGGACAGTTTGAGGTCCTGCACAACCTGCCGGAAAGAGTCCCTCGATATGTCAGGCATTTCCGCTGGCCGGGCTGGGGTGACAGTGTGGTGGTGTCCCCTTATGCCAACGGCTATGTCGTGCTACTAAAGGATTACCACCCGGACACCGGGCTGGCCAAGGAGCGGGTGGTCGTGCCGCTGGCCGAAAGTCCGCAGACCATCCGGGGTGCGGAGAAAGTGACGGTGGCCGATGTCGATGGTGATGGCATTGATGAGCTGTTGCTAGGGATCAATACCACGAATGAACTGATGGTGATTCGTCATCCGGCCAAGCCGGGTAAGAAGCCTGAGGCAGACGTATTACTGGAGAATAACCAGTGGGGAACACCGAATGAAGCACAGGTAATGGACCTGGACGCTGACGGGGATAATGACCTGCTGTTGCCCGATGAGGCACCACCGGGCAAAATTCGTGTGTTTCTGAATCAGGGCCGCGGCACTTTCAAGCCCGGCAAGGACATTGATTTTCCCCTGGATGGCGGGGTCACGGAATTGCGTATCCAGCGCGATCATGATGGTCGCCTGATTATGCTGGCCGCCGGTTATGGCGCCATTGCACTCTATCGTTTTCCCGAGGGGTGGCAAGATGGCCAACCGCTGGAGCGCCTGCATATCGACTGGCCCTCCGAGATTGCCCGCGACCTGCTGCTGCAAGACATCGACGGCGATGGCTGGCTCGATGGCGTGCTAGGGCGTAAAAGCGGAAAGGCCCGCATTTGGGTGGTCTATGGGCCGCTGCATGAGCGGTTTGAGCAACTGAGTCAACATCATTTCGAACTGAAGTAGGACAATAAAATGAATATTCGAGGCTTGGCTAAAGGCTTGGCAATCGGGCTGTTGTGCGTGGCGGTCGACGCGACGGCGGAAGGCCCGTCGCCGAAGAAAGCAGCGCCGAAACCTGAGGCAAAGGCACCGGCGGCAGAGCCGAACAAGGTGGCGCCCATGGATCAGCCCCTGGTCAAGGTGGAGGGGCAGATCATTACCTCGCGGGACTATGCGAGTTTCCTGCAAATGAACCCGCAGATCATCAGCAAGGCATTCGACAGCGAACAGGGCAAGGCGGCCGCCATTCGCGAAATGGTGTCGGTTTATCTCCTGCGCAAGGCTATGTATGACGAGGGCCTGCTAGCCAAGGAGGAGAAGGATCCCTCGGCCAAGCTCCTGTCAGAAGCCTATGAAAAACTGGCTGAAAAGCATTTCCCCCAGCCGCCGATGCCGGATGAGGCTGCGGGGTTTGCCTATTACCAGGCGCATGAGTCGGCCTACGGTATCCCTGCCATGCTGCGCTTGAGTGAAATCCAGTTCAAGTTTGCCAAGGGCGCCGATGAAAAAGTGCAGGCCACGGTGCGAGAGCGAGCCGAAAAGGCATTGAAGCGGCTGGAGGCGGGCGAGGCGTTTGAGTCTGTCGCGGTGGAATTGACCGAGAACCCCATTGGCAAGGTCACTCGCGGGGATATCGGATTTGCTGAAACAGGGAAGCAACCGTGGCTGGATGAGGCCTTGAAATCCCTGCAACCGGGTGAACGCACCGGGCTGGTTAAGGCGGAAACCGGCTATTACATTTTCAAGCTGACGGATACCCGCAAGGGGCTTGTGTCGCCTTACGCCAATGTGCGGGAGGCTGTCATCAAAGCCATGCGCGAGGAAGAGCAAAAGAAGCTTCGCGATGCCTACGTGAAGACGCTGGCGCAAAAATCCAGCATCGAGATCACCATGCCCAGCATTCAACAGCTCTATCCCAAGGGGATGTTTGAATAAATCCACCGGGTGACCCTGTCGATAATGGGTGGGGGTCCGATTTACTGAATGTCTGCTGTAGAGAATGATCCTGTCATGAACAAGAAAGCCTTGATTGGACTGTTGATCCTGCTGGTGGGGGTCGCGGGCTATTTTGCCTACGATTACCAGGCGCGACACAGCGAAGCGGAACTGCTCCGCCGAGCCACGCTGTACTGGGAGTCTATTCGGATCAATGATCTGGAAACGGCTTATCTGCTGGAGGCGGAGGCGGAAGCCGGCCTGTTGCAGCCGCATGAAGTGGCGGTGAGCCAGGAGTGGGGACGGCGACTCCTTGGTTTCAAGCTGGGTGCGGTGACTTATGTCAAAAACCATGCGGAGATCGAGTTGACCCGTGAGATCACCTTGCCGGATTCGACCAAGACCAAGACCTACGCCGGCAAGAAGGACCTGTGGACCTTCACGAATGGCCACTGGTTTCACGGCGAGCCGGAAGCTGGCACCAGTAGCATGCGGAGACCGCCCGAACCACCACCACGCAAGATTTACTGAGTGACCTCCACGCTTTGGGTCAGCCAGCCACTTTCCAATGACGTTCCACCCGTTGGCTTCGACTCCGCTTAGCCAACGGGACGTCCCAGGCTGATTATCTGATCCAACCATGTCCCGCTTCACCGGCAGGATAGAAGGCATAGCCACTTGCACGCTCTCCGTCTGATGCCGACACCTCTCCCGGTTTTTATTGGCAACTTCCGCAGCGGGACCACGCTGGTGGCCAACTTGCTGGGGTTCCATGAGGCGCTGGCCCCGTGGTATGAAACCAAGGGGGTTTGCGAGGCGTTGCGCTGGATTCGGGTGCTGGAGCGACCGGAGACACAGGCCTTTGAAAGCCGCTTTACGCAGCCTCGGGAATGGCCTGATTTTACGCCCGAGGCCGTCGCGGCGCGCATGCTGGGGGACTTCAGGCAAACCTTTGCCCGGTTGCGCGGCGAGTTGGTCAGCGGCAAGGGTGCACATGAGTTTTACCCGTTGGGTCATGACCGGGTGGCTTACGATCTGACTGATGCCGAGGCGGCGGTGGCTGGCTGGCTGGCGCAGGTAGGCGAAAATCCTGTCCTGCCCGTCATTCGGCAGGCGACGGGAGCGCTGCTTCATCATCTGGGTGAGTTGCATGCGCAGCGATCGCGGCGCGCGGTCTGGGTCAACAAGACACCGGAAATCCCCCGCTTTGGGCATGAGCTGCGCGGCTGTCTCGGGCCCTGCCGAATAGTGATGATGATGCGCAAAACGGATGCGGTGGTGCGGTCAGCCGTGAATCTGGGTTGGGCCGAAGCCCATGAAATCGCCGGCTGGCACCAGGGCATGGTGGATGAGTCGAGAGCGGCGGCCAGAGAGGATCCTGAAAACTACCTGGAACTGCATTACGAGGCGCTGTTGCAGGAGCCGGTAGCGACCCTGAACGCATTGCTGGAATTTATCGGGGTGTCCCCGGTGGGAGAGATTCTGCTGGCTCGCTATGAGGCAAGTCTTCCTCCGGGTGGGCGGTCCTTGCGCGGAAATGCTGCACATCGAGGGTGAAGGGAACCTCTAAAATTTATCCGTTCATGCTCCGACAAGCTCAGCAAGAACGGATAATTATTTGATTTATAGTAGCACCGCTCGCGCTGAGCCCTTCGACGAAGCTCAGGAGAGCCTTGTCGAAGTGCCATTTTTAGAGGTTTCCTGAAGTTCATGAACAGTGTCCATCCGGCTGAACAATCCCTGAGCATTTTGCAGGTGACGCGCGAGTGGCAGGCGGACAGGAAGTACGGGCTGGGTCGTTCGCTTGCGCCGATCCTGGAGGTGTTGGCGGCTCGAGGCCATCGGGTTCAGTATTTGTGTCAGGAGGATGCCGGTCAGGGTGGCCTGGAGCTGATGCGCATACTCAATCCCCGCATCGGCCGACTGCTGCGTCGGCTGGGTGGGGCCACACAATGGGAAAATCTGCTCTGGGGGATGATGGAGCGGATCAACATGGGGCGCCTGGCTGCCAAAGTGGCCTACCGTGATGGTTACACTCATGTCCATCTTCATGATCCTTTTCTAGCCTGGGGTTTCCGGTTGTTTTCCTGCTGGCGGCCAAGACAGGTGCGTTGGGGTATTACCGTGCATGGTTTTGGCAGCTACGCGCAGGCGTTTCACGAAGATGGGGCGCTGCTGGGCACCCGGGCCATGCGCTGGTTGCGACGGTTGGAGTCGAGGATGGTGGAAAAGGGGGATTGGGTCATTTTTCCCACGGCGGCGGCGATGCACCAGTTGCAACGGGATCTGGGTCTGTTTCCTTTGCCCGATCGGTGGCGGGTAATTCATCATGCTCGTTCGCAGCCGTCGCTTCTGTCCCGTGAGCAGGCAAGGGCCACGTTGGGCTGGGACCTTGATGGCGTTTATGCCGTGGCGGTCGGTCGAATTGTCTGGATCAAGCATTTTCTGCTGGCGGTGCAAGCCTGCGCTAGGGCCGATAGCGAGCAGCTGCGGCTGGTGATTGTGGGGGAAGGTCCTCATGAGGAGTTGCTCGCTGCCGCCGAGGCGCTGGATTTTGGTGATCGGGTACAGTTCGCGGAGACCGACGACGTGGCTCCTTTCTACCGGGCGGCGGACATTTACATCAGTTCGTCGCGCTCGGAGTCCTTTGGCATGGCCAATCTGGAGGCGATGGTGGCCGGCTTGCCGATCATCAGCACGGCTGTGGGTGGCGTGCTGGAGGTTTTGGGTGGCGCTGCGCATTGGGTACCCAGCGATGATGAGGAGGCCATGCGACGGGCTGTCCAACAGTTGTTGGAGGATAAGCCTAGCCGTGAGGGGCTGGCTGATCTGGCGCTGAGGCGGGCTGGCCTATGGCCGGATGCGGAGCAAGTGGCTGAGGGCTATGAAAAGGTTTATCGACACGCTTTGGTTTGAGCGCTTTCGGCAGCTGCCTCACTTTCGTAGCCCGGGTATTCTGGCGCTACCAGTGACTCAGCGCGTCCTGGTGGTTGCACCGCATTCGGACGATGAGTGGATTGGCTGTGGGGGGACGCTGGCGCGACTTTGTGAAAACCATTGCCTGATTCGTGTCGTGGTGGTGACGGACGGTGCACTGGGTGACCCCGAAGGCCTTTTTGACGGCGACGCAGGGGAAAAACGCCGCGGCGAAACACTTAAAGTGCTGGGTACTCTGGGGATAGAGGATGTCTGCTTTCTGAATTTTCCGGATGGTGACCTGGGATCGCAGGGGGACGCTCTGGTCGGGGCGGTGGCTGAGGCATACGATGCGTTTGCCCCAGACTGGGTGTTGACGACCGCTATGACTGAGCATCATCGTGACCATGTGTGTGTCGGCTACGTGGTGATGCGGCATTGGCTGGCACGTAGGGCCGGCGAGCGTTTGCTGGCTTATGAGGTGTATGGTTCGATCCGCCTGGATTGGCTGGTGGACATCACGTCGGTGATGGATCTTAAACGGCAACTGCTTCGGCACTATGAAATACCCCTCCGTTATGTCGATTACGATGCGGCGTGCGTGTCGCTGGCTCGCTACCGTGGAGTGTTTGTGGGGTCGCCTCTGGAAGACGGCTTTGCCGAGGGATTCATGGAGATCCGGCCTCGGGATGTTTACCGGTCCATGCTGGGAGTCTTTCTCTGATATGGTCAGTGCGGACGGCGCTGCGGCGTTAGGGGGGATTCGAGCTAAGGGGCATGGCCGTGGAGCCTAAATCTGCTATTGCGCAGGGGGCGGCGGGGCTCTATGAAAGCCGAGTGACGCGTCCGGAGGACAAGGAGGGGATCCGCCAGCTGTTTCAGGAGGCCTTCAAGGATGAGATGACCGAAGCCCTCTGGCAGTGGAAGTATGAACGGCCGGAGAGCAAGGGTGCCGTGGTGCTGAAAGGCGGAAAGATCGTGGCGCATTACGGGGGGCTGGGCCGTTGGGTGCTGAGGGAGGGTATACGCTGTCTGGCCGTGCAAATTGGTGATGTCATGGTGGCGGCCGGTGTACGGCACTCGGTGCGGAACAACAGTCCGTTCTTTCTGGTGTTCACCACATTCGCGGAAGCGTATTTGGGCTTCGATAAGCTCTTTCCCTTTGCCTTTGGTTTTCCAAATGTCCGCGCCTACCGGATTGCCGAGCAATTGGGGCTCTACTCCAAAGTGGATCGCATGAGCGAGGTCCGCTGGACAGCCCGACGCTTGCCATTAGGGAGCCGCCTTCGCTATGGTCTGGTTCCCCTTCGGGGAGAGGACCTCATGGCCGCAAGCGATGTGGTAATCCGCTTATGGAAGCTGATGTCCGGGGAACTGCGCGATCGAATTGTGGGCGTTCGCGACAGTGCTTGGCTGCTATATCGCTACTTTCAGCGTCCCGAGAAGCATTATGAAGTTTATTTATTACTTGATCGTCTGACGCGAATCCATCAGGCCGTGGTGGTGTTGCAGCCGCACGAAGATCATCTGCTCTGGGTCGATTGGGTGGGCTCCATGAAAAATCGGGCGGCTTTGATCGGGGTTTTGCGGGATCTTGCCTTTCAACGCGGCAAACCCGAGGTTCGGACCTGGTCAGCCAGCCATGATTTGCGGTTGTTTCAGGCGTCGGGCGGCGAGGTCAGTGCATTGCCTATTGTCATTCCGACCAATATTTGGACGCCTGGCCCTTCCGTGGCCGAGTTGAGCCATCGCTGGTGGCTGATGCCGGGGGATACCGATTTTCAGTGAGGGAGAGCACAGTCTGTTTACATGGCCAGTCTGGCCAGCCCATGCGGGCGGTTGGGGGCCTGTTTGATGACTGGATGGTACGGGCTGGTTTTACAAATCCGGGTGAATTATGAAGTCTCAAACGACAATGCGTTTTTTTGCTGTAGCTCTGACCTTATGCTCCATCTATTTGATGGACTGGACGGCCTGGATGGCGATACTCTGGAGTACAGCGTTTGTTCATTATCTTCTGGCGCTATTTTATTCCAGGAAAAGGTTGTTTAATATTGGGTATGGAAAGCCGCTTTTTATGGCTATCATCACAATGGCTGGGGGATGGTTTCTTTACATCAATGAATTTTCATTGCTGATATATTTTGGGGTCCATCATGTTTTTAATGAGGTTTATCTGACGAATAGGCTGATTACTTCGGTTGACACCAAATTACGCAAAGGTTTACTGGTAAGCGCCATGCTTCTCAATGCTTGCATTTATGCCGTGGTTCTTCGTAACTACCCGGAGATTTCATGGATCAATGATGGACTTCTCTTCGGCCTGTTGGTTGCCTCCGTTGTTGCATTCTTTTATTATTTTTTACTACTAAAGGCTGCTGCAGGATCACGGGACGTGTCCGGACTTGCAACCCTTGAGTGTATGGGTCTGGTTTTGGTAGTGATCTCGTTTTTTGTAGACATACGTCTTAACTATATTGTCTTATATCATTTTATATTCTGGTTTTTCTATCCAATGAGTATGTTCAGGCAGCGAGGTAGTGCCGGATTGGGCGGGTATGTTGCCGCATCTGTTGGGTTGCTGGTGTTGTTTGTGGCGGTCTCTCCTATTTCGCCGATTGCTGATCTGGACAAGGGGTTGTCAGAGCATTATTTTACACAGCAGTTTATTTTCTGGTCTTACTTGCACATTACCTTGTCCTTCATAGTCTCTGATGCACACCCGTTATGGATAAGAAGGACTTTTAATCCTGCGGCGAGTTATTAGTTTGAGTTGTGGTGCAGAGTGGGTGGATGCGGCGTGATAGGTGGTTTTCGTGGCGCCTTTTAATTCTGAATAAGGGTATCGAATTTTTTGAGTTCGCCTCACGATAGGGCTATCAGGGTGGTTTCTTGATTCACGAAAACTTGCTATTCCACTTTGCCTGGCCTTGGTGGCTTATTGCTCTGCCCCTACCGGTCCTGATTGCACGCGTTTTCAGGGGCGAGCACCTTCCGATGCCGACGTTGAAACTGCCCTTTCTTAGGGATCTGGGCGTATTGGCTGCCGGTAATTTATCAGGGACGCAACCTACAGGATTCCGCTGGGTTCCATTTGTGATGTGGGGATTGCTTGTGTTGTCGGTCGCCCGCCCCGTCTGGCAGGGCGAGCCTATCGAGCAGGCGGTGAGCGGGCGCGACCTGATGCTGGCGGTGGATCTGTCCGGCAGTATGGAGATCGGGGATTTTGTCCTGAAGGGGAGCAAGGTCGACCGGCTGACGGCGACCAAGGCGGTGGCGGGGGAGTTCATCGAGCGACGGGTCGGGGATCGGGTCGGCCTGGTCCTGTTTGGCGAACGCGCCTACCTGCAGGCGCCGTTGACCTTTGACCGCAAGACGGTGCGGACGCTGCTGGATGAATCGGTGATTGGCTTGGCCGGAGACAAGACGGCGATTGGTGATGCCATTGGCCTGGCGGTGAAGAGACTGAAGGAGAATCCGAAGGATCAGCGGGTGCTGATTTTGCTCAGTGATGGCGCCAATACGGCAGGCACGGTGGCGCCGCTGCAAGCCGCCGAACTGGCCGCCAAGGAGGGACTGAAGGTCTATACCATCGGCATTGGTGCGGATGAAATGGTGATCCGCGATTTGCTGGGAAGTCGCAAGGTGAATCCTTCACAGGATCTGGATGAGCCGACCATGCGCGGAATTGCCGAACAGACCGGCGGCCGCTATTTTCGGGCGCGCGACGTCAAGGAGCTGGAACATATCTACCAGATGCTGGACGAGCTGGAGCCGGTCGAGCGGGACAAGCGCTACTATCGGCCGCAAACCGAGCTGTACCCTTGGCCGCTGGGGGCGGCGTTGCTGCTGGCCACTCTTATCGCGCTTCAGGTATTGAGGCAAGGATCAGGCGGGATGGACTGGAAAGGATGATGCAGGATAGGCTATGCGCATCTTTAAATGCGCATGATGAACAATATGGCTGAATCAATCATCCGATCACCGCTGAAAATCTCTCGACCCCCCCCATCGGCTGCCAAGCGAGCGACTAATCTCACTCTCAGCACTGATGTCTTGGAAGCGGCCAGGCGGCTCAATATGAATCTTTCGCAGATCTGTGATGCATATCTGCGCGAGTTGGTCAGGGAGGAGCTTGAGCGCAGCTGGCGTGAGGAGCACGCCGATTTTATTGCTGCCTACAACGCCTGCATCGACGCTGAGGGCCTGCCGCTGAATGAGTGGAAAAGCTTCTGATGGCCCGCTTCGACGTCTATCCCAACCCTGGCCAACACGCGAAAAACACGCCTTACCTGCTCGATGTGCAGAGTGATTTGTTGGATGGGCTGGATAGTCGCATGGTGATTCCGCTTCGCGCCCTCGCCAGTTTCCCGAAGGTCAACCTGCCTCGGCGTTTGATGCCGGTACTCACTATCGAGGGCGCTGACTTCCTGCTGGAAACTCCCAAGATGGGTGCGGTACCTCGCTCCCTGCTGAAATATCCGGTGGTTTCATTGGTTGATGAGCAAAGTCAGATCACCGCAGCGCTGGATTTTTTGTTTCAAGGTTTCTGATGCATGCGGTATCGATGATTTCACGTGGTGCCCCCACTATAGAAGTGCCACTCACTGATGCTTTCTGACTTTCACTTTCTCCGTCCCTGGTGGCTGCTGGCCCTGTTGGGTCTGGCAGGCATCGTCTGGCTGCTGGCCCGTCGGCAGGCCGGAGCAGGGGACTGGGCCGATTACTGCGATGAGGCTCTGATGCCTTATGTCCTGATCGGCAGTCCCGCCAAGCAATCGCGGTTGCCGCTCTGGTTGGCGGGACTGACCGGGCTGATCGCCGTTCTCGCGCTTGCCGGGCCCGCCTGGGAGCGGCTGCCCACTCCGGTTTTTCGTAATCTCTCGGCCATGGTCATCGTGCTGGATCTGTCCTGGGCGATGGAGGCGAACGACCTCAAGCCCAATCGACTGGAGCGCGCACGGTTCAAGATCGACGATCTGCTGAGGGCCCGCAAGGATGGCCAGACGGCCTTGCTGGCCTATGCCGGCGATGCCTTCGTGGTGACACCATTGACCGACGATGCCGCCACGATTTCGGCGCAACTGACGGCGCTGTCCCCCTCAATCATGCCAGTGCAGGGGACGCGCATGGATCTCGGCCTGGCCGCTGCCGGGCGGTTGCTGCAACAGGCCGGTCAGAAAACCGGCGATGTGCTGGTGGTGACGGCCGGTGAGGATGTGGCTTCCGCCACGGCGGCTGCATCCCAACTGAAGTCCGAGGGTTACCGGGTATCGTTGATCGGCGTCGGCTCTCGCGAGGGGGCGCCGGTGCCGTTGGCGGAGGGCGGATTCCTCAAGAATGAAGGGGGAAAAGTGCTGCTGTCGCGGCTGGACATCAAGGCGCTCTGGGACCTGGCCCAGGCCGGCGGCGGTGTTTATCGCACGCTGGATGCGGGCTCGGCGGATACGGATGCCGTGCTGGAATTCGTCGACCGGCGGGCCGAGGCCGATCAGCAATCGGGACAGGATGTCCATGTCGATCAGTGGCGTGATGGCGGTATCTGGCTGTTGCCGATACTGATTCCCCTGGCCGGGTTGGGTTTTCGTCGGGGCTGGCTGGGTCTGTTGTTGCTTGCCGTGCTGGCCCCGGTTCCGTCACCGGCTGGGGCGCTGGAGTGGGCCGATTTATGGAAGACGCCCGATCAACAGGCACAGCGGACACTGCAGTCGGGTGATGCCAAGGCTGCCGCCGAGCGATTTGTTGATCCCGGCTGGAAGGCCGCGGCCGAATATAAGGCGGGCGAATATGACGAGGCCGCCAAGCGAATGGAGGCGATCGATACGCCGCTCGCCCAATACAATCGGGGTAACGCCTTGGCTCAGCAGGGCCAGTTGGAGGCGGCGCTCAAGGCGTATGACCGGGCGTTGCAGCTGAACCCCAGTCATGAGGACGCGCAATTCAACCGCAAGCTGGTTGAGGACGCGCTGAAGAAACAGCAGGAGCAGCAGCCGCAAAAACAGGATCAGTCGGAATCGTCCAAGGACGGCGAGCAAGGCCAGCAGTCCAAGCAGGATCAGCAAAAACAGGATGGTCAGCAACAGCCCTCCGAGTCACAGGATCAAAAGCCGGAGCAGTCACCGTCAAAACAGGACCAGGATCAGGCCGGTAATCAATCTGATGGGGAAAAGTCAGCGGGCAAAAATAACGAATCGAAAGACCCCGCCCAAGCGTCGGAAAGTCAGTCCGGTGCGGGCGAAGACGATCCGAAAAAACAAGCGCCGGAATCAGCCGGTCAGGAAAAGCCCGCCGAGCAGGAGTCAGCGCAACAGGAGACTCCGGCCGAACAGGCTCAGCCCGAGGAGCAGGCGACCAAGGACGCCAAGGACAAGCCCGCGGCGGCAGCCCAGGGCCCCGAACCACAAAGCGAAAGCGACCAAGCCGAGGCGCAGTGGCTGCGGCGTATACCGGATGATCCCGGTGGTCTGCTCAAGCGCAAGTTCAGCTATCAATACCGCCTGCGACAGCAGCAACAATCGGAGTGATGTGCCCATGGCCTGGAATCCCGTAACCCGCCATACCTCTGGCGGATCCTGGACATTCAACCTCAGCGGCATCACCACTTGGCTGCTGGCCAGCCTGCTGCTCTGGGCCCATCCCGTCCTTGCCGCGCAGATTGAAGTGACGCTGGACCGTAATCCGGTCCCGATCAATGAGTCATTCACGCTCACGTTCACCGCCAACGAATCGCCGGATGACGACCCCAATTTCTCCCCGCTGCAAGCGAACTTCGAGGTGTTGAACCAGAGCCAGAGCAGCCAGATGTCCATCGTTAATGGTCGGGCAACCCGTCACATCAGCTGGCAGGTGCAGGTCATGGCCAAGAAAACCGGGACGCTGGACATCCCATCCATCGCCTTTGGTCAGGACGCCTCCAGGCCTTTTGCGGTCACCGTCACGCACGGCGCGGTGACCGGCAAGCAGGGTGGCGAGGCCAATATTTTGCTGGAGGCAGAAGCCGAGCCCAAGAATCCCTATGTGCAGGCGCAAGTTGTTCTGACTCTGCGTGTGCTGAGTCGCGTCGCATTTTCCGGGGATCTGGGCCAGCCTGAAGTGCCCGATGCCGTGGTCGAAAAGCTGGATGAAGATCGCGAATACGTGACCCTGCGGGAGGGTGTGCAGTTCAAGGTCAACGAGCGTCGCTTTGTGCTGTTTCCGCAGAAAAGCGGTCGTCTGACCATCCCTTCGGTGAATCTGACCGCGCAGGTGGGCGGTTCATCATTCGGCCCATTCTACCGTCCGTCGACCCGCCAGCAGCGTTTGCATTCGGACTCCATAGAGCTGGAGGTCCGGCCGATACCGGCGCAGTTCACCGGCCAACACTGGTTACCCGCCACGAGCGTGGAACTGACCGAACAATGGCAGCCGGCGTCGCTGAAGGTGCCCGGCGGAGAGCCCGTGACCCGCACTCTCATGATCAAGGCGGAGGGGGCTGGTGTGGGCCAGCTGCCTGAACTGAACAGCATGGATTTGCCCGTGGCTGATATCCGACAGTATCCCGATCAGCCCGTCTCCAGGGAAAGCAGGACGGAGTCTGGCCTGGTTAGCCAGCGAGAACAGAAAACAGCGCTGATTGCCACTCGTGGCGGCCGCTACACGTTGCCAGCGATGGAAGTGCCCTGGTGGAATACGGTGACCGATCAGATGGAAGTGGCCCGGCTGCCGGCCCATGAATTGACGGTATCCGCTGTGGCGGGTGAGGCCGCCGCGCCCGCTGCCAGCCCTGCCGCTCCCGCGTCGGTAGCGCCGGACGCGACGGACGCGACGGACCAGGCGCTCGTGACAGCGGGACCTCCCAACGCGACCAGTGATCGCTGGTTCTGGCTGGCGCTGTTGTGTGGGCTGGGCTGGTTGCTGACGGGCTTGGCCTGGTGGCGCTCCCATTCCTCACGGGACAGGGTGTTGCCTCACAGTGAGAGTCCTGCCGCCGAGTCTGAGCGTCAGCTGCTTCTCGCTCTGGAAAAAGCCTGTAAAGCCCACAATGCCAAGGCGGCGCGCCAGGCGTTTGACCGGTGGGCTGAGTTCCGCTGGCCTGATTTGGCTTATGGCAAAAGGGATTTGCAATGGAGCGGAGCCTTGAATGGAAGGCTGGATGAACTGAATCGAAGTTTGTTCTCGCCTGAAGAAGGTCTGGCTTGGGATGGAACGGAATTTCTGAGGGTCTTCAAGGCATTTATGGCTGACCGGGGTGCTTCGACCAAAAAGCCGCCAAACGATCTGGATCAATTGGCCGCCTTGTACAAGTGATGACGTGCCTTCTTTGTTAACCCACTGCGGTTACCGGTGCGCACTTGGTGCCGAGGTTGGGTTCCTGTCGCGCCGAGGGCGACGCTCCCACGGTATGGCGACAAGCTGGTTGTGGGAGGCCCGCCCACGGGCCGAGGGAACTGGCTACTGGCAAATCCGTTTTTGATCGGATAGTGGTAGCCATGGAACGGAGATTTCTTCGGGATTTCGGTGCGTTGAGGCCGCTCCCGTTCAATCACGGCGCTGGCGATTCTCTCTCCAGCGATCCAGCCGCCAGAAAGCCCCTTGCGTCAAAATGACGCCGAGGCCAAAGCCGACCACGAAGAATTCCGAGGGGTGATGACCCATGAGTTGGCCGAGGCCCTTGCCGGCAAGATAGCCCATGACCAGCGCTAGGCCGATGCGGAGTCGCTTGAAGATTTCGTCGGTATTCATGCAGATGACTTTCTGAGGCGGTCGGCGTGAGGTTTTATAGGGAAGGCTATAGCCAATCCTTCCCTTTTTTTCGTACCTGTTCGTAAAACGCGTCCATCACCTCGACGAAGGATTCGTCCTTGTCCCAGAACGGCGGGAAGTCGCCGCCCTTGCGGATGAGGATGCCGGACACGGCGGCGGGCGGTGGGGGTTCCACGCCGGCGGGGAGTTTGCGTTGGCCTCGCCAGAATGTGCGCGGGGAGACCTTGTCCGGCAGGGCCTGCTCCACGGGTCGAGTGAAGAAAGAGGCGGCGGATTGAGGCGGCGGCGGGGCCTCGTCGAGGGCCAAGGCCAGCGCAGTGCCCAGGGGTGTGGCCCTCAGCCGCTGAATCAATTCGGCCCGGGAGAGTCCGCGCAGTTCAAACAGCAGGAACGGGTCCTGATCCAACCGTCCGGCCAGCAGCAGATAGAGCGCGGCGACATGCTTGCAGGGATTTTCGTAATCCGGGCAGGAACATCCGCTGGCCACATCCGCTTGGTTCGAGGGTAGCAGGTTCACCCCCAGTTCGGAGAGCGGCCGCTCGATCTCGTCCGGCATTTCGTTAAACAGCAAGCGCGAGATATAACCGGCCCGGCTGCCGATCAATGATAAGGCTTCGTCCCAGGCTTCGTGCGGGATGGGCGTGAACGTCAGCCAGGTGTCGTAGACGGGGACTTCATGGATGCCGTAGTAGGGGTTGATTTTCCCCCGGATGGTGGCCTCCACCCGGTTGCCGCGAATCTCCCAGCGACTGACGCGATGATTGCTCAGATATTGCCGGCCACGCGCCATTCGGCCGGCCTCCGTGAAGGATTCCAGCACCTCCAGAAAGCGCCGTCCCCACCAGGTTTTG
Source organism: Methylococcaceae bacterium (assembly GCA_044237765.1). Taxonomy (GTDB): domain Bacteria; phylum Pseudomonadota; class Gammaproteobacteria; order Methylococcales; family Methylococcaceae; genus UBA6136. The sequence continues at coordinate 1,055 of JBIIEQ010000047.1, read as the reverse complement.
CTCATTTTGTGGATGGGCATGTTTCGAGGGTCGTCTGGGATCGATCAGGTTGGCCGAGCTGAAGGCAGGAACTCAGGCTAAGCGCGCTCGCCGGAATCATATGTTGCCCGTCATGATAGCCGACCCGCGAGGGTGTCGGGAATGTCCAGCCTTGTCAGCATCCGGTCAAAAGCTGCGGATGACTCTGACGGAGGCTTCGGCCAGAGTATTTCCGTCGGTCATGCGGGCGCCTATACCGCCCTGGAGCATGAAATGGTCCGTCACCTCCCATCGTCCAGCCCTCATGCCGTGCGGGAATGCAGCCAGCGACGAATCATTTTTTCCATGCCGACGACCAGGTAAATCAGCAGGCCACTGCCGATGGCCAACAGCCATTCATCCAGTCCGATGGGTGCGGTATGGAACAGCCAGTTCATGGCGGGCAGGTAGATCAACGCCACTTGTGCCAGCATCATGGCGGTGATGCCTGCCCAGACCCAGGGATTGCTGAAAACACCCATACGAAACATGGAATGGGTCAGCGAACGGCAATTTAGCAGATAAAAGGACTCGCCCACTGCAAAGGCGTTCACGGCGGCGGTTCGAGCTTTTGCGATATTTTCGCCTTGTGCCATTTCCCATTCGAAAAACCCAAACGCGGCGGCGGTGAGCATGACGCCGACCAGTAGGGTCCGAAACAGCAGTTGTCGGGTCAGGATGGGCTGATCCGGATGGCGTGGACGACGGTGCATGATGCCCTCTTCTTTGTTCTCAAAGGCGAGAGGCAGGCCGAGCAGCACCGCCGAGGACATGTTGAGCCAGAGAATTTGTACCGGCAATATCGGCAGCGCAATGCCGGCCAGGATGGCAATCAGAATCACCAGGCCTTCGCCAATGTTGGTGGGTATGGTCCAGGTGATAAATTTGACCAGGTTGTCGTAAACCCCGCGTCCTTCTTCAACGGCGGCGGCAATGGTGGCAAAGTTGTCATCGGTCAGCACCATGGCGGCGGCCTCCTTGGAGACTTCGGTGCCGGTGATGCCCATGGCCACGCCGATGTTGGCCTGCCGCAGCGC
>JBIIEQ010000107.1:0-7742 GCA_044237765.1 Methylococcaceae bacterium | reverse complement strand
GACCCGTCTGCCTTTCTTCGCAGAAGGTCTGTCCCTGCCCTACCTGGTGACTGTTGTTGGTCCGTTCATGATCCTGCCGAACGTCGGTCTGAACGAATGGGGCCACACCTTCTGGTTCATGGAAGAGTTGTTCGTAGCGCCGCTGCACTACGGCTTCGTCTTCTTCGGCTGGTTGGCACTGGCCATCGCGGGTGTACTCCTGCAGGTCTTCGCTAGTTTCGGCAACATCATCGGCAACGACATCTGTGAAGCCGTTGATCAGGGCCTGATCGCTAAGTAAGCGAGACAAGCGCACAAGCTCAGGGTCGATACCCGAGATTGGAACTCAGAAATCCCGTCGACTTTGGTCGGCGGGGTTTTTTTATGTCTGTTGCCAGGGGATCTTGGTGAATAACAGACCAGCATCAACGATGCATCATCCCGGCTTTATCATGCTGGTCTTCCCTCCGGTGTCATTCCACAACCTCCATCATCACTTCATTGCGACGCAGAAATGGCAACGTCCAGGGCGGGTTATAGAAAGCGTAAACCGGCAGACCAATCGGGTTCAAAGGCTTTGACCGAATAAAGCTCAGCAACTGCCCCGCGTTCTTCTCCAGAGTTTCGTCACCTGCCGTCCCCGAGAAACGAATGACGGCAAACCGCCCTGCCGGCAAGTCCAGCAGCTTGACCATGGGGTCATCGGGTTTGGGGAGGTTCGTCAAGTTCTTGCCGCTTGGCATGACAAAACGCACTTTCCAGTGATCCCCCGTCACGCCCTGCAGGACCGGGGCGGTCATGGCAATTTTCTCCGATGACTGATTGCCGCCGAAGATGTACCCAGCAATGGCGCGGAAGCCCACCTGAATGGCTTGCTTGCGCTCCCCCGCGACCTCCGTTTCCGCAACAATCATCGCCGGATAGTCCCGCAACTCGATGTTGCCATGACTCTCCACAACCCGATATGAAGCCTGTTCTGTCTTGCTCATGACGCTCACCCCGTGGCAACCAGATAAAAGAAGGAATCCGCACAGCATAAACCCTATTCGTTTCCCCACCATTCAAGGACCTCGACAGGATTCAGTTTTCCGGCAGTTTGGGCATCAGATCACATTGCCCGAGCACTTTTTGCCAGGCACGGGTGTGGCGCGCGATATCCTCATTGAATCCCTTCCAGAGACTCGTACTGATATCGGGGTTGATCGTTGCATCGTAGAAGACCTGGAACGCCGGCGGCACCGGAGCCTTTTGCACCCTCAGCAAGTCGTTGATTCCCTCGAACACAGGGCGTGCCTGGGTATGCAAAAGACTGATATAAGGCTGGGCCTCACCGATGTAGAACTTCTGAAACACGTTAAAGAGATGTTCGCCCCGCCGGGTTTTCTTACCCATCGGGCAGATTTGGTTCTTGCTGGCGACCGTCTCCAGCAGATGAGTGCCGCGCGCCAGATAGTCGCGACTCACGGCCATGCCTTGCAGAAGCGGCCCCACCCGCTTTCCGGATTGCACAACGAAGTACCTAGATTCCAATTCGCCGTTTTCGACGGTATCCCCACCGGACTCGAGCGTCATCCCGATCCGGCTAATGAAGCCCAGGGCATCGGTAAGATCCGCTACTGGAGTATCTGAGTTTCGGGCAAGCGGGTCGGTGGCGGTGTTCATCAACGTCCGGAACTCGGGGCTGGCAAATGTGGCATTCCAGAATACCGCCGGTAAATTGGCACGTTTGCGGGAGGCGATAGCTTGAGTTTCGGTAATAAACTCGTCGTCACGATGCTCCGACTGTCGCAACTCTTCGAGGCAGGCTTGCAGCTGGCGGTAAAAACGCAATTCATAAAGCAACCGCGCCGTGACCGATTGGACTTTGCCCAAGGAACTGTTCCGCGCGCTCACCTCGCCCAGCAGTCGACAACGTCCCAATCCATGAAAAGTACCAAAACCCACTCGAACATCGTCCAGCGGCAGGATGAGATCACGGGGCCTGGGGTAGGTCGGCATAGGAACCATCGCCGATTCGGGATCTGCCTCAACTTCGGTCACATTCGACAGCCGCTCCAGCAGTCGCTCGAACATCACGCTGGGTGAACGGTCATTCGCGCACCCAACCAGAGACAGTTGCAGGGTCAAGGCACCTATCTGAAGCCAGCCAACTCTAGCCATTGACCGATGGCCTCTGGCTATTTCACCAGGGGCCGGATGGCCGCAAAACCACCATCCAGCGACCAGACCTGTCCGGTGACCCGCGTTGCGGCGTCGGACAGCAGCCACGCCATGAGATCAGCCAGCTCCTCCGGCGAACCGATACCGGGCAAGGGGTATTGCCTGGCAGCCATATCCCGCATGGCCGGGCTGGCCAGCAGACTGTTCGTGGCGGGGGTCGTCATAATGCCCGGGGCAACGGCGTTGATGCGGATACCGTTCGGAGCATAGGTAGCGGCGGCTGCACGGACCAAGCCTTCGACGCCCGCCTTGGCAGCGGCCACGGCCTCGTGATTGGGTGTGCCGATCCGTGCAGCAGCGGAGGAAACGAGCACGGCGGTACCGGGCCGCTGCGCCTCGCGCAAGGCAGCGACAAACGCCGCCAGGGTATGAAATGCACTCACCAGGTTGGCATTCAGGCAATCGAGAAAATCCTCCTCCTTCATGCGGTGCATGGCACCGAGACGAATATTGCCAGCGCAGTGCAGAAGCGCCGTGGGTATACCAAGGCGGGAAATCGTCTCCTCCAAGAGATGTTGGGCGCCTGATCGCGTGCTGCAGTCTGCCTCAATCTGCAGGTGATCCTGAGAGTAGGTCTCTGCCAATCGCCGGGATGACCGGCCGGCAAGTACCAGAGACCAGCCCTCTCGCCCAAGGCGCTCGGCGACCGCCTTACCCAGACCACCCGACGCCCCCGTTATCAACGCAATTTTTTCCATCGAAGTGACTCCCGACAAAATCCCCAAGCCTCACTATGAGCCATGGTCAGGCATTGTTGTTCCGTCGCCTTCCTTCAATGGGCCTGTTACCCACGAGCCGATTTCTTACGATGGAGGGTAGAGCATGACTTCGAATAGGTCCCGGAGTCATCTCAAACCCTCAGGCAACTCGCTCTCTAATACACCTCAACGAAAGGCGAAGATCGCGGCTCATTCCCGCCCGTGCCCGTTGCGGCAGCGCCGGATTGAGCATCGCACTGCACCCGGAGCAACTCGACCTTGGGCAAATCCCGAATCCATCGATTGTCAGTCCAGTATTCACGGGCAATGGGATCGGTGTAGGCATTGGCCGTGTATCCATAGCCGGTATAGAACTCATTGAAGCCACCCACCGCATAGAGATACGCACGAAGCTGCTGATCGTTGGGCTGCCTTCCAAACGACCCGAACACTGCATCGGTAGGGCAAACATCCCCGGGTTTGTATTGCAGCGCGGCGGGGTTGGAACATTTGTTGTTGGCCCACAGCGCCTTCACCGCGGTGCTGAATCCCGGATTGCACTGGTCAATTTTCCGACTATCGAACTTGCCGGTCTCATCAACAGGACACCCCGTGATTTGATGAAAGCGCCGGGACTCCAGTTTCTCCAGAATGTCTGCCTCGATTTTTGGGGCGTTCGCCTTGAACACATGATTGAACCAGGCCTGGAGATTCCGGTAGTACACGCCCGGCATGGGCTTGACCGACTCGCTACGCTTGAACACCGTCAGCCAATAGAAATTCTCCGGGCGGCATTGAAAGCTGGATCCATACCCCAGATCGGAAAACACCCGGGTGGCCGCATACTGTCCACCGACCAGGATTCGCTCGACCATGTCATGACCCGCCACGAAGGTGAACCACCGGCCGACACCCGCACGGTTAAGCGCATAGGTTTTCAGCACATGCTCCGCATTACCGCCCTCGGGATCGAAGCCAGGCGTGATTTCCATCCCCCTCACGAACACGGAGTCCGCAACAATCGCCGGCGTCTTTAACCATCCACTCTCCCGGGTAACCAACTCCGTGGCTTCAAACACTTGCTTCACCGCCTTGGGACTGGACAACTTGACCGGGGCCTTGTGGGAAGCGGTCGCCAGATCGGCAAAGACCACCTCCGGACACGTTGCCTGCAACAAGCAGATCATGATCGAGCATAGTCGCAAATTCATTGGGCCCTCCTGTGGGTTACCTGAACGTACTGGGAAAAACACAGATTGCGTATGGTTAGCTCAGTTTTTGATCATTTGCAAAGGCGGATTGGCCAAAGTGGTCACACATTAACGGGCTTGCGGCCATGTCATGGATATCAACCTCGCTTCAGACACGCATGGAAGCGCTCATCTACCCGCTTGGCAAACCGTGATGTGGTCAAGCCATGGCTGATCTTGGGGCTGTTGAGCCTGATGTCCGGGAGTTGTGCCCGCGGCATCCTGGCTCCGGATGGGTTGGCCAGGGCAAATACCCGGAGAAACAGCTGGGTTTTGTCAAAACCGGCCGTCTTTTCCTTTTTCAGATCGCGGACGATCTCCTGCTCGGTCAGCTTCAGCCGATCCGCCAGAGACAACACGGCTTTCTGAGTCTGGCTGGGCTCAGCCGAGATAGCGCCATTCGAGTAGCGCAGAAGATCGCCATCCGCATCCAGCGCCTGACCCCTCAATTGCTGGACGGCCGCCTGGAACGCGGCATTACGACTGGCATACCGACCCGCGTTGAAGTCGGCAAAGCGGTAGAGCATCTGGTCGTAGGCCGCCGGGTAATCCAGCAGATAGGCGATTCCGAAATACAGCCCGCCTCGCCTCGAAAAGAGTTCATCCCGGAGCGATGACTGGATGGAGTAGGGATAGGGCTTGTCCTGGATCTGCTGCTCCGCGAACTTGAGGCTGACCTGCATGGGACCCCCGGTCTTGACCGGGTTATAACTCTCGAGAAGTTGCCTGCCGAGCGGCAGTTCCGACGTCATGTCGGCGTAGAGCGCATTCAGATCGTTCTCGGTCTTGAGGGCATCAATACGTTCGGCATAAGTCCGACCATCCGTCGAGTGCACCGCCAATGCCAGATTTACCGCCATCTCAGGGATGCCGAACTTCTCGGCGCGCTGCCTGATTTCCAGACGCACGATCCTCGGCAGGCCGGCCACCGGAGGGTTGGCGCTGAAGGAAGATTCCTGCTCCGTTACCGCGACCACGGCGCAGATGTTTTGCTCATTCAGTGGCAACTTCAGGGCCTTGAAGGCCACGGTAATGTCCCTGGCCCATCCATCAGCATCATGGATCCCTCTGGGCAGGAATGGTCCGACCGTCCCGGACAGTTGAGGCGGAGCAATGGTCGCTTTCGGCCTGTCTGGGATTGACTCGACTGGCGAGTTGGCAGGGTTCAGCACTCCGTTCGGTGGTTTCACGACAGGCAGCCTGGAGGGAATCAGGAAGGGATCGTCTTCCTGCGAACTTTCCACCCCATCTTGAATGCCGCTGTCTTGTTGGGGCGTGCTGGCACAGCCCGGCAACAAGATCAGCATGACCAGGACGGCAAGCAGCCACCCCGCAAACCGGGGAGATTCAGTGCCAGAAACTAAAGAGACCGTGAGCAAATTCATGTCCGAGCGTGACCAAACTGACTGATTTGGGAACGATGATATGACAAACGTCCAGGCTCTCGTGTTTGCCCCGTAAAGTACAGAACCCCGGGGCAAAACCGAACCCCATTGAGTCCACGTTTTCTGCTTTCCCGCTCACAGCTGCTTTTTTCATCCCTGGCAAGTTCCATCCTGATCGTCGACATCGAGGTCATGGCCTACCGAATGGCCAGTGCACTTACGTTCATTGCTGGGGTGGCATTGGATGCACCGGCACCTTGATTGGCTGTCACCTGGTCAAGGAGCGACTCATGGGCCCAAAGGCACTGACCAGAATGGTGAAATTGTGGCCAGGGGTCAGTCCTGACAAACGTCACCGCTATCCGTGCTCACCTCAAACCTCTGAGCAGGAGGCCTACGTACCGGATTGGATTCCCGCGACTAAAATTGACCGCAACCTTTGAATGGGAACCCTCACGTGCCAAATTACCAGATCCTGCTTCATCCTGAATCCTTCGCCAAATTGAATGCCTACCGTCAGAAACTCCAACGGGGTGGTCTGTCGCTGGCGGGCAATCGTCTGCAGCTGCAATTGGCTGACATCGCTCTCGACACACTCAACGATGAGCCATTTCTGGAATACCTCCTGGCTACCAAACCGCCGCTGATCTTTGCAGAAAGCGCGGTCTACGGTGATGGCCAGGACTGGAACCCGGAGGAACTCTCCATCCTGGGTGATGTGGGAGTCGCCGCACCGGTGGTAGCCTTTGATGACGGCAAGCACTTTGCTCCTGCCATTCATCCCACACCCCTGCCCGCCACTCTGTTATTCATTCCTGGGGCCTTGTTGCGAAATGGGACGGGGAACACGCCTGCCGACTGGGCGGAAGTCACCCGTGATGGAAGGCTTGATCCCGTTGCTTATCAGGCATTGTATGAAAGGCGTTTGCTGCCTCTCTTTCTTTACGCCAACGCTCAGGCCGGACAAGCCGATAGAAAAGCTCTGATCACTGTTCCGGGACTCGGCTGTGGCCAATTTGCCGGCCCCTTTGCGGGACAGCTGGGGTTAGCTCTCAATGTCGCCCTCAAGGCTGTGCTGGAAAAACATGCGAACCGGCTACCGCATGTTCAGATGATCTATTACGACCCCTACCGCGAATGCCAGAACGAACGCACCGACTACGGTTCATTGTCCTACCGCGTCAGACCCCTGACCCAAGGCAATGAGAACAAACCACAGCTGTGCGAGGTAAGTCGTTATCAGGAAACAGGCGATGATTTCAGTCAGTGCCAGCTCTTCAGTATCGTGGCCTGGGATCACGTGTCCTGGCCGGGAAATGATTTCTACGGCGGGTCACGCTGTACCGATGACGGGGTCAAGGCAGCGGCAACCAATACCATGCAAATGATCACCGGAATCCCCGGGGACTATGATCCCTTCAGTCATCAGTACATGCCTCCTGCCCCGCATCGAACTTGGTCCGAAGTGGTCAATTACCGACGATTGTGCCTGAAGGTCGAGGGAAATTTGCTGTTTTTCGGCTAGAACACGACACGCGCAAGGTGTACTGGTAACGCCGTCAGAACACCACAAAGAAGTGGGCTCCTAGCCTGTGGATACCTGGAACTCAGCCGCATGCGTCACATAACGTCGCTGCTGATGGCTATGCTGCCAGGCTGATCCACTCTAGTCAGGGCCTCTCATGTCAAAACACCTCGTCCTCCTTGGCTGCAAAACGGCGTGAAAAACTTTCCAGGGTCCTGGAGAAAAGAGCGTTGAAAACTTTCCATCCCAGGTCGTTCAATGCCCGGCTTTTAGCCGGAGTAACCTGCAGTGATCAGAGTGGAACTCATTGCCGAACTGCGGCGCCTGCATTTTGTTGAGAAGGTCAATATCAGCGAATTGGCCAGGCGCTTTCATCTTTCCCGACCGACGGTCAGAAAGCATCTACAGACTGAGGGCGACCCGGTCTACCCCACCCGTAAGAAGCAACCCTATCCCCTGCTGGGTCGATATCTGGATTGGTTAAGGGCGTGGTTGGAGTTTGATAGAAACCGCTGCCGACCCCATAGGCTCCTGTTGTAAACTCAGACCAAGAATAACTAGTCGCCCCTGCAAAATTCAACTACCTGCATACGCTGACCGAAATCCAATCATCGGTCGCCCGCAGGCGTGCCCACCTTCGTTTTTCAACGCCCGCAGCAACTGGCCGATCAGGCACAAAAAAACC
>JBIIEQ010000046.1:0-26960 GCA_044237765.1 Methylococcaceae bacterium | reverse complement strand
TGGCTGTTGGCTCAGAGAAACGCCATCGGTGACTGGCTTGCCATAACCGGCGCGGTGGGCGGGCTGTATCTGCTGGTTCACCCGCAGGCGGAGGTCATGAATCTCGCGGGTCGACTCATGGGGCTTGGCGCAGGCTTCCTGGCAGCTCTGGCCTATCTGATGATCGCCCGGGCCGGCCGCAGCAATCAGCCCCGCACGATCGTGTTCTATTTTTGTCTGGTAGGCCTGATGGTTCATGGCCTCTGGTTTGCCAGCCTGGGTTTCCAATTGCCAGTGGGGCGTGAGCCCTGGCTTTGGACCCTGGCGGCCGGCGCAGCGGGGAGCATTGCCCAGATTTACCTGACCCGGGCCTACCAGTTGGCGCCGGCCACCCTGGTCAGTGCGGTGGGCTATTCATCGCCGGTGATGAGCCTTCTGCTGGGCGTCGTTCTGTTCGACAAATCCCCCGGTCCGGACGCGATGGCAGGCTGTGCGTTGATCCTTGCCTGCGGCGTCGCGCTGCCTTTCAGCAGTGTGCGGCGTCGAGCATCAGACCGATGAGACCCCGCCCCATCCTCGCTTGTGGTTACAATTCCCACGCCCGATGCTTACTTTCTTTACCTGGAGCCGCCATGTGCCGTTTTTTTCCTATCCTGTTGACCCTCATGCTTTGCCCAATGCTATCCAGCGCCGATGAGGCCACTGCTGAAATCCATGCCATCGACGAAAAAGGCGTTGGCGCCTCGTTAGGTCGCATCATTATCAAGGAGATTCCGGAAGGGATCCGGCTATCACCCGACCTGCATGGGCTTCCCCCCGGTCAGCATGGCTTTCATTTGCATGAAAACGCGTCCTGCGAACCCGGCGAAAAAGACGGCAAGGTTCAGGCGGGTCTGAAGGCCGGTAGCCACTATGATCCGGATAAAACCGGCAATCACCTCGGCCCGGATAGTCAGGGACACAAGGGTGATCTGCCCATGTTGGCCGTTTCATCAGAGGGTCTTGCCACGACGGCGGTCACCTCATCGAGACTTCGCGCCAACGACTTGAAAGGCCGCTCCCTGGTCATTCATGCCACTCCGGACAATTATGGCGATCAACCAGGGGGCGCCCGAATCGCCTGCGGAATCATCCAATAATTCGTAGCTTGGCCTGGCCAACCGGCTTGCCGTTCAAGCCATCAGACCCATAGGTCCATTACCGAGATCGATCGTTGAGAGCAGAGCATCCCCCATCCCCCGGGAAATCCGGCATTTTTGTTGAGGCGCCCGGACGTCTGCATATGGGCTTTCTCGATATGGGTGGCAGTCTGGGTCGGAGGTTCGGTAGCATCGGCGTCGGAATCAATGAGATTGCCACGCAGCTGTCACTTCTTTGTTCAGACCGGCTTGAGGTGACGGGGGAAGATGCCGAACGGGCCGAACGGGCCGCCGAGAGCATCGCACGGGCTCTGGGGCGAACGCTTCCGGCCCGTATTCATGTAGACAGGGCCATCCCGCATCATGCCGGTTTGGGCTCCGGCACTCAGATGGCTTTGGCCGTGGGAGCAGGTCTTGCCAGGTTGCATGGCCTGAAGCTCAGTCCGGCCAAGATCGCGGAAATCATCGGCCGCGGTGCCCGCTCAGGCATCGGCATCGCGGTCTTTGAACAGGGTGGCCTGGTGGTCGATGCCGGACGTGGTCCGAAAACGCAGGTTCCGCCGGTCATTTCAAGATTGCAGCTACCCTCTCACTGGCGGTTTCTGATCGTGCTGGATCAAGCGGAAAGCGGCTTGCATGGGCCGAGCGAAACCAAGGCCTTCACCGCGCTCCCGGTATTTCCTGCCGAAGAAGCGGCACGGCTATGTCATCTTCTCTTGATGCGCGGCCTGCCTGCTGTCATGGAGGATGATATCGGAGCGTTCGGTTCGGTCATCACGGATCTGCAACGTTCGGTCGGGGATCATTTTGCGCCAGCCCAAGGAGGACGTTTTACTAGTCCCCGCGTCCGCGATGCCATGGATATTCTGGCGGCTGGAGGTGGCGTAGGGATCGGCCAAAGCTCCTGGGGGCCAACCGGATTCTGCCTTGTCGACAGTCCCGACAAGGCAGAGAGTCTGCGCGCCGAGCTAACGGAAAGCTTGGACATCCATTCTCCACTGCAATGCCTGATTGCGACGCCTCGATCGCGCGGCGCGGAGATTCAGGAGATCGCGACCGGTTTTGCCTGAGGTTCCATTGCCTGGCGGTGGCGCCAGGGCCACTGACTTGCCGGAGAAGCTGCTGGTGGTGAGCTGTTCGGCACGCATGCTTGCCCAATCGGCGGCTCGGGCGGGGATTCGGGTGGTTGCTCTCGATCATTATGCCGATGCCGACACACGAGCCTTCTCGGCCCATGCCCAGGCGGTTCCTTTTACCGACGGCGCATTCGAGCCCCAGGCGCTTCTGGATGCTGCCTGCAAGTTCGCACCCGACAGGGATTTCCCACTGGTCTATGGAAGCGGTCTGGACTCGCAGCCTGAACTTCTGGAAGCGCTCGGCCGATCGCGCGAGGTGATTGGAAATTCACCCGCCATACAGCGTCTTTTTCGATCGCCGCGGTCCTTCTTCGAACTGCTGCGGCAATGCGGCGTCCCCTACCCGGAAATTCGCCATGAACGCCCAGAAAACGGACAAAAATGGCTCATCAAGTCCGGTTGCAGCGAGGGGGGCAAGCGTGTACGCTTCTGCGCCCAAGATCAGGGGGGGGCGGAGGATTACTATCAACGGTGGGTGTGCGGCAAAACGTACTCGGCGCTTTTTCTGGCGAATAGTGACACTGCAAAGGTCATCGGCGTCAACACCCTGTGGACAACCGGATTTTCGTTACGGCCTTTCTTGTTTGCAGGCGCCATGAGCTATGCGCCGCTGAGTCCAGCGCAACAACAACAGATTGAAGACCATATTGCTGCCTTGGTAAAAGTGGGCGGAATCAGGGGGCTCAATAGCCTGGATTTCATGGTCACCCATGACGGTGAATTACAGGTGCTTGAGGTCAATGCCCGGCCCAGCGCCACCATGGCGCTTTACGACGAGGACACTCCCGGCGGATTGCTTGCTGCCCACATTCGTGCCTGTCGGGGTGAGCTGAAGCTTGATGTGGCTGCAGCGAAAGTGAGGGCATTCCGCGTCTATTTCGCGCCCAGGCGAATTGTCGCCATGCCGATAGCAGATTGGCCTTCCTGGTGTGCAGACTTGCCCGTCGCCGGCTCGATAGTTGAACCGGGACAACCACTCTGCACCATACTGGCAGAGGGCGATCATCCCGCTGATGTTGAACGATTGCTCAGACAACGGCTAGGTCACATTTCGGCGACTTGGCCCACAACCACCTATCCAATCTAACCATCCCAAGACCGCCCGGAGAAATTCAATGCAAGCCCATGTGAGCGTCAACGCCTACGCGCTGCCCATCGTCAAATACATGATCGCCCATGCTGATCGTCTGCGACTCAAGGTCGACCGACTGGCCAACAACTGTACAGTCATCGATGCCGGTATCCAGGCGTTGGGCGGACTGGAGGCGGGGCGGCTCATCGCCGAAGTGTGTATGGGCGGACTTGGCAAGGTCACTCTGACCCAGGACTCGCCCTTCAAGCGGTGGCCGACCATGGTGAACGTCTACAGCACGAACCCGGTCTTTGCCTGCCTCGGCAGCCAGTATGCCGGCTGGAGCCTTTCTCACGGTGAAGGCAAGGGCGCCTTTTATGCACTCGGCTCGGGTCCCGCTCGCGCCATGGCAACGAAGGTCAAGGAAGGCGTGGAAAAGCCGGTCGAAGAGCTGTACGAGGAACTGGGTTACCGGGATGTCCATGGCGAAACCGCCATTGTTATGGAAGTGGATAAAGTCCCGCCGGTGGAAGTCATCGAGAAAATCGCCCGGGCCTGCAAGGTGGAAACCGACAGCGTCCACGTTATCCTGACGCCGACCTCCAGTTTGGCGGGAGGCATGCAGGTCGTCAGCCGCGTTCTGGAAGTGGCCTTGCACAAGGCTCACTCGCTGCACTTTCCGCTGGGCAACATCATCGACGGCATGGCTTCGGCTCCGGTTCCGCCACCACACCCCAATTTCGTCAAGGCAATGGGCCGCACCAATGATGCCATCCTGTTCGGCGGCACAGCGCATCTGTTCGTCAAGGGCAGCGATGAAGATGCAAGAGCGCTGGCCACAGGTTTGCCCAGCTCTACCTCTCGTGATTATGGCAAGCCCTTTGCCGAAGTCTTCAAGGAGTATGGCTATGACTTCTTCAAGGTAGACGCCATGCTGTTCAGCCCGGCCAAAGTGATTGTGACAGCCGTTGAATCCGGTCACAGTTTCCATGCGGGCTCACTGGACGAAGCCTTGCTTGATCGTTCTTTTGGCGAATAGTGGGCCGGATTGCCGTCATTACCGACGACCCGGGCTGGCACGGCAAGCGTCTGCGCGAGGCCTTTGCAGGCCGAGGCTTTGAAGCCCGCTTTCTGAGCCTGACCGCCTGTCAGCTCAACCTGCATGAGGATGAATTGCCCGTTCTTTTGCCGGGTTTCGAAGAGAGACTCCCGGACGGCGTGTTCGTCCGTGGGGTGCCCGGCGGAACGCTTGAGCAAGTCGTCCTTTACCTCGATATTCTTCACGCCCTGAAATTACTGGGGGTACCTGTGTATAACGATGGCCATGCCATTGAGCGCACGGTGGACAAGGGCATGACCAGTTATCTGCTGAAACGGGCCGGCATCGCGACGCCACCCGCCTGGGTGTTGACGGATGCCGAGCGGGCACGCTCGATTGCCGAGCGGGAGCTGCGGCAGGGTCACAGCGTGGTGTCCAAACCCCTATTCGGCTCACAGGGAACCGGGCTACGCCGCTATGACAGCCTGAATGATCTGGCCGGATTTTCCGACGACGATGGCGTTTTCTACCTGCAGCGCTACATCCATTCCGGTGATTCAGCGCATGACTTTCGGGTCTTTGTCATCGCGGGAAAAACCGTGGCGGCCATGAAAAGGTGCGGGGTGACCTGGCTGAACAATGTCCATCAGGGTGCTCATTGCGAACCAGTACACCTAGAAGACCTTAGGCTTTGTCGGCTCGCGGAGGATTCCGTAAAGGCTCTCGACATGAATTACGCGGGCGTCGACATCATCCGTGACGAGCATGGCCGGTATTCGGTCCTCGAGATTAACAGCATCCCCGCGTGGAAGGGCTTGCAAGGAGTGACAGAGATCGATATTGCTGAACGGTTGGTGGAGGATTTTCTCTCTCACGCCACCCTGAGAGTTTCCCTATCCCTGCGCGCCCAGTGACCAGGCTCGCTGACACCGGACGTCGGGATTTCGCATACGACGCTTATCTCTGGGCCTGCGAGCTTGAACTGCGGGCCTACAAACCCGGCAATGTCAGCCTGCATTCCGAGGGCCACGACATGACCGTGGAGGATTTTCGTCTTAGCGCGCGGGTAAGCGCGCCTTTCCTCGCCGATTCAGCCGCCTCGCTGGGAGAGAAAATATTTCGGGCTGTCGAGGGCACCCGCGGCGCCGTGGGGTGCAACACCAACCTAGGCATTGTCCTCCTGGCAGCCCCCCTCATCCAGGCCTTTCTGGGTCCGGATCGAAAGAAATCCCTGGAGGATGCCGTCAAGGCCGTTTTGCAAAACACGACCGTGGATGATGCGGACTGGGTCTACCAGGCCATTCGCCTGGCGCAACCGGCAGGGCTTGGCGAGGCACCGGAACAGGATGTCAGCGAGCCCCCCGGGGTCAATCTGCTTGAAAGCATGAAGCTGGCGGCCAGTCGTGACAGCATTGCCCGTCAATATGCTAATTCCTTTGCTGATGTTTTCCGCGTGGCCGTTCCGTTGTATCATGCCGAGCTGTCCCGATGGGATGATGAAGAATGGGCGGCGGTGGCGGTATTTATCGGGATTATCTCCCGTTACACGGACAGCCACATCGAACGAAAGTTTGGAGCCGAGTGTTCGCTGCAAATCTCAAACCGGATGACTGAGGTTGGGCGTGTACTTTTTTCAAACCAGTTGCCGCAAAAAAATCTGGGTGTTCTCAAGGAGGCGGACTTGGAGTTCAAATCCCGAGGAATCAATCCAGGGACCACAGCTGATTTGACGGTAGCGACTCTGTTGGTCGCTCGACTGGAGAATCAATACTGAAACGCGAGATTTCAGATTCAAGAGACCTTAGGACTCAAAACAATAAAGCAGACAGCACCCCTCGTCTGCATGGGGAGACATAACAATGTCGATACTTCAGAAATTCTTTTCTTTTTTCAACAACGATAATACCGAGGACTTAGTCATGGGAAGAATCAACAAACTGCTGGTCGGTGAAGCTCTGGTCGGTGACGGCAACGAAGTCGCACATATCGACCTGATCATGGGTCCGCGTGGCAGCGCTGCTGAAACCGCGTTCGCCAACTGCGTCACCAACAACAAGGATGGTTTCACCAGCCTGCTGGCTGTTGTTGCGCCGAACCTGCTGTGCAAGCCCGCTACCGTAATGTTCAACAAGGTCACCATCAAGAACGGCAAGCAGGCTGTTCAGATGTTTGGCCCGGCGCAGCGTGGCGTGGCCATGGCCGTGGCTGATTGCGTTGAAGACGGCACCATTCCGGCTGACGAAGCGGATGACCTGTTCATCTGCGTCGGCGTTTTCATTCACTGGTTGGCTGAAGACGACGCCAAGATCCAGGACTACAACTACGAAGCCACCAAGACCTCCATCAAGCGCGCTGTCGCTGGTGAGCCAAAGGCCGCTGACGTGGTTGCAAGAAAGGCCGCTGAAGGTCATCCCTTCGCAGCTCACAAGTAAGGGCCCCTAAAAAACGCTGCCTCGTCTAGGCGGGGCAGCGTTTTTTTTCGCCTGTCGATCAGCGATCCGACGCGGGCTGCAGGCATCCGGTCATTCAACCCAGATTGAAGCGATTCAATGTATCTCGGCCAATTGCGCCGGTATGGAGTGCACTGGCAACCAACACCGCTGTCACTCCGATTTCCAGCAATTCATCCAGATCCCGCCCATGCCGAATGCCTCCGGCGGAGACGAAATGATGTTCGGGATACCGCTCGATAAACCGCGCGGCTTCGGAAAAATCGGGGCCATCGAAACTGCCGACCCTAGAAAGGTTCATAAGAATGACGCGTCCTGGCCAGAGATCCACCGTTTTGAGAATGCTCCCTGGTCCGACCAGCTGCCCGTCCCGAAAATCCAGTGAAAGGATGTAAGGCCGACCCGTTAGGTCCAACTCCACCAATGTTTTTTCGGTCATGGACTCACTGCCGATGACCGACACCACCTGCTCACAGGTAAAATCGGTCTCTCGCTGCATGGGCGGTAGCCCATGGTCCATCCAAAAATGGAGATGAGGAAAGGCAGCCGCCAGATGTTGGATCGCGGCCGTCTGCGGACTTAGCCCCATCAGTGCGTCAAGATCCGCAACATAAACCGTTTTGAAATTCCCGAGCTGGAGCAAACCCCGAACCACGGAGATGGGGCTGGGGTCTGGACTAAGCGGGCTTTTTATGGGCTGATAGGCCTGACGCTGGCCTCGAAGGGCGTGCACCACTTGCCCAGCCATCACATCGATTACAGGGATGATTTCCACTCGTGAAGACCATGAAGCTTCTGGTTTTTGAATATATTACCGGGGGCGGCATGACGACAGCACCCAGCTCCTCATTGGTCAGGGAGGGCGATGCGATGCTCTTCGCGTTGCTCAGGGATCTCGCCGATATTCCTGGCCTGTCACTCCTGGCTTTGCGGGACAGCCGGCTGACCCGTTCGACCCATGTGGCACCGACCGTACAATGGATAAATGTCGAACCGAATGACGCAGTTATGAGCCTTCTGCAATGCGCCATCGAACAAGTGGATGCCGTCTGGCCGATAGCGCCCGAGACGGGAGGAGTGCTTGAATCCATTTGTGCCCTGGTCAGAGACAAGGGGAAAGCCTTGCTGAATACCCAGGCCGATGGTGTCCGCCTGGCGGCCAGCAAACTTTTGACAGCGACCCGGCTTCGCGACAAGGGCGTTCCTGTTGTCCCTACCCAGCGTTGGAAATCCCCATCAGCGCATACACCTTTCCCCTTTCCGATGGTTATCAAAGCCGATGATGGCCTAGGTTGCGAGGATATCCGGATTATTGAGGATGCCCTGCATTGGGAAGAATTTAACGGCCATGACCACTCGGGGGACTGGGTCATTCAACCCCTGCTGGATGGGGAGAGCCTGAGTCTCTGCGGACTGTTTGCGCAGGGGAAGGCTAGGCTCCTGAGCGTTAATCGCCAGCATATTCAACAGCTGGGCAATACTTTTACGCTGAACGGCTGTAGCGTGAATGTAATCAGGGACGAAAACGGCATTTTCTCCGGCCTGATCCGGCAAATAGCCGCTGCGATTCCCGAATTATGGGGCTACAACGGCGTGGATTTGATCAGAAACACGGAGGGAATCCATGTGCTGGAAATCAATCCCCGACTTACTTCGTCCTATGCGGGACTGCGCAGCGCGCTGGGAGTCAACCCGGCCCAACTCGTGATCGACGTTCTGGATTCCGGGGACTTGCCCCACCTGGCCGAACGGCCACTCCATCCCGTTGAAGTGACATGGTAAGCCCACGGATAAGCCCCCCCATCATGGGCTGGGATATTGGCGGTGCCCACCTGAAGGCCATCAGATTGAATAGCCAAGGGCTTATCGATTTCAGCCGGCAGGAGGCCTGCCCGCTTTGGCAAGGCCTGAACCAGCTGGAACATGCGCTCAATCGGATATTTTCCGCCTTACCCGGTGATGTGCCTGAACACCATGCCATCACCATGACCGGTGAACTGGCGGATAATTTTTCCAGCCGCTCGGAGGGTGTCATGGCGCTGACGGCGGCAATGAAGAGCCGCCTGGGTGTCGGGCGGGTCAAGGTCTTTGCGGGCAACCAGCCACTAATTCCGGCTGAAAACCTCGAACTGGAGGATGCACCCAAGGTAGCGTCGGCCAACTGGCTGGCCAGCGGGCTCTGGGCAGCCTCCTGCATCAAGGAGGCCGTCTTCATGGATGTGGGCAGCACCACCACGGATATCTTGACCATTTCAGAGCATCAGGCATGCCACCGGGGCTATACCGACAGCGAACGAATGGGCTACGATGAACTGGTTTACTCTGGGGTCGTCAGAACGCCCGCCATGGTGCTGAGTCGCCGGGCACCGCTCGAAGGAATCTGGTCTGGCGTCATGGCAGAACTCTTCTCCTCCACTTCAGATATTTACCGCTTGACGGGAGAATTGCCCGAGCATGCCGACCAAATGCCCACTGCTGATCAGGGACCCAAGACCCGTGAAGGAAGCCGCCAGCGACTGGCCCGTCAATTCGGACGAGATGCCGAATCACTCCCGAAGAGTAGCTTGCAAAGCCTGGCCTTCTACCTCCGTGAGCGTCAGTTGATGACCCTGCTTGATGCCCTGGAATTGCAGCTTTCCCGCAATCTGATTGGTCCATCAGCTCACCTGATCGGGGCGGGCGTGGGCAGGTTTTTGGTCAAGGTTCTGGCTACCCGATTGCAGCGACCGTACATGGATTTTGGCGATTTGTTTGCAGGCACGAGCGCTTCCACCACGGACTTTCAAATTGCCGATTGCGGCCCCGCCGCCGCCGTTGCATGCCTGGCATTCAGGGAACTTGACCCGCCTCAATGACCCCGCGTATCCAGGAGATTCCTTATTTCGAGGACAGCGCCGCTCTGTTCCTGCCCTGGTCTGACCGGGACTGGTCGGTTTTTCTGGATAGCGGTTACCCCCACAGTCGCCAGGGCCGCTACGACATCATCGCCGCGGATCCCGTCAAGACGCTGATCACTCGTGGAGGGGTGACCGAAGTCCGCGAGGGTGAATTGCTAAAGCTCTCGCCCGAGGATCCATTCAAACTGATTCAGGACGCTTTGGGCACCACCAGCGGCGCCGTCTCCGAGCTGCCCTTCTGTGGCGGGGCCATCGGCTATTTTGGTTACGATCTGGCCCGGCGCCTGGAAACGCTCCCCGATCTTGCCGCCAACGTCGAGGGCTTTCCGGACATGGTTGTCGGCATCTATGATTGGGCCGTGATCGTTGATCATCTCGAGCGACGAACCTACCTGGTGGGTCGGGAAGCCAGTCCAATGCTCGACAAACGCTGGCCGCATCTGGTCAAAAGTTTCAGCCAGATCCAGACCCTGGGATGGCGGCTGGGAGATTTTCAGATTCTCGACGAAGTTCGCGCCAATCTCGACCAGCCGGCTTACGCCAAAGCCTTCCGGAAGATCCAGCACTACATCGAGGAGGGCGATTGCTACCAGGTCAATCTGGCCCTGCGCTTCTCGGCACACTCCTCAGGCAATCCCTGGGTGGCGTATCAATATTTGCGAACCTACAATCCTGCGCCCTTCAGTGCCTACCTGAATTATCCGGAGGTTCAGGTCCTCAGTTCCTCGCCCGAACGGTTCCTGAAGGTGTCCGGGGGCGAAGTCGAGACTAAACCGATCAAGGGCACCCGACCCCGGGTTCAGGATGTCGTCGGTGATGCCAGACAGGTGCTGGAACTGCAGGACAGCCTGAAGGATCGTGCCGAGAACCTGATGATTGTGGATTTGTTGCGCAACGACATTGGCAAGAATTGTGTGCCCGGCTCGGTACACGTACCCAAGCTTTTCGAAATAGAAAGTTACGCGACCGTGCATCACATGGTGAGTACGGTACAGGGCAAGCTCTTGCCCGAGCATAGCGCACTCGACCTTATGCGCGGCTGCTTTCCCGGCGGCTCCATCACGGGCGCACCAAAGATCCGGGCTATGGAGATCATCGAGGAGTTGGAACCCAACCGGCGCGGGCTTTACTGTGGTTCCATCGGCTACATCGGCTATGACGGGAACATGGACAGCAATATCGCGATCCGCACCCTGGTACATTCAGACAACACGGTTCGCTTCTGGGCCGGGGGCGGGATCGTGGCCGATTCCGAAGTGGAGCTGGAGTACCAGGAATGCCACCACAAGGCCGCGGCTCTCCTGCACCTGATCGAGGAGTTTCGCCAGCGTGATGCCAGCGTCTATGCTCTGGGTCATTAAGCTGGGCGGCAGCTTCTGGGCGGCGGAAGGCCTGCTGGCATGGCTCGAAGTGCTGGCCAAAAGCGCTGTCATCGTGGTGCCAGGCGGCGGTGTGTTTGCCGATGCGGTCAGACAAGCTCAAAAACGCTGGGGTTTTGATGATCAACTGGCGCATAGGCTGGCCATATCAGCCATGCACCAATACGGGCTGATGCTGCAGGGCCTATGGCCCGAACTCCAGACAGCCACGCAACCCAGCTTGCTGAAGGAGGCGATCGAGAATGGCCAGTCCATTCTCTGGCTTCCCGATGCCGAGTCCCTGGCGGATCCGCGCATCAACGCCTCATGGGAAGTCACCTCGGACAGTCTGGCTGCTTGGCTCGCAGAAAATCTGGGGGCTGAGCACCTGTTACTGGTCAAGTCCGTCAATCCGCCTCCCGGCGAGGCCAAAATCAGCGATCTTATTGACAGAGGAGTGGTCGATAGCGCCTTTCTGGAGATGTCGGACGATTTTTCCGGCAACATCTGGTTGACGGGGCCGCAACCATACCACCCATTTACGGCAGCGATGGCGCACCCACGAAGGTTTTTCACCCGGGCCTTGAGCCTGTAGCATGACGTTTTTCGGGAACAGGAAGCGCCAACATGTCCATCAGAGTCCGCTACTTTGCCAGCCTCCGTGAAAAAATGGGCCGCAACGAGGAGCAGATTTCCTCGGAGGGCATCAGCACGGTGAACGATCTCTGGAAAGCCGTAAACCAAGGGCGACCGCTGCCGGACCATATGCTCTTCGCCGTGAACATGGAATATGCCGATGCCGATAGCGCCGTGAATGATGGGGATGAAGTCGCTTTCTTTCCGCCCGTTACGGGAGGATGAGATGCGGATAGAACTCAGGGAATTCCCTTTTGATCCTTACGCAGAGGTTTCACGATTTCAGTCAGCGCTTCTGGCGCAGACAGGCAAGTACGGAGCGACCAGTATTTTCGTGGGGACCATGCGCGATTTCAACGAAGGCGATACCGTTGAAAAGCTCTGGCTGGAACACTACCCGGGCATGACGGAGCGCGAATTGGCTCGGATCGTCGACGAAGCCGGCGAGCGCTGGCCCTTTCTGGAAGCGCTGGTGATTCATCGGTTCGGGGCCATTGAACCGGGTGAGAGCATTGTGCTGATTGCCATCTGGTCTGCCCACCGTTCAGCCGCCATGGAGTCGACACGCCATATTCTGGAGGCCCTCAAGCATCGGGCCCCATTCTGGAAACGGGAGACCCTGGAGCAGGGTTACCGATGGGTGGAAAAGAACACGACCGGCTAGCGGAAAAGCGCCTTGCGCTATGATTAACACCCACATCGGGCCAAGCCTTTATTAACTCAACAGCCAGCCATTCCGAACCACAATGCCAAATTCAGCCTACCAACTACTTGAAATTGTCGGCACTTCACCGATCAGCAGCGATGATGCCATCCGCAATGGCATCGAAAAAGCCAACTTGACGCACCAGTCACTGGACTGGTTTGAGGTGATTGAAACCCGCGGTCAAATCCGTGAGGGCAAGGTCACACAATTTCAGGTCATCATGAAAGTAGGCATGCGACTCGATAGACCGCAAAGCGGACCTGTTTCAACTCTTTGATCGAGACGACGGATCCATGCTAAAGCTGTCTGCCAAACATTGTTTTCTCCTGGGTTTTCTTTTCTGCGTCGGCCTGATCTTGTCGGCCTTCTATTTTCAGTTCATTGGTCATTTGGACCCCTGCCCTTTGTGTATCTCGCAGCGTGTCATGGTCGTCGCGGTCGGGCTGGTCATGCTAGTGGCGTACCTGCACGCTTCTGGCCCGCGAGGAATCCGGAATTACGCCATCGTCGGTGGCTTGGTCGCGCTGGTGGGTGCCAGCGTCTCCGCTCGTCACGTCTGGATTCAACACCTTCCTGCGGACGAAGTGCCCGCTTGTGGTCCGGGGCTCTCCTATATGTTCCAGTACTTCCCCCTGTCCGACACGCTCAAGGCCATGGTCACGGGGACTGGGGATTGTGCCAAGGTGGATTGGACACTGCTGGGGCTTAGCATGCCGGCCTGGGTTCTTATCTGTTTCCTAGGGCTTTCGGCCTTTTCTTTTGCTCAAGTCTGGAACATGACAAGGAACATCAGCCGCTGAGTCAACCGATGGTTCCGATGATCTCTCCGGCAAACCACCGGCTCTCAAGCTCGTCGCGCAATGCACTGATTTGACGATATTCGATGTTAAATCCCTGGCGTTCCGAATTTTCGCTGATCCTTCTGGCGCTATTAATTGGCGTCTTTCTCGGAAAACTGTTTCATCACCCCATCCTCGTTCTCTGGATGGCGTTGCTGGCCTATCTTGGCCATCATCTTTTCCACGCCAACCGCCTGGTTCACTGGCTACGTGGCGGAAAAGCCAGCGAGATTCCACGCGGCACGGGCATCTGGGAAGAAATCTATTACCTTATCTTTCGCTTGCGCCGACGCAACAGACGACGCAAAAAGCAACTGATCCGACTCCTGGACCGATTTCGCACGGCAACAGCCGCCCTGCCCGATGCCACCGTGGTGCTGAGTGCGGGTGACCAGATTGATTGGTTCAACGATGCGGCCGGAAAATTACTGGGCCTCCGGCGAAGTGATGTTGGCCAGAAAATCGGCAACCTTCTCCGCTACCCTAAGTTTGCCCACTACCTGGAGCATGCCAATTACGACACCACGGTCGGCATCCCATCGCCCGTGCATGAAGCCATTCAACTGGACATTCGCATCATTCCTTATGGGGACGATCTTCGGCTGCTGGTGGCACAGGACGTGACCCAGCTGCGATTCATGGAGCGTGTTCGCACGGACTTTGTCGCCAATGTTTCTCATGAGTTGAGAACCCCGCTGACCGTCATTCGCGGTTATGTGGAGTCTCTGGTCGACAATGCGGACAAGCTCCCGGAAAACTACGGGCGAGCGCTTCGCCGCATGGAGGAACAGACCCTCCGCATGCAATCATTGATCGATGACCTGCTGACACTGACCCGGCTGGAATCGGCGACCCATCCAAAGACTCAACAACGGGTCGATGTGCCATCACTGATCACGGAGATTCACGAAGATGCCCTGGATATATCTATGGATTCCAAGCCAGCCATTGAATTGAGCATTGAAACAAGCGCCGGCCTGCTGGGCGACTCGCAGGAGTTGCGTAGCGCCTTTACCAATCTGGTCCACAATGCGCTCAAATATTGTGGGAATAACGACAAGGTGCTGGTGCGCTGGCATGATGAGGGGGAAGGGGTCCGTCTTGACGTTTCCGACACTGGCCCGGGGATAGCGCCGCAGTATCTGCCGCGTCTGACCGAACGCTTTTACCAGGTGGATCCAGGCAGAAGCTCGGGAGGCACGGGCCTGGGGCTGGCTATCGTCAAACACGTCATGGCGCGACACGGCGCGGAATTCAAAATCAGCAGCGCCTTGGGGAAGGGCAGCGCTTTCTCCTGTTGTTTTCCTGGTCACAGAACCTATCGGCAGCAGCCCCTGATGTACGATAGCGTATAGATAAATGGTGATAGTGCTCGCTGTACAGCTGCAAATCCCATTCAATCTAGGACTTGAAACAGAAACTGTAAAAATGTAGTTGCAAGGCCACACGGCAACAGCTAACATTGACCATGTTGCGAATTTCTCAACAATTGTTGTTTTAGGGCTAATGGGAGCTAACCATGTTTAAGAAAAATCTACTGGCTTTAAGCTTGGCAGGATTGACGGGCGTCTCCGTCGCGAATGCTGATTCTCACTCTGCCGTTGATACCAGCGAAGCTGTCGCTGAGTCTGCCGCTGCTGCTGCACCCGCTGAATCTGCTGCAGATTACGCTGCTCCAGCCGGAAGCGGCGAATTCACCGACGACCGTTGGTATGTGGCGCCTTTCGGATCCTTCGTTCAGCCAGGCGGCGATCGCAATGCGACCGGTGGCTGGGGTGGCGGTCTGGCAATCGGCAAGATCATCAACGAATATTTCAACGTGGAAGTACGTGGATTCTGGCAGAATTGGCAGAACAACGGCGTTGCCAATATCAGCCGTCCTCAACTTGAAGGCCAGGCAAATCAGGGCTTCTCTGGCGGTGGCACCGATATGACCGGCGGCACCATCGACCTGCAGTATTACTTCATGCGTGACACCTTCTCTCCCTATGCCGTGTTCGGTATCGGTGGAGCGAACAACAGTTGGCGTGGTGCTAGCACTGGCGTAGCCGATATGACTGGCGGCAGACGCAGTTTCGGTACACAGACGGCCTCCTTCATATTTGAAGCAGGTGTCGGCGCAACCTATGAGTTGGCCGACAACTTCCTGCTCCGCGGTGATGTTCGTTACCGTGGTGACACCGCTGCCGGTGACTACTACGAAAGAGCCAACCTGATGAATCTTTCTGATGGCCGTTACGGAAACATCAGCAATACGTCAGTATTCAATGACCTCGTCGTAAACTTGGGCTTCGTAGTACCTTTCGGGGACAAGCCGGGCGCTGCAGCAGCTCCTCTGGCGGCTGACGATTGTGCAACTCGCGACAGCGATGCTGACGGCGTCAATGATTGTGATGACAAGTGCCCAGGCACCGCATCAGGGACCAAGGTTGATGACCAGGGTTGCCCGATCGTGATGGAACTCCGTGGCGTTAACTTCAAGTATGACTCCGCTGAATTGACCCCGGGCGCAATGACCATCCTGGACGGCGTAACCGAGCAATTGGTTGCATTCCCGGCCAAGAAGGACATTGAAGTTGCTGGTTATGCCAGCTACGAAGGCAAGAAGGGCAAGGAACAGCACAACCTGAACCTGTCTCAGCGTCGTTCCGAGTCTGTTGCTGCATACCTGCGCAGCAAGGGCGTGACCAACAACATGTACGCCAAAGGCTACGGTACAGAGTACCCGATCGCTGACAATGGCACCGAAGACGGTCGTATCCGCAACCGTCGTGTTGAACTGCGCTGGATGGGTGACTGATATAGTCTCCACGTCAGGGTAACCCCGGTTACCTAGCGACACAGCAAACCCGCCTTATGGCGGGTTTGCTTTTTCTGGGAAGGTCAATGGAAGCAGATTCCTCAGGAAGGCAACATCGTCTCATTCGGTTTACAATGACCTCAGCGCGCTTCGCGCATTTCAATTCGGAATTATCATATATGACAAGAAAAATCATCCCCCTTACTGCAATCATCAGCGGAAGTCTGATTGCAACATCGAGTTTGGCTGATTTTCAGCGCGGCTACGTTTCCATGATGGGTTCATCCACCCTCGTCCCCTTTGTCAAGGCAGCAGCAGAGAGAACCAAGGGTAAACCCCCTCTTATCCAGGCTTCCGGCACCGGTGGCGGCATCAAATTGTTTTGTGAAGGTCATGGTGCGGAAGCTCCGGACATTGCGATTGCCTCTCGCGCCATGAAAGAGAAAGAAAAACTGGATTGTCAAAGAAACGGGGTTAATCAAATTCTTGAGCTGAAGATTGGGTATGACGCGGTCATTCTGGCCCAATCAAAGAAAGTTGACGCCTGGACTCTGACGGATAAGGAAGCACGCTTGGCGTTTGCCAAGTGGATTGCAGCACGGAATGGCCAGATGGAACTCAACCCCAATAAGAATTGGGATGACGTCAAGCGATCTCTCCCCGGCACCCCGATTGAGTTGCTGGGACCACCCAACACCTCGGCGACTCATGATGCCTTTGTCGACCTGATTTCCGACCTCGAGTGCAAGGGGCCTCCTTGGGTACCGGCCGGTGCTCGTGAGCCGACCGCCGACATGCTTCGCAAGTGCCGTAGCGTCCGCGAGGATGGCGTGTATAAGGAAGGTCGTGAAAACGACGAAACCCACGTGGCGCGTGTTGCCGATGCCACCTCACCCAAACTGGGCGTTTTTGGTTACAAGATGATGATCGACAACGCGAGCAAACTCCGCGCGATCCCCATCAATGGCGTGGAACCGACATACGAAAATATCTCCTCCAAAGCCTATCTGGGTACGCGCCCGTTATACCTGTACGTCAAGTCCAACAGCATCGGGCGTACACCAGGGCTTCGTGAGTTTCTGAGCGAAATCACCAGTGAGAACGCCTGGGGCGACAAGGGCTACCTGAAGACGGCCGGCCTCATCACGATGTCAGCCTCCGAGAGAGCCGCTTATGCCGGCAAACTGAAAGACGCAGGCGTTTCGTCTACGATTGCCAGCCCGTCATCCAGCAGCAAGCCTGCGGCGAAGAAGTCCACCTCGTCGACCAAGCCAAAGAAGAAGTAAGGTAACGAAAATCGCTTTGATTGATCTGACGTAGACCACTGAACGAAGCAGAAAACTGATCCCGCATTAGTTCATTTGGACGCTCAAACCAAAAGCCTATCGGCCGAGTCGATAGGCTTTTTTAATGGCGCATGCAAATCCAGACCGCATGAACGCCTTTCGAGGCGTTCATGCGGTCATTATTATTGGTCGACTTGCAGAGTTGCCGTTATGGAAGAGGCACAAAACTAACGAAACAAGCGACCTCAATGATAGCTATGGCTAAGTCGATAGCCTTTGGCAACCATGCACTTTGCAATCGGGTTAGTTACACTGAAACCTTCACTGCTTGAGGACTGCTCACAAGAGCGCATGTCCCGAACGTATTGACTCCGATCTACGCCTTCCATATCAATGTTCGGGCGATAACCAGCGAACGACGTACAGCCATCAAGAAAAAGTAAAAGAATGTAGATCATGGTTTTCATCCATTCTCCCCAGATAAAAAAGGGGTGCGAAGCACCCCAAGTACTTTGCCGAAGAAATCTCTTTATTTTGTTTTATCAATCAGCCTAAACCTCAAGACATAGGTATCATCATAGGCGGGGTAAGTGCCAACTGTGGCATCTGGCTTCACTTCCTCAGAAATGACAACCATGTCCTTTCCCGCTGATTTTGAAAACAATTCGGCGCTGGCTTTCACCTCGGATTTCAGATCACGCAGATCATAACCCCACCCACCGACTTTATTAATCTCATATGTATCCTGAGAAAGCTTTTTTACTTGCGAAGTGGGCGCTGAAGTAGCGCAAGCCACAAGCAAAAAAGGCACAAAGAACAAATAATAAGGATTCATAGTTTATTTATCCAGATTAGTTTTACATTACCCAGATTATTAAGCGCGGACCGGAAGCTATTGCCTGGGATTAATACATGAAGGCCACGCCTAAGTTATACTCGTCAGGCAGCTTTCCGGCCTCTGAATTGAAGTTTCTATAGTCAAACTTTACAGCAACGTTTTCAATGGGCTTGTAAGTCAGACCAGCTTGATATATCCATCGATTATAAAGACCATCATAATCAGTAAACCCATCAGGCACTTCCGCCAATGTGTTATATGCTTCGTAACGGAAGAAAGGCGCCAGATAGTGCGTAATCTCGCTTGAGAATAATGGAATAACATTGTAGGCAGCCTCTGTGTACCATCCATAGTTTTGGCTGCCAATCGTCTGTTTTCTCTGGAGACTCAATTGCTCGGCATTTCCAATACTTCCTACTGCTCCTAGCGCCCTCATTTCCAGTCCACGCCAGTGGTACTGAAGATGCCCTTCGTAAAGCTGAGTCAGTGCATCGACCTTTTGCCCTGCATACTCAAAGCCTTGACCAGAGTTGCCTACCCACGCCGAGGCACCTGCCAGCAGGCCTGGCGCAAAAGGCATGTCATAATCAATGCGCCCAGTGAATGCCAAGTCTTCGGCAACCGCCTTACTTGCATTTTGACGACCATCACGAATGCCGCCACTCGTAAATCCAGTCGCGTTCAAGCCATTCATTCCGTACATGCGATATTGCAGTCCCGGCGCTAGCTCACCAAACATTCCGGCCCCAATTTCACGCCAAGTTGAGGGTATGATGGTTCTTTCAACTTCTGGTCGATAGTTACCGTGAAAAGTAGGGCCTTCATGGATTTCGTTGATGATTCCCATGGGAACAAGCGACATACCGGCTCGAGCATTAGCATAGGGATTCAACAAAAAATCGAGTTGAGAAAATTCTACTGAAACCTGACCGGATTTACCTGTGCTGGCATGTTCAAATTCAAGCTCATTGTTCAGGATAATCCAATCATTGAACTTGTAGCCCACATATAGAACACCACGAAGCATATTTGCCGTGTCTTTGAGATTTCTATCTTTTACATAGCTGTCGCTCTTGCTGAAATTGGTGTAAACGGCCTCACCATACCCGCCGAGTGAAAGCCCTTGATTGACGCGGTATACTGCTGACGCAGCCGGACCATAACCATATTGGACCTTGTATTCTCGTTTGTCGGGAATGTACAGCTGTGTTTTTAAAGCATCAACTTCGGCCGATAAAATATCGGTCTTTCGTTCAACCTCGGACTTCGCTGATTTCTTTGTGGCAGAGGAAGACTGCGAAGCGGTGTTCGATGAGACCGAACCCGTCTTATCTCCCGTGGCAGCTATGGCGGAGTGACCCGTTTCCGATTTCCCTCCCGCCGACTCATTCTGGGTGATACGCGACTTTAGCTCTTCGATCTGCTTTTGTTGTTGCTCGATGATCCGCCACATCTCGTCGATGGATGAGGGCTTGGCTTTCTTGGCTTCGACACCCGTCCCACCGAGCGCCAGTGCAACAGCAACCGAAAGAATGATTGGTTGTTTTTTTAAGGGCATGACGGACCTTGCTTAGGTTGAGTAAGACGTGGGCGTCAGTATAGATGCTTCTTGGCATCAGATGCAAATCATTCTTATTGGCTTCATCGTTTACATGCTGGCTCTCTCTCCCTTTTTCCAATACGGCCTTGGCTATTCAGCTGCAAGGCCAATCTCGGGCAGGCCCTCTACCTTATCGTCAGTTCCCGGCAATGCTTGCACCAGTTGTCACTCGACGGATCAATTCTTTACCGACCCTGATTAAAGCGAACCGATATCGGCGGGCGTGATTGAAGGTGGGGTGCAAGTGTCATCGACTCCTATAACACCCGTGATCTGAAACCAAATTGCGGTAGCGAATGGGTTAGTGAGGAGGAGGCGCTGCGTCAGGGTTGCTGGCCCAGTGTGGAGGTAATCGTCAAGGTCAATCACGACGAGTTAGGAAAACTCGGGCTGAGTGAGCAGGATGTTGACGACCTGATCGCCTTTCTGAATACGCTCACGGACCGTTACAAACCAGGTCGGTAACCTTGGGCCGGCAAGTGTTGTTTTCTCAGAAGAGCAGTGAATGTGAGTGCTGGATTGTTTCCTGTAGCGACACAGATATGCCATCAGAATTGGGATTGTAAATTATTAGGGCCAACGTAAACTCTGTTTCACCGTCGGTTTGGCATCCCACACCGACCGGCTTCAGAGTCTTGCTCCTCCTTAGTTAGATGTTTCAGACCCGCCTCCTCCGAGACGGGTCGTTTTTTGTCCAGTGAATTCTGGTGGCTTGTTCAGCCAGTCCTGGCACCGGATCACGCTGTCCTCGGGCGCAGCGCATGGGCAATGATGGCCGCCGTTGCTGCCACATTAAGTGACTGGACCGCACCTGATCCCGGCAAGGTCAGTATCACATCACATTGATTCAAGGTGGCGCGGGCGAGTCCTTGCTCCTCATTGCCCAGCAGAATCAGGCTCGACTGAGGCTGCAATTGCAGTGTCTCCAGCGTCTGTCCCTGGCTACTCAGCGCAGCACCGACAATGCGGCCATGCCCCTTGATCTCCCGCAGCAGCTCGTTAAGGTTCGTGGCTCGAAAGACTGCTAGGCAATCCAGCCCACCTTCCGCAATGCGATAAGCCGCATCCGACAAGCCTGCCTGCTGCGGGTGATCGGACAACACCAGATGCCCGAATCCAAAAAAAGCGAGGCTGCGTGCGATGGCGCCAACGTTGTGCGGATTGCCGATGCCATCCAATACAAATAGGTTTGTGCCTGTATCCATAAGCCGCTTGCATTCCGCGGCCGTCAATCGAGACTCGGACTGCGGTTCGGCGATGGCAACCACACCGCCGTGCAGCACCGTCCCGGCAATTTTCGTCAACTCGTCCGCATCAACCTTGCGGTAAGGCCGGCGGAATTGGGCCATCCGGGCACAAAAGTCGCCCATCTGCCGCGCCTGCCTGTCTTCGTAAAACAGTCTGACCACCCTGTCAGGGGCATGCTGAAACAGCGCGCTGACCGCCGAAAGCCCCGCCACTCGCAACAACGAAGGGGGCCTGCTTGTCTTGGATGCCTGATAATGACGAACCGGACGATCCGTCCGCTCGCTTTCTTTGGGAAAGCCTTGATGGCTGAGGGTTTTACGGGGCAAAACGGGGCTTCCTGCTCGGGTGGTAGACTCGCCATTCTACCCGCAGCACACCTCAGCCTTGCTGATTCGAAAGCCCCGCTCGCATGCTACGCCTGATCCTGTTCAATAAGCCCTACGGCGTACTCTCCCAATTCACCGATCGGGACAGCGGCCGCAAAACCCTCGCAGATTACCTTTTAGCGCCAAAAGTGCGTCCCGCCGGGCGCCTTGATTACGACAGCGAAGGGCTTTTATTGCTGACCGATAGCGGGCCACTCCATGCCCGGATCGCCGACCCGCGACACAAAATGGCCAAGGTCTACTGGGCACAGGTCGAAGGCATTCCCGACGAATCGTCGCTCGAAAAGCTTAGGAACGGACTGTTGCTCAATGATGGCCCCACCCGACCCGCAGCGGCCCGGATCATGGAAGAGCCGGCCGGATTATGGTCACGCGATCCACCCATTCGCTACCGGGCCGCCATTCCCACCACCTGGATCGAGCTGACCTTGAAGGAAGGCCGAAACCGGCAAGTCCGGCGCATGACTGCCGCCGTGGGTCATCCCACCCTCCGGCTGATTCGAGCGGCGATTGGGCCATGGACGTTGGAGACGCTGGCACCGGGCCAATGGCGGGAGATCATCATCGATTCAACCCAGTTTGAAGCGCCCATCCGCACCCCTCGTCCGATCAAGCACGGACACTCGGCTTCACCCCGAAGACGACATCGCCGGTAATCCAGCAACCTGCCTCGGACTCAACAACAGACCGGCGTTCTTCGATGGCTACCAATATATAGTCAATAGGTCTTGTAGGGCAGGAACTTTCCGGACAGGCTGATTTTTACACGATCGCCCTGATGATCAGGCTCCCGTGAAATATCCATCCTGAAATCGATCGCACTCATGATGCCGTCCCCGAACTCCTCATGGATCAGTTCCTTAAAGGTCGATCCATAAACGCTCACCAACTCGTAAAACCGATAGATCAGCGGATCCGTGGGTAGCGCTGTGGCCAATGAACCCTTGCTCGGAACCACCGTCAACCAGCGGCGCTCCTCATCGGTTAACTCAAAGAGAGCGCCGATGATATTCGCCTGGGCTAGCGTGAGCGTCATTTGCCCTAAACAGGCCGCGGTCACCCATTCCTTGCTCAAGCCGACTTTTGCAGCAACATCGGCCCATTTCAGTCCCTTTTTCACCTTTTGGGTAACTATCTTCTCGGTCACGTCATGTCTGTTCATTTTTAACACCTCTGTTGGAATCAGGTTTTGAGTGGCAGCTTGCATCGCTTCGGATTCCATTGCACCGGAACCCCGCCCATTGGATTGTCTTGCGGTCATGAACTGGCGACTCCCTCAGCACCCCTCTGTCGCGGAAAAGGGCCGGCAACTGGACGCTAGACCGGCACGGCCAGAATGACCGCGCTGGCCTTGAACACAGCCAGGGCCGGCTTCCCAATCTCGAGACCCAGCGTCTCGGCGCTTTCCCGGGTGACCGTCGCCACCACGTTGTCACCGGTGTCCAGGCTGATGGTGACCTCGGTGTTGACCGGGCCCGGCAGCATTTGCGTGACGGTGCCGGCCATCTGGTTGCGGGCCGACAAGCGGTATCCGTCCGCATCGGTCAGCACCATGATCATGGGCGCCTTCACCAGAGCGATGACGGTCTGTCCGAATTCCAGACCCAAGGATTTGGCCGATTCGTGGGTGATGCTGGTGACCAGGGTCGCGCCGCCCCTCAAATTGATGATGACTTCCGCATTGACGGCCCCCAGCTTGACGCTGGCTACCGTGCCGGACCACTGATTACGTGCACTCGATTTCATGAAGATCCTCCTGAACCATTGAAGAATGATGGGGTCGTGACCGAATTGCTCATTGAGTCGGTCGAGAAATTGGGCTTTTTCCTCCTGCAGACGACGATAGGCCGCGAGTAGCGATTGACCGGTTTCCGTCAGTCGGGTGCCCTTTTCCTCGCCCCCGCCGATCACTTTGGCGATCAGCGGGCGCGGCGAGAGATCGCTGGCACGCTCGATCATGTCCCAGGCGCCCCGATAACTCAGGCCGGCCGCCTTGGCGGCGTGGACGATCGAACCCTCCCGCTCGATGGCGGCCAGCAGGTTGAAGACCTTGGCGTTGAGGCCGCCGCCGATGATGAGTTCGGCGTCGATCAGCCGGCGCGGCGCGACGCTTGCCATTCGGCCCCGACCGACTTGCGTGGTGGTGGGTGCGGGGGCGGGCTGCCGGCGTGGTGTTCGGGTCGGGGTGTCGGGTGATTTCATGGCGAATCCAGAAAGGCCAAGGCCTTGATTTGAGCGAATACCGGTTGGCCCGGTTTCAATTTCAGCCGGCCGCAGGACAGCCGGGTGATGCGGGCCAGCAGCGGGACGCCGGCGGCATCCAGCCTGACGATGACCTGACCCGTCTCGGCGACCGGGCCCATTTCGGCCACGGTGGCGGGCAGGATGTTGAGGATACTGCTGTCGGCGGCGTGGGTCAGCGTCAGGCTCACGTCGGACGGGACGATGCGGCAGCGAACGCGCCGCCCGACCGGCTTGCCGCGCATCGGAACGAAGAGTTGCCCGCCGGCGAAATCGAGCCGGGTGACGCCGTTTTCGGCGTCATGCCCGGCGACGACGGCTTCGAACACAACGCCCGGCTCCTCTGCGAAGGCGGACAGCATGTCCAGATCCCCCAGCATCGTTGCCAAGGACCCCTGCCCCCGAACCCGGCCGCGTTCCATCAGCACCAGAAAATCACCCAGCCGGGACATTTCGTCAGGCGAATGGGTGACATAGATCACCGGGATATCCATTTCATCGTGCAGCCGCTCCAGATAGGGCAGGATCTCCCGCTTCAGCCCGATATCCAGCGATGCCAGCGGCTCGTCCATCAGCAGCAGCTTCGGGCTGGTCAGCAGCGCCCGAGCCATGCCGACCCGTTGGCGTTCGCCGCCGGAAAGCTTGTCCGGCATGCGCTCCAGCAGCGGCCGGATGCCGAGCAGATCGACAGCCTGGTCGAAGGCGATGCGGCGATCTTCTTTCGGAACGCGCCGCTGGCCATAGTCGAGATTCCGCCGGACGCTCAGATGCGGAAACAGTGCTGCGTCCTGAAAGACATAACCGATGGCGCGGTGATGCGGCGGCAGAAAACGGCCAGGCGCGTCGTCCTGCCAGATTTCGCCGTTGATCGAGAGATAGCCGCGGGCGGCCGGCTCCAGCCCGGCCAGGCTGCGCAGCAGCGTGGTCTTCCCGCAGCCGGAGGCGCCGAACAGGATGGTCACGCCGCGACCGGGCAGCGTCAGATCGACTTCCAGGTCGAAATCGCCGAAGTCGCGCCGCAATCGGGCATGGATGCCAGTGGGCTCGGTCACGCTCATGTCGACAGCACGCGGGACCGCCCGCCGCCGAAGCTGTAAAGGAGCAGCAGCACGACGAAGGCAAAGCCGATCATCAGGCCCGACAGGGCGTGGGCCTGGGCGTATTCCAGCGCCTCGACGTGATCGTAGATCTGCACGGAAACGACCTGGGTCTGCCCCGGGATGTTTCCACCTACCATCAGGACCACGCCGAATTCGCCGATGGTGTGGGCAAAGCCGAGCACGGCGGCGGTGATCAGCCCGTGCCGGGCCAGCGGCAGCGCCACCGAGAAGAAGGTATCCCAGGGGCTGGCCCGCAAAGTGGCCGCCGCCTCCAACGGACGGGGACCGATGGCGGCGAAGGCATTGTGAATCGGCTGGACGACGAACGGCAGGGAATACAGCGTCGAAGTCACCACCAGCCCGGCAAAGGTGAACGGTAGCAGGCCGATGCCCAGCGCCTGAGTCAACTGGCCGACCGGCCCGTTCGGCCCCATCAGCAGCAGCATGTAAAAGCCCAGCACCGTTGGCGGCAGCACCAGCGGCAGCGCCACCAGCGCCTCGATCACCCCCTTGAGCCGGCAGCGCGTGCGAGCCAGCCACCAGGCGAGCGGGGTGCCAATCAACAGCAGAATCATGGTCACCAGACTGGCCAGCCTGAGGCTGAGCCAGATGGCCTTGAGGTCGTTGTCATCCAGGCCAGTCATGGCGAGTCCTGCTCAACCCCATAACCGAGCGAAGTCATGATGGCCTTGGCCGGCGGTTGGCGGAGGTAATCGAGCAGCGCCCTGGCGGCGGCATTGTTCTGCCCCTTCTTGAGCAGCACGGCATCCTGGCGAATCGGCGTATACAGGATGTCCGGTATCCACCAGACCGAACCGCCGGTCAGCCGACCGTCCTTGTAGACGCCGGATTGGGCGACAAACCCCAGCTCGGCATTGCCGGAATCGACAAACTGCTGGGCGTGAGCCACGTTCTCGCCCAGCACGAATTTGGGTTCCAGCGCCTCGTACAGTCCGAGATGCCGCAGTACCTCGACCGCCGCTTGGCCATACGGCACCGTCTTAGGGTTGCCCAGGCTGATGTGGGCGAAACTGCCCTTACGCAGTACCTTGCCTTCCCGGTCGACGGTGTTGGGTCTGGGGCTCCACAGCACCAGCTTGCCGACGGCATAGGTAAAGCGCGTGCCTGGCACGGCCAATCCTTCCGCTTCGAGTTTCGCCGGCGTCTTGTCATCGGCCGACAGCAGCACCTCGAACGGTGCGCCGTTTTTGATCTGCGCGTAGAGCTTGCCGGTACCGGCGGCCATGACGGTCGCTTCATGGCCGGTATCATTGCGGAAGTTTTTGGCGATTTGCTGCATGGCCCCGCCGAAGTTGGAGGCGACCGCCACCTGAACGGTGTCGGCCCGGGCTGACAAGGGCAACAGCAGACCGAGCAGCAGGGCAGCAATTCCTCGCGTCATGTTCGAATTCTCCTAAAAAAGTACAGGCCGCCGCCGGCGGTCACGGATGATCACATCACCAGCAAGCCAGTCCGGCCCGCCATTTATTATGCATATAAATGCATATTAATACACCAGCCCAAGGGCTGGCGCTGAAAAAGCCCGTATCCGGCAATGGGCAAAGTATAACCACCTCAATTCTTGAGCGGAAACGGGATGATTTTATCGGGCCTTGGCTTTATCATTCGCGACTTACGCAATGATATGCACCTAACTACATGTTTAAATTTCGCATCCTATTAGCCTGTGTCGCAGCCCTTGCCGCTCAGACCATGACAACAGCTGACGCAGCAGGCGCCCCAAGACCTGCCAAAACCGCCGGCTCCATCAAGCCTGGAGCCAAGACATCCGATACCGCGTCCAAACCAGACTCCGCCCAAGACAAGAAGGGCACGACACCGCCGGAATACAAGAGGCCCAACCGCTGGGGCCTGACCGCTGGCATGAGCCAACGCCATGACTGGCTCACCGGCAAGAATCGTTTTGAACTGCACGAGCACATCAACGCCAAAAAAGTGCTGGGCATGCCGGACTGGCTGGAAGGATCGCTGGAGCAGCGTACCCGTTACGAAACCTTTGACACCCCCTGGCAGCGCGGCCAGACGGGTGCGCAAGACCAGATCCCATTGCAGACCGTTCTGTGGCTGGAAGCCCATCATCAAAACGGCCTGAGAGCCGG
The DNA here is from genome assembly GCA_044237765.1 of Methylococcaceae bacterium. Classification (GTDB taxonomy): domain Bacteria; phylum Pseudomonadota; class Gammaproteobacteria; order Methylococcales; family Methylococcaceae; genus UBA6136. The sequence continues at coordinate 90 of JBIIEQ010000046.1, read as the reverse complement.
CTTCGAGTTCTGGGATGCGCGCCAATTCGGCGCCAATGAAGATTGGCCCGTGAACAACACCATGGTGAATGTCGCCAACTTTGCCCAGAT
>JBIIEQ010000001.1:0-143082 GCA_044237765.1 Methylococcaceae bacterium | reverse complement strand
TAACCGAGTCATCTTATCTTTACTCACGGCGTATTCACTCCTCTCGTAGGCATTGATGACCTTGAAGACCATCAAGAATACGCCGCCTCCATCAGCTGCTCATCCACAACTTTTGAGCATAACTCGCGATCCGGTGACATGGGACATTACGCGCTCACGAGATCAACGTTCACAGGTCCAGACTAACGAGAGGTTTGAATATGCAACACAACACAGCCCATCATGCCGAACCGGCCTTGAATGTCGGCAGGGAGATGGCAACAGACTCGACCCCGGGGAATAAAGCATGTCCGGGATCAAGGCCATGGCTCGCCACAATATTGGGTCTTGGCGCACTGGGTTTTACCGTCACCACTTACGGCCTGGAAGCCCCTACCGGCTACGACGGCCTGAGCAATGGCTTCCTGAGACCAACGGACTATCAGCAGGCTCTGGACGAATTCAGGCTGGTGCAGACCATACCGATGGGGTTGGGTCCCGTCTTCAATGATGTCTCTTGCCAGGCTTGTCACAATGGACCCGTCGACGGGGGCCATAGTCAGGTCAGTGTCCAGCGGGCTGGATACTTTGATGGGGTGAACTTTATTGATCCTCCCGGCGGTTCCCTCATTCCTGCCAGAGCGATTGACCCATCGATCCGGGCGAGAGTACCGCGAGATGCCAATGTCAGGGCCTTGCGCATGTCTCTGAGCACCCTCGGTGATGGCTATGTTGAAGCGATACCCGATAGCGCCCTGATAAAAATCGCAAATAATCAACCCAAGCAATCCAAAGGCCTTATCAAAGGGCAGTATGTGCTGGTTGACTTACTGGAAGCGCCCGGCAAGCAAGCCATCGGAAAATTTGGCTGGAAAGATCAGCACGCCAGCCTGGTATCCTTTTCCGCCGATGCCTATCGAAATGAAATGGGCATTACCACACCACTGTTTCCCACCGAGCTGACCTCGAATGGCCGCTCCGTCGACCGGTTCGAAACCGTCGGCCAACCCAATGACAGTGATCATGGCGTATTACTCGCAGCCAATTTCATGCGCTCGACCAAAGCCCCGCCGAGAACACCCGGCTCGCCCGAGCCGAAAAAGCCCCCGACAGCCAGACAAGACGATATCAAGCTGGGGGAACGCACCTTCGAATCCACGGGCTGCGGAATCTGTCATACCGCCAGCTTCGTAACGGCCCCAGCCGGAACACCCATCAACGGCGGCACCTATCTGGTCCCCGTTGCACTGGGTAGCCGCACATTTCACCCTTACAGCGACTTCCTACTCCATGATGTCGGCACGGGGGACGGCATCGTCCAGAACGGCGGACAATCCACCCGCAACAAATTACGGACCACGCCGTTATGGGGTTTGAGCAAACGTCGAACCTTTCTTCATGATGGCAGTGCCACGACGCTTCAGGACGCTATCAACCGGCATACGGGTGAAGCCATCCAAGTGACGGGAGCCTTCAAGCGACTGTCCCCTCAGGAAAATCAGAATCTGATGCGGTTTCTCAATACCCTATGAAACCAAGATTGGCGCAAAGTGGGTTAAATGGCTCACTCACGCAACGCATCCTTCCAAACAACTACTGACCGGGTTCCTCTTGGCGCGGTGGATGTGAATCACCCATCGCGCCGGGGCCAAACACAAGCAAGCCACCCGTCGCTAACGACAGATCTGCCGGGTGACTTGATTTGCGCAATACCATCACCCAGCAATCGTCCGCATTTTTCGGCACAATGATTACCTAGCCCCTTGGAGGCAGAACAAATTGATGACGATATGCGCAAACCCGACAACATCACCTACTGGCTAAACGACAAACCTCCGCGACAAATCTCGCTGGTGTTGGCCATCCAGCAGTTCTCCTTCCTGGCGGTCTATCTGGTGGTCACCCCTTTGTTTGCCCGCACCTTGCAGCTCACTCATGAGCAATCGCTACAACTGATTTCCGCCACCTTACTAGCCTCCGCCGTGGGGGTGTTGTTGCAATCTCTCGGCCGCTGGGGAGTCGGGTCCGGCTTCTTTTGCCCGTTGCAGACCACTTCCTCAACATTCAGTGCGCTGACGATGGCCAAGGTGATGGGTGGGATTCAGGCCTGTTTTGGCGCAATGGCCATCATCGGCTTGAGCCAAGTGGTGTTCGGCTTCATCTTTTCACGGCTGCGATCCATTTTCAGCATCCAGATCGCCGGCATTTCGGTCATGCTGATTGGACTGGGACTCGGCCACAACGGGCTCAAGCTGATTATGGAACCACGTCTCGGCCAGGAAGCGAGCAGCGCAGATGCCATCATTTGTGTACTGACCCTCGGCACCATGATCGCTTGTAATGTCTGGTCCTCCGGCTATCTGAGACTTTTTTCAGCCTTCATCGGGCTGGGGGTCGGCATCGGTGCCAGTTTCTGGCTGGATCCGATGACTGACGCGGATTGGATCCTGTTTTATGACACGCCGATCTTCATGCTGCCGCAACCTATGAATATTGGCTGGTCAGTTGACCCCGACAGCATTCTTCCACTCCTCGTAACGGGTCTGTTCCTTGCCCTGCATGGGTTTGGCGCCGTCATCGCCGCCCAACGATTCAATGATGCCGACTGGAAACGGCCGGACATGACGCAAGTTCGTCAGGGCGTCGTGGCCGAAGGTCTGACCAATATCATCTCCTCATTTCTGAATGGCATCCCGATCACCTCCAGTGGCGGGGCAGTCAGTCTTGCCGCAGCGACAGGCTGTACTAGTCGATATCTGGCCTATTGGCTGGCTGGCATCATGACTCTGCTCGCCTTCATGCCCAGGGTCATCATCTTTTGGGAAATGTTGCCGGAGAGTGTCATGGGCTCAGCCATGATTTTCCTTGCTTGTTTCACCACCATGGCAGGACTGCAGATCATCGCATCGCGCTTGCTGGATAACCGCAAGATTCTCACAGTCGGCATCGGCCTTTTGCTAGGCATCAGCTATGAGCCGCTTCGGGATCTGATCCTGAAAACCGCACCGGATGCGCTTGAGCCCCTACTATTCTCCGGCGTGGCCTTTGGTGTCATGGCGGCAGTAATGCTCTCAGGCATGTTTCGGGTTGGCGACCACACCCGCCGACGGCGAACCTTTGACGCACTGCACAGTTCGCTGAGTGAACTCACCGAATTTCTCGAGCGGCAGGGAAAAAGCTGGGGAGCACGCAGCGAGGTGGTGCGCCGCGCCGAATTTGCCACCTGGCAAGCATTTGAGATCCTCACCGAGCATGAAATGGTGGACATGCGTGAAAAAGCCGCCAAGACCATTGAGGTGGAAACGATATTCACCGAATTCAGTTTCACGGTCATCCTGCGCTATTACGGCATCACAGTCCCGCTGGCCATGCACCCTCCGACTCATGAACAACTGCTTCACAGCGAGCATGCCGTGCTGCAAATGGCGGGTTATATGCTGAGACGACTGGCCGACCGTGTCGACATCCACGTCAACAATATGAATACCTGCGAAATGCGCCTGACCTTCAACGACTGACAGGTCATACTTTGAGACCATCCACGAGGCTACCGATGACGGGCGCGCAGTGGTGAAGTAAAATGCCTCCCTTGTTACTTGTGACGGGGTCCCAGCAGGGCTTCCTGAATCGGGTCATCAGGGCTTCGTATTGCAGGCCCCACACTCCATTTTTTCTGAATGACCAGATACATTTTCATTACCGGCGGTGTGGTGTCCTCGCTGGGCAAGGGCATTGCCGCGTCATCGCTGGCGGCCATCCTCGAAGCTCGCGGCCTCAAGGTAACCCTGACCAAACTGGATCCCTACATCAACGTCGATCCGGGCACCATGAGCCCGTTCCAGCACGGTGAGGTCTTCGTCACCGACGATGGCGCGGAAACCGATCTCGATCTTGGGCATTACGAACGGTTTGTTCGCACCACCATGGGCAAGGTGAACAACTGGACCACCGGCCAAATTTACGAAAACGTCATCCGTAAGGAGCGGCAGGGGGAATACCTGGGCGCAACGGTCCAGGTCATTCCGCACATCACAGACGAGATCAAGCGGGTCATCCGCCTGAGCGGCGAAGGGCATGACGTGGCCCTTGTCGAAATCGGCGGCACCGTGGGCGATATCGAGTCCCAGCCCTTTCTCGAGGCGATTCGCCAGATGCGGGTCGAACTGGGCGATGAAAACAGCCTGTTCATCCATCTTACACTGGTGCCTTACATCGGCACGGCCGGTGAACTCAAGACCAAGCCGACCCAGCATTCCGTCAAGGAACTGCGCACCATCGGCATCCAGCCAGATATCCTGATCTGCCGTTCGGATCGCATGATTCCGGAATCGGAACGTCGCAAGATCGCCTTGTTCACCAATGTCAGCGAAAAGGCCGTCATCACCTCGATGGACGCCGACACCATTTACCGGATTCCGCTGCTGCTGCATGAGCAGGGGCTGGACGATATCGTGGTGCGCAAGCTGCACCTGCAGGCGCCCGCCGCCGATCTCTCGGAATGGCGGGAGGTGATTGACGGGCTGACCCACTTCGATCGTGAGGTGAATGTCGCCATGGTCGGCAAATATGCTAACCATACCGAGGCTTACAAGTCTCTGTCTGAAGCCCTGACACACGCGGGCATCAAGACACGCACCAAGGTCAACATTCGTTACTGCGATTCCGAGGACATCGGCGACAACGCCCACACTCTGCTGGCGGACGTCGATGCCATTCTCGTGCCCGGTGGTTTCGGCGAGCGCGGCGTCGAGGGCAAGATCAGCACTGTCCGCTATGCCCGTGAATCCGCAGTGCCGTATCTCGGCATCTGCCTGGGTATGCAGGTTGCGGTTATCGAATATGCCCGCAACGTGGCCGGCATGGCCGGCGCCCACAGCACCGAATTCCAGCCAAAGACGCCGCACCCGGTCATTGCCCTCATTACGGAGTGGCAGGATGCATCCGGTCAGTTGGAACAGCGCACGGCGGAATCACAGATCGGCGGCACCATGCGTCTGGGTGGCCAGCAGTGCAAACTCGCCCCGGGCAGTCTGGCGCGGCAGGTCTACGGCCAGGACGTGGTCTCGGAACGTCACCGCCACCGTTATGAATTCAACAATCATTACCTGGCGAGCCTAGCGTCGGCGGGCCTGAGATTTTGCGGCACCTCGCTGGATGACAAGCTGGTCGAGGCCATCGAGATTCCCGGACATCCCTGGTTCCTGGCCTGCCAGTTCCACCCAGAATTCACCTCCACCCCGCGACGTGGTCACCCGTTGTTCATCGGCTTCATCCAGGCCGCCCGTGAACACGCCCAACGGAGGCAATCCCACTCATGAAACTTTGCGGCTTCGAGGTCGGACTGGATCGACCGTTTTTCCTGATTGCCGGTCCTTGCGTGATAGAAAGCGAGCAACTCGCGCTCGATACGGCCGGCACCCTCAAGGAGCTGACCGGCCAACTCGGCATCCCCTTCATCTACAAGTCCTCCTTCGACAAGGCCAATCGCTCGTCGCATACCAGCTTTCGCGGCCTGGGCGTCGAAGAGGGCCTGCGTATCCTGAGCCAGGTCAAAAAGTCCATCGGCGTTCCGGTGTTGACCGATGTGCATGAGGACACGCCGCTGAATGAAGTGGCCGCCGTCGTCGACGTCATGCAGACCCCAGCCTTTCTCTGCCGGCAGACCAATTTCATCAACAGCGTCGCCGCCACCGGCGTGTCGGTCAACATCAAGAAAGGCCAGTTTCTGGCGCCATGGGACATGCAGAACGTGGTCGACAAGGCCCGATCCACTGGCAATCGGCAGATCATGGTCTGCGAGCGCGGCGTCTCATTCGGCTACAACAACCTGGTGTCCGACATGCGTTCGCTGGCCATCATGCGCGAGACGGGCTGCCCCGTTGTATTCGATGCGACCCATTCAGTCCAGCTCCCCGGTGGCCAGGGCAGCTGCTCCGGCGGTCAACGCGAATTCATCCCGGCGCTGGCACGGGCCGCCCTGGCTGTCGGTATTTCGGGTTTGTTCATGGAAACGCATCCCGATCCCGACAGGGCCCTGAGCGATGGCCCCAATTCCTGGCCGCTGGCCCGCATGCGTGAATTGCTGGAAACCCTCTCTGCGATAGACCGGACCGTCAAGGCCCATCCGCTTTACTGATTTCATTTCTGACCCATCCACGATCATAGGAGAACAAGCAACATGAGCAAAATCGTCGACGTCAAGGCACTCGAAGTGCTCGACTCACGCGGCAACCCCACGGTTGCGGTCGATGTCATTCTGGAATCCGGCGCGGTCGGCACCGCGATGGTACCTTCCGGAGCCTCCACGGGCTCCCGTGAAGCCATTGAACTGCGTGACGGCGACAAATCCCGCTATCTCGGCAAAGGCGTCACCAAGGCCGTCGCCAACGTGAACGGTGAGCTGCGCTCGGCCGCCATCGGCATGGACGCCACGGATCAGAAGGCACTGGATGCCAAGATGATCGCGCTGGATGGCACTGATAACAAAGGCCGCCTCGGCGCCAACGCCATTCTCGGGGTGTCACTGGCCGCGGCCCGCGCTGCCGCGCAGGAAGCCGGCAAGCCGCTGTATGCCTACCTGAACGACAGCGGCGAATACCTGTTGCCGGTCCCGATGATGAACATCATCAATGGCGGCGCGCATGCCGACAACAGTGTCGACATGCAGGAATTCATGATCCTGCCGGTCGGCGCTCCCAACTTCCGCGAAGCCATCCGTTATGGCACCGAAGTGTTCCATGCCCTAAAAAAGGTACTGCATGATCGCGGCATGGCCACCGGCGTGGGCGATGAAGGCGGTTTTGCTCCCAACCTGCCCTCCAACGAATCGGCCATTGAAGTCATCCTGGAAGCCATCAAGAATGCGGGTTACGTAGCCGGCAAGGACATCTTCCTCGGTCTCGACGTCGCCAGCTCCGAGTTCTACAAGGACGGCAAGTACCATCTGGAATCCGAAGGCAAGGAATTCACCTCCGAGGAATTCGTCGATTACCTGGCCGCCTGGGTCGACAAGTACCCGATCATCTCCATCGAAGACGGTCTGGCCGAGGGCGACTGGCACGGCTGGGGCATCATGACCGACAAGCTGGGCAACAAGATCCAGATCGTCGGCGACGACCTGTTCGTGACCAACCCGGCCATCCTCAAGAAGGGGATCGAAGCCAAGGTTGCCAACTCCATCCTGATCAAGGTCAACCAGATCGGCTCCCTGACCGAAACCCTGGAAGCCATCGACATGGCGCATGCGGCCGATTTCACCACTGTCATGTCGCACCGCTCCGGCGAAACCGAGGACTCCACCATCGCCGACCTAGCCGTGGCCACCCGTTCCGGCCAGATCAAGACCGGCTCCCTGAGCCGTTCCGATCGTATCGCCAAGTACAACCGCCTCCTCAAGATCGAAGCGGAACTGGGCGACAAGGCAACGTATGCCGGCAAGAGCGCTTTCAAACGCGCATTCTGATCCGGGTTCACGATTTAAGTCATTGTGTATAAGCTGATCGCCTTTCTGCTTGTGCTCATCGCCGGCCTCCAGTACCGACTCTGGCTGGGGGACGGCGGCATTCGCGAATTTCGGGAAACCACCCAGCGAATTGAGGAACTCAAGCAGGAGGTCGAGCAGCGTGCGATACGCAATGCGGCCGTGGCGGCAGATGTGAGGGACCTGAGAGATGGCGACGAGGCGATCGAAGAGCGTGCCCGCCATGATCTGGGCATGATCAAGACGGGTGAAACCTTCGTCCAGGTTTACGATGAAATCGAGCGAAAACCGCAAACGCCCGTTACCGATGTCTCTGCTGATCCAGACAATCAGGCAAGGCCGGCACGTCCACCAAAAAGCCTGAAGGCCAAGCCAAGGAAACCGACTGGCAAGCCGCCAGCCTCGGCAAAACCTCGCAACAAACCCCGCTGATGGATGACGGTCTGTCCGACAGTCACAAGCCATCGGCTCGAATTTACAATGAGTACTCAGCGATGAGGAATGCCTCATGAGCCTCACCTTCTGGGCGATTGTCCCTGCGGCCGGCGTCGGCAAACGCATGGGCACTGAAGTACCCAAGCAATATCTTGATGTCGGCGGCAAGCCGGTGCTTCAGCACACTCTGGAACGACTGCTGTCGGTGGAAACCATCGCCGGTATCAATGTCGCACTGGGTGAGGAGGATGGCTACTGGCCCGACCTGCCCTTTACCGATCATCCGCGTATCCGCGCCGTGCCCGGGGGCCGTGAGCGAGCGGATTCCGTCTATTCCGCCCTGCTGCATCTCGAGGATCGGGCAAAACCCGATGACTGGGTGCTGGTGCATGATGCCGCCCGCCTCTGCATTACCCGCAGCGATGTCCTCAGGCTGATCGAAACCCTGAGGGATGACCCCATCGGTGGCATTCTGGCGCTGCCGGTCAGCGACACCCTGAAGACCGTGGACGACCAGCACATCACCGGCACACCCGACCGACGGCAGGTCTGGCGCGCACTGACCCCGCAGATGTTCCGCTATAGCTTGCTCAGGCAGGCTCTGTTCGACGCCGCCGAGCAGAACCGGCTGGTCACGGATGAATCCAGCGCACTGGAACTGGCTGGCTACCGCCCCTGCATCGTCGAAGGACGACCCGACAATCTCAAAATCACACGGCCGGAAGACTTGCCTCTGGCGGCCTTTTACCTGGAGCGACAATGTTACGAATAGGACAAGGTTACGACGCGCATCGTTTTAGCGAAGGCGGTCAGCTGGTGCTGGGAGGCGTCCCCATCGAGTACGAAAAAAGTCTCGCCGCCCACTCCGATGGCGATGTCGCCCTGCATGCGCTGTGCGATGCCCTGCTGGGCGCCGCCGCCATGGGCGACATCGGCCGGCACTTCCCGGATACCGACCAGAACTTCAAGGGCATCGACAGCCGCATCCTGCTGCGCAATGTCTGCGCAAAACTGACGGCTCAGGGTTATTCCGTGGGTAATGTGGATGTCACCATCGTCGCCCAGAAACCGAAGCTGGCCCCGTATATCGATCGCATGCGAGCCACGATTGCCACCGATCTGCAGATAGAAATCGACGCCGTCAACGTCAAGGCCACCACCACCGAGGGCATGGGTTTCGAAGGCCGCGGCGAAGGCATCTCCTCCAGCGCCGTGGCAATTCTCGACAAAGCCTGAGTCGTCATGAGCGATCCCACGGCCCGGTTGCCACATGCCCTGTGTGGCCCCGTGGGCCGGGGGAGCATCAAGCTCACGCCTGAAGATTTCGTGGTCGAGGAAATCCTCGGCTTTGAACTGTCCAGCGAAGGAGAACATGTCTTCCTGCGTATCGAAAAGCGCGGGGAAAACACCGATTACGTCGCCCGCCAGCTTGGCCGGTTCGCCGGCGTACCGATCCGAAATGTCAGCTATGCCGGCCTCAAGGATCGCCATGGCCGAACCCTGCAATGGTTCAGCATCCAGTTGCCCGGCCAAAGCGGACCAGACTGGTCGGGGCTGAACTCCGACACGATCCGGGTTCTCGACGTCATTCGCAATGCCCGAAAATTGAGAAAAGGCGCGGCGAGCGGCAACCGCTTCGAGCTGACCGTGCGCGACCTCACCGCTATTCCTGAGTTACTCGAGACCCGACTGGCCGACATTGCCCGACAGGGCGTTCCCAATTATTTTGGCCCGCAGCGGTTCGGCCACAATGGCCAGAACATCGAGCAGGCGAAAGCGTTGTTTGCCGAGCCCGGGCGCCGCATCGATCCCCACAAAAGGGGCCTGTATCTCTCGGCGGCTCGCTCGGAAATCTTCAATCAAATCCTCGGCGCACGGGTCAGCGCCGGCCAATGGGATCAAGCCATTGCAGGCGACGTCTTAATGTTTTCGGACTCCAAAAGCTTCTTCAAGCCGGAGGTGCTTGACGCCGAAATCCTGCAACGGGTCCGTGATCATGCCATCCACCCCAGCGGGGTGCTTTGGGGCCGTGATCCTTCGACCGCCACGGATGAAGCCTCGCAGGTAGAAAACCGGGTCGCGGCAAAGCTTTCCGATCTGGCACAAGGTCTGGCGGCCTCGGGAATGGATACCGCGCGGCGTCCTTTCAGGCTTTGCCCGGTGAACCTGACGTGGGAGTTTCCCGAGCCGGCCACGCTGAAGCTCTGTTTTACCCTGCCGGCCGGAGCCTATGCCACGACAGTCCTGAGAGAACTGGTTGACATGGAGGCCATGGATGCCTGAATCGCGCCGCTTTCGCTTATCTTCTAGCCCTCGTGACTTGCACCATTCACCGACCGGAGTTTCCTCATGACCATCGGACTGATCTGCAACCGCGATACCGTCAGCGCCCGACCGCATGAATCGCTCCATCGCGTAGCTCAACTGATGCGCGAACATCACGTCGGCAGTGTCGTCATCGTCAAGGATGCGCCGGCGGGAGTGACACCGATCGGCGTCCTGACTGATCGCGATCTGGTGGTTGAAGTGCTGGCCACGAATCTGGACCCCCAGTCCGTGACCGTGGGCGACATCATGAGTCACGAGCTGGTGACCGCCCAGGAAAACGACGGTATCTGGATTACGATCAAGCGCATGCGCAGCCAGGGCATTCGCCGCATGCCCGTCGTGAACGAGCACAGCGTCCTGATCGGCATCATCAGTGTCGATGACCTGATGGAACTGCTCGCCGGAGAGTTCACCGATCTGGTCAAACTGACCGCTCGGGAAAAGGAACGCGAAATTACCCAACGCAACTAACAAGCCCATGTCTGTCACTCTCTACCACAACTCCCGCTGCAGCAAATCGCGACAAACCCTGGAACTTCTCCGCAACCGGGGCGTGGAACCCGACATCGTCGAATATCTGAAAAGCCCGCCTGATGCCGCCCAGCTGGACGACATCCTCCATCAGCTGGACCTTGAGCCGCGGGCGCTGATGAGAAAGAGCGAAACCATTTATCGCGAGGCCGGTCTGGATGATCCCAGCCTGGACCGGGCTGCGCTGATTGCCGCCATGGTGGCCCATCCCATTCTGATCGAGCGCCCCATCGTGCTGGCCAATGGCAAGGCCGCCATTGGCCGTCCGCCGGAGAACGTGATCAGCATCCTCTGAAAGTCAAACCGCCCTTTCCCATCCGAGAACTCGACTCGACCGCCCTCGGAATCAATACCCAACCAGAACATGACTGAAATTCTTGTCCTTTATTACAGCCGCTTCGGCAACACGGCGGAAATGGCCCATCTGATCGCACGCGGCGCGGAAGAGGTCCCAGGTGTGGTCGCCAAGATTAGAACCGTAGCCCCGGTATCGACCACCTGCGAAGCCGTCGAAGACAGTATCCCGGAAAACGGTCCACCCTATGCGATGCTCGAGGACCTGCAGAACTGCGATGGACTGGCGCTCGGGAGCCCCACCCATTTCGGCAACATGGCGGCTCCCCTGAAGCACTTCATCGACAGCACCAGCAGCCTCTGGTTTTCGGGCGCCCTGTCCGGCAAGCCCGCCGGGGTATTCACCTCCACCTCGTCCATGCACGGCGGGCAGGAAGCTACCCTGCTGACCATGATGGTGCCCCTGCTGCATCACGGCATGCTGCTGGTCGGCATACCCAGCCGCGAGCGCGCCCTCAGCCAGACAACCACTGGCGGGACGCCCTACGGACCAAGCCGCTATACCGGCGGTGGCCGGGATTCGGTGAGCGATGAGGAACGGCAGCTTTGCCGAGTGCTCGGCGCCCGCATTGCCAAAACAGCGCTGGCGGTCAAGAACATCCCCGTCGACTGATCAGCACCGGGCTACTCCGAGTCATGCCTCAGCAACTGCCACTACCTCTGGTCCTGAATCCGGAACTGAGCTTCGCGCAGTTCTGGCCGGGGACCAATCGCGAGGCGGTCGAGCAACTCCAGCAAATCGCCCAAGGCCAAGGGGAACCGCTGATCCTGATCTGGGGGGAGCGTGGTCACGGCAAGACGCACCTGCTGAATGCCTGCTGTTCAGAGGCAGCCGGGCATGGTCAATCGGCCGCCTACTTTCCCATGCGTCTGCTGTGTGAACTTGGTCCGGAGGTGCTGGACGGTGCCGACGCATTTACGATCGTCTGCATCGACGATGTGGACGCGATTGCCGGCAACCCAGGCTGGGAGCTGGGTCTGTTCAACCTGTTCAATCGACTGCGTGACGCGGGTCACCGGCTGGTCATCAGCGCGTCCCTGCCTCCGGCCCAACTGGGTTTCACCCTGCCCGATCTTGCCAGCCGACTGAGCTGGGGGGTGACCCTCCGGCTACAACGGCCCGGCGAGGAGGATACCCGCCAGATCCTGCAGATGAAGTCCCGCTCGCTGGGACTGGAGATGCCCGATGCGGTGGCGCGGTTTCTGATGAATCACGCGCAGCGCGACCTTCCCGCACTGACTGCTTTGCTGGACCGGCTGGACCGTGCCTCGCTGGCCGCCCAACGTCGGCTGACCGTGCCCTTCGTCAAAGGACTGATCGGTCCGTGATGGCCCTCATACCGAACGAGACACCGGGCCGGGCGCTCCCGCTTCCGTCAATCCAGCGCTACGATGCTTCGCCCCGAAACCTTTCAAGGAATCCCGGCCAATCAACCGGAATCCCTTCGGCAAAGTCACCCGCAGCCCAGTGAGCAGCAAGAACATTCAGAACTCGGCTATTCCATGCCAAACTGCCGGCCGCTGGCGCCCCGCACCCAGCCATGACGGGCTGATCAAATCCATTTACCAGTCTGCCCTCGACTCGAACCACTGGTCCGAAACGCTCACGCAGATCCGACATTTCCTCAATGCCAGCGCATTCAGCCTGTTCTCCCTGGATGCCCACGCCAGCGGCCAGCCCCCGCTGTTTACCGAAAACATGTCGTCGGCATGGCTGGAGTCTTACCAGACCTACTGGGGCCAGCATGACGTCTGGGTTCAGGGCGCGATGGAGAAGAATCTGGTCCTGCCAGGCAACACCGTGACCGGCAACATGATGCTGGATCGCCGAACGCTTGAAAACAGTCATTTTTACAACGACGGGCTGGTCCATCAGGATATCCGGGATGTCATCAGCAGCGGACTGTGGGGACAGGAACCCGAGTCGCCCAAACTCATTCTGTCGTTTTACCGCGACTTGAAATCGGAAGACTTTGAGAAGCCGGATCATGCCAGAGTCTCTGCGCTGGTCGATCATCTCAATCGTGCCATCACACTCAGCTGGAAACTGGGGGTACTCGGGCAAAATCAGGAACTCAGCCAGTCACTGCTGGATGGTCTGAATCAGTCGATCTTTCTGATCGATGCTCAGTGCCGCATCATTCACTCCAATGCGGTAGCCCAACGCCTGTTAACCGACAAAACCAATCGCGTGACGGTCAGGCATGGCCGTCTCATCGGATTGGGCATCCAGTCCAATCCATCCCTGGATGAAGCCATCAAACTGGCGGACACCGGCCTTTCCATCCCGATGGTCTTCACTCATATCAAGGAAAGTCAGGCCGTCGGCATTGCCGGCGCTCACCTGCTGCGGCTCACCGAATCCTCGGGATGGTTGCTGGACAACCCAAGGGCGCGCTATGCGCTGATCATCGAACCCGGCAATCGCGTGGATCGCTCGGCACTGGCCGTCCTGGGAAAACTCTTCAAGCTCACCACCGCCGAACAGACGGTATTGCTACACCTGATGCAGGAAGCGACGCCCGAAGAAATTGCCGCCTCGCTCGCCGTCAGTCTCCACACCGTTCGCACACAGATCAAAAGCCTGCGCGAAAAGACCGGGGTCCGCCGCATTACCGAGCTTGTCCACATGGCACTCGCCGCCACCCGGTCACCCTGACCCGCCCATCCCGGCTGTTTCCAGGGCACCGTCTGCGCCTTGCCGGGAGCCTCCGTTCATCGGCCTGATCGACTCACAATCTGCTAATTCTTTTCAATTCATACCCAACATTGGGTATGAAATTTCTCCTGCCGGTCTGTTTAATGTTGCCCATTCCATCACCGCATACGCCCTCCCATGCCTTCTCTCAACCAGGACATGAAGGATCCCATCGACAGGGAGACTGCGCTAACCCTCAGCGAGGCGCGTTGCCGGATGATCATCGAATCAGTACAGGAAGGGATTGTGCTGCTGGATGAGGAGTACACCTGCATTTTCAGCAACCCGAAGATATCGGAGCTACTCGGCTACCCTGCCGAAAAGCTCCACGGACGCCGTCTGAGCGAGTTCGTGGACAAGGATTGGCGTGCCTCGACCGAACATGTACTGAACCTGAGTGGAGGCACCCGGGCGACCCGTCGCAACCTGAAATTTCAGCGCCAGGACGGTAGCAAATTCTGGGGCCAGGTGTGCTTCAGCCCTATCGACCCGCGCGGCGCATCGCAAAAGGAGACCCTTGTTGTCGTCGTCACCGACATCACGGAGAGAATGCGGCTGGAACAGCTGCTCCAGAACCACGTCAGGAAACTAAAGGAGATCGACCACCGCAAGGACGAATTCCTTGCCCAGTTGGGGCATGAACTGAGAAACCCTCTGACCCCTCTGTCCATCACGGCCAATGGGCTGAAAAATGGCTCATACCATGAGAAGGAGCTTGCCCAATGTTACGAATCCATCGAGCGGCAAACCCAGCATCTTTCCAGGCTGGTGGATGACCTGCTTGACGTCAGCCGCGTCGGGCGTGGCGTCATTCGATTGCAGAAAAAGTCCCTGTCACTGCGCCCGCTGATTGAACAGGCCGTGCAGATCAGTCTTCCGCACATCCAGGGCAACCGGCATCACCTCGAACTGCAGTTCAGCGAGGCACCCCTGTTCATCGAAGGCGATGAAATTCGCCTGGTGCAGGTCATCACCAATCTGCTCAACAACGCCGCCAAGTTCACCCCGCCCGGTGGCCACATCTCCCTGAACTTGCAACGAGATGGCGATGCGGCAGCAATACGGGTCAGGGATGACGGCGTCGGCATTCAAGCCGAGCAATTGCACCGTGTCTTCGAACTCTTCGCCCAGGTCAACCAACCCGCGGCTCAGGGCAACGACGGACTCGGCATTGGCCTCTTCCTGGCGCACCAGCTGGTCGGCCTTCATGGCGGCCGATTGGAGGTGCACAGCGCCGGTCAAGGCAAGGGCAGTGAATTTGTCATCCACTTGCCGATCACTGACTCCCTGCAGCCAGACTCGCCATAACCAGAAAAGCCACAAATGAGAGTTGCGCGTCAGGCAGTGCTGTTAGGGGGACAATCTCTCATTTCTGCATAAGCTAACGGCTGATTTCAGATAGCTCTGCCCCGGTGCTCATCTTATCCGCTGAAAAGACACTTCGAACCAGAATGTGCTTTCCAAAAATCATCCGAATGTTCAGATCCGATGGCAAACTCAGCCAGAATCACCGGTTATGCTATAAATTCTGGCCTTCCGATTTGAACGATAGATTTTGGAGAGAGCCGTGAAGGTATTGGTCATTGGGTCAGGCGCCATCGGCAGTTTCTATGGCGCCCTGTTGGCAAAAGCGGGGTTCAGCGTCTCGGTGCTGGCGCGGTCGGATTATGAACATGTCAAAACCCATGGCATCGACATCCATAGCGAAACCAAGCTGGGAAACTGGCATTTCACGCCCGAGCAGGTCGTGGCCAAGGCCGCCGACCTGAGCGAAAAGCCCGATGTCGTGCTGCTTTGCATCAAGCTGGTCGACGGCGCTGACCGCGCGGCTCTGATTAGCGATGCACTGGGACCGGACACGGCCATTGCCCTAGTTTCAAATGGCGTTGAAATCGAGGGTGAAGTGGCACGGGCCTTCCCTGATCATGAACTGATCAGCGGCCTGGCCTTCATCTGTGTGACCCGCACGGCGCCCGGCAAGATATGGCATCAAGCCTATGGCCGTCTGGCGCTGGGCAACTATTCTGGCGGGCTTTCCGTAAAGACCCGGGCGCTAGCCAAAGCCTTCGAAAGCGCCGGTATCGGCTGCGCGGCTACCGAGGATATTGTCACGGCTCGCTGGCAAAAATGCCTATGGAATGCCGCCTTCAGCCCGCTCTCGGTGCTGTCCGGCGGGCTAAGTACCGCGGAAATCCTGACCACCCAGGAACCCTTGATCCGGGCGATCATGGCCGAAGTCTGCGCCATCGCCGCGGCACTGGGCCATGAGCTGCCGGCCGGCATCATCGACCAGCAGATCGACGGCACCCACAACATGCCTCCCTACAAAACCAGCATGCTGCTGGATTTTGAAGCGGGCCGCCCGATGGAAACCGAGGCCATTCTCGGCAATACCGTCCGCGCAGGAACCCGCGCCGGCGTGCCCCGACCGCATCTCGATACGCTCTATGCGCTGATGAAACTGCGGGAACTCAGATTGCAGAACGAAGATTAATCAGCTCTGCACCCAAGGCAATTGATGGAAACGCCAGCCCGCGACCGTATTGCGGTGTTTGGCTTCATCCATCGGACCTTCGAAGCCGTCTTCGATATTGGTGAGATCGGTATAGCCGGCCTCGGCCAGGGCGTTGGCGGCCGCCAGGGAGCGCTGTCCACTGCGGCATAGCAGGTACAGCGGCGTCGCCGTGTCGGCGGCCGCCTCACGGACCTGATCCAGAAAGTCCGAATTGCTCCGCATCTCCGGCGCAAACTTCCACGGCACATTCAGCGCGCCCACCGGGTGGCCGACGAAGGAGAATTCCACCGGGTCACGCACATCGATCAGGATGGCTCGGCTATCGGCTTGCAGGGCGGCATGAGCCGCGACAGCGGTCAGTGATTTAATCTGAGTCATTGGAATACCTATCGAAAATGGATCAAGCGGCTACTCGCCCCCATCAAACTTCCTGAACGGAGTGGAACAGCCGCTCCACATCGGGAATCAACTTTTTGTCCAGCAGGAACATGATGACGTGGTCGCCGTCCTCAATCAGGGTGTCGTGATGCACCTGCAGCACTTCATCGCCACGCACCAGCGCTCCCATGACCACTCCGTCGGGTATCTCGATCTGATTGAGCGGAACGCCAATCACCTTGGATTGCCCCTGGGTCCCGTGGGCGACCATCTCGATCGCTTCCGAGGAACCATGCCGCAGTGAATAGACCTGGGCAATATCGCCGCGACGGATATACCGCAACAAGGCGCTGATGGTGGCCTGCTGCGGTGAAATCACCAGGTCGACATGCGAGGCATCGACAATGTCGGCATAGGCATCGTTGTTTACCAGACAGATCACCCGCCGGGCGCCGAGACGCTTGGCCAGCATGGCCGAGAGGATATTCGCCTCGTCGTTGTTGGTGATGGCACAGAACACATCGGCACTCTCGATGTTCTCGCTCTGCAGCAAGTCCTTGTCGGAGGCATCACCCACCAGCACCGTGGTCTTTCTGAGTTGTGCAGCAATCTTCTCGGCACGATCAATATCACGCTCTATCACCTTGACGTTGTAACTGTCTTCTAGCGCCATGGCGACGCGCTTGCCGACGTGACCCCCGCCGGCAAAAATCAGTCGCTTGTAGGATTTTTCCGACTTGCGCATCTCGGACATCACGTCTTTGATCTCATCGGCCGAAGCAAGGAAGAACACCTCGTCGCCGTGATTGATGATGGTGCTGCCATTGGGCACGATCGGCTGTCCATCCCGAAAGATGGCCGCGACCCGGGCATGGAAATTGGGCATGTGCTGATGCAGCTCGCGAATCTCGCGCCCAACCATCAATCCGCCCCGCACGGCGCAGACCGATACCATCCGCACCCGGCCTTCGGCAAAGTCCAGCACTTGCGTCGCCCCCGGATATTCCAGCAAACGCTGAATGAACTGGGTGATGATCTGTTCGGGGCTGATGACGTAATCGATCGGAATGGTTTCCGGAGAGAACAATCCCGGAAAGGAGAAATACTCGATGGCGCGAACCCGCGCGATCTTGCGCGGCACCTTAAAGAGGATGTCCGCCATGCTGCAGGCCAGCATGTTGGTCTCGTCGTCGCTGGTGGCGGCGATCAGCATGTCCGCTTCCGCCGCGCCGGCCGTCTGCAGAATCGTGGGGTGGGCCGCATTGCCCTGCACCGTGCGGATATCGAAGCGGTCCTGCAATTTCCTCAGAAGATCAGCGCGGACATCGACCATGACAATGTCGTTCTTTTCTCCTGACAGGCTGGCCAGCAGACTGCTACCTACCTGCCCCGCTCCCAAAATGATGATTTTCATTGCGCGTACCGGAAATCAAAGTGGCGCGATTGTATCAACATGGGCCGGCCTATCGGGCACAGTGCCGTTCGCTGAGCGCAGTCGAAGCGAACGACATCAGTTTCTAAGTAGGGTAGCGCCTAACCGACAATCCCGGCGGCATACTGCAACCAGTCGCGGGATTTGTCGCCGTAGACCAGAAAGTAGGAGTTGAGCAGGGATGCCTTGGCGTTGTAGCGCAGCGGACGGCCCTCAAGATCAACCACCGCGCCGCCGGCATGTTCCACCACGCATTGCGCGGCGGCGGTATCCCACTCGGACGTCAACCCGATACGCGGATACAGGTCCGCCAACCCCTCCGCCACCCGGCAGAACTTGAGGGAACTGCCGACAGGCAGCCGTTCGTGCTCGCCCAGTTGAGCCAGATAAAGCTCCATCTCCTCGGACCCATGCGAGCGACTGCCGACCACGCGCAGCGGCTTACCGAGCAGCGTAGCGACCCGAATCGGCTCAGGCAAGCCCGCCTCTTCCTGGCGGAACGCGCCGCAACCCTCACAGGCAAAATAGGCCACGCCGGACGCCGGCACGACGACCACCCCCAGCACCGGCTGATGCCGATGAATCAGCGCCACATTGACGGTGAACTCGCCATTGCGCTTGATGAATTCCTTGGTCCCATCCAGCGGATCGACCAACCAGTATGTGTCCCACTCCGACCGTTCCTCGAACGGAATGGCCGCCGATTCCTCGGACAGAATCGGGTAGCTCGCCAATTCCGCCAGCCCCTCGACCAGGCACTCATGAGCGGCCAGATCGGCCGCCGTCAGGGGCGACGCATCGGCCTTGTGCTCCACGTCAAAACCCGCCGCATAAATTGCCATGATCCGCTGCCCCGCCTCCCTCGCCAGCATCACAACGGGTTCCAGCAAATGACTGGGATCGGAACATAAGGTCATGGTTTGAACTCCGTTTTGGCTACTCATCGAGGTGAAAAAAGTCAGGAATCACGGACGCGGGGCACACCGCGCCCAACAGACCGTCAGGCAACGGCATCATACAAATAGCGCTGAAACCCGCTGAACACCCGACCAATCTCATCGGGCTTGCCGAGGTCCGCCACGGCATCGGCGATCGAGTCGCGATATCTGAGCTTGAGCAAGGGGCTGAGCTTGGCGGGGTCCAGCTCTTCCACGCCCTCGCTGACATAGTGCGACAAGACGAAATCCAGGAAGACCTGCTGCCTGGAATTGAAGTGGGTACTGATGATCACCTTGGCCTTGGCGGCCCGATCCTCCCGAGTCAGGGGCGGCAGGGCATAGGCCACGTAGGCCAGCACATCGAAAAGATCGCTCTTCTCCGCGTCGATGATCTTCTGAATCTCAGCCAACTGATCCTTGCCGAAACCCTTTTCTGCCAGGGCATCGAGTAGAGCGCGGCGGGTATCCGGCACGCTCCACAAGGTCCGCAACTCGGCTTCATCCCTGAAGAACTCCGGCAACCGGCCAAACAGCGCCTCCAGAAACTGGGCAGCGGACATCGGCGTGCCATCCGGATGCCAGAAGGTCGTGGCCATCATGTGCTGGATGGTGCGCGCCTTGCCATCCGCCAGTTTCACCTGAGCTTTCTTCCTGCAGACGCAGGGCCGCTGGCCACATTTCGGACAAGGTTCCTGCGGGCAGGCACACGGCGATTGGCCGCACACATAGCAGCGCGGCGGCGGCTCCTTGATGCAGGTGCAGGGCTGTTGTCCGCATCCCTTGCAGACGGGGGGTTCCAGCGGTTCGCCATCCCATTCCGGGTCACTGAAATGGTGGTGCGCCTTCACGAAATCGTAGATCGTGAAGTAATCCTTGCCGTCGAACAGCCGGGTGCCGCGACCGATGATCTGCTTGAATTCGATCATTGAATTGACCGGCCGCAACAGCACGATGTTGCGCACGTTTCGGGCATTGACGCCGGTGGACTGCTTTTGCGACGTCGTCAGAATGGTCGGAATCGTTTTCTCGTTATCCTGAAAGGTGCGCAGCCATTGCTCGCCCAATTGGCCGTCATCGGCGGTCACGCGATGGCAGTAATCCGGGTCCTTGCTGACCTTCATCTGATTGATCAGATCGCGGATGACCAGCGCATGCGTCTGGTTGGCGCAGAACACCAGCGTCTTCTCGTTGGGGTCAATCTCCCTGAGCAGAATCTCGACGCGCTTTCGTTCCCGCTCGCGAATCTCGATGATGCGGTTGAAATCCTTCTCCTCGTAACGCTTGCCCGCCTCGATCTCGCCTTCCACCAGCGTGTCGTCCGAGGTGTAGACGTACTCGTCCAGCGTCGTCGCAATCTGCTTGACCCGGAACGGCGTCAGAAAGCCGTCATTGATGCCGTCCTTCAGCGAATAGGTGAATACCGGCTCGCCGAAATACGCATAGGTGTCCGCGTTGTCCTTGCGTTTGGGCGTCGCGGTCAGCCCGAGCTGCACGGCCGGCGAGAAATACTCGAGGATGCCGCGCCAGGTGCTTTCATCGTTGGCCCCGCCGCGATGGCATTCATCGATGATGATGAAATCAAAGAAATCCGGCGGATACTCGCCGAAACACGGCGACGGATGGCCATCCTTCTCCGGGCCGGTCATGAAAGTCTGGAATATGGTGAAGAAGACACTACCGTTCTTCGGCACCCTGCCCGTTTTGCGAATCGACTCCGGATCGATGCGCACCAGGGCATCGTCGGCAAACGCGGAAAAGTCGCGAATCGCCTGATCCGCCAGATTATTGCGATCGGCCAGGAACAGGATACGGGGCCTTCGGGTCGGCGCCTCGTTCAGCCCAAGCTTGTCTGAGGTCCGGTCGGCGAGATTCCAGCGGCTCTGAAACAGCTTCCAGGCGATCTGGAAGGCGATGAAGGTCTTGCCAGTGCCGGTCGCCAGCGTCAGCAGAATCCGGTCGCGGCCGTCCGCCAGCGCCGCCAGCACTCGCTCCACTGCGATATCATGGTAATAGCGCCCCTGAAAGCTGCCACCCCGATCCTCGAACGGGACCGCAGCGAAGCGGTCACGCCAGGCATTCGGCGTTGCATACAGCCGGTCCCAGAGTTCCTGCGGGGAGGGAAAGTCCGCGATTTCGCCCTCCTCGCCTGTCTCCCGGTCGATCGCATAAAAGCCACGACCATTGCTGGCATAACAGAATCGCAGCGCCAGCTTGTGTGCATAGCCCTTGGCCTGACCCACCCCTTCGGACAGCGGCTTATCCTCGGCCTTGGCTTCCAGCGTGGCCAGCTTGGTGTTGCGGAATTCCAGCACGTAATCCGCCGTCAACGCCGTGCCGCGCTTGCCGGCGCCTTCCAGTCGTCCCAGCGTGATCGGATATTCGCGCCGAATACGACTGCCCGGTACCACGCCCCAGCCCGCCGCCACCAGCAGCGGGTCGATCAGTTCGGCCCAGGTTTCGGCTTCATTCATGAGGTCAAGCCGGCTTTCAGTTCATCCAGTGCCTGACGTGGAGTCAGGATGCGCAACTCGCCCAGTGGGTCGAGGCAGAGCAGATCATCGTCGCCCGTGATAAAGCGCGTTGCCTGAACGGCCAGAGCCAAGGCGATGAACTTATCGTCGTCCGGGTCGCGGCACCCGATTTGAGCGGCCAAGGGAACGGGCAAGTTGCACCAGTGAGCGCTGTCTCTGGCGTTGGCAAGGAACCGCCGACGAGTATCCATGCCAAGAAAGCGGTCAAACTTTGGCAAGAACAAGCGCGAGGCCAGTTCATCAAACGTGCTTTGCGAGAAAGCGGGCTGGCAATGTCGCTCGAACAGCAAGGCACACAGTAAGCTAGCCGTGCCGTTACGGGTAATCGCAGCGCTGAGCCATACGTTGGTATCAATGACGACCGGCTGGTATGGCTCAACTTTCATCGGCCAGCAACTGCTCCAAAATCTCCGGTGTCAAGCCATTGCGCTCCGCTTCTTTGCCCATGGCATCCATCGATTGGGTTAGCTGCTCGGCGTAATACCGCCGCATCGCCTCGTAATCCTCGGCGCTGACCATGACGCCGACCACGCGGTCATGGCGCGTCACCTGCACGGGCTGACGCTGTGCCTTGTCGAGCAATTGGCCAAAGTGTGTCTTGGCTTCGTTGGCGGTCATGGTCAGCATGGCAAACTCCTCGGCGGGTTGAAACGGTCAACACACTATAGAAAAATCGCGCGAATCGATCAAATCGAACGATTCAGGCGGTAGCATTCCTTGGCCGACCTGCACAACCAGCGCGGGTGGGATGTGAATGCCGACTTACAGCGCCCCGGAAAATGCCTGGTGCAGCAGTGATTTCTTCAACTCGTCCACCACCATGAGCTTTTGCTGGTAGAGGGATTCCAAGCGTTGAGTCTCTTGAATAAGGTCATCTAGTTGGGCAGCGATGCGACGCTGTTCGTGATGCGACTTCGGAAATACAGCCACTATTTGCCTTAAGTTGTCGTTGTATAGTCTGGAAATAGTTGCCCCCCGAGTTGAGTTCCATTCACATGCGCCAAAGAAGTGATAGAGGTAATGGTTCAGGATTTGCGTTTGATCGTTCGCAATCCAAACTATATTTGAGTCCTGAAAATACGCATCTTCGCCGTCATATACGACACGCCGGCCAATAGTCCCCGCCGCCGAAATCAGCACGTCCCCTTTATTTGGGAAGGAATATTTCTTTCTGAATTCGCTATAAATCTCGATTGGAATAAATGCATCCGCTTCTTTGCCGAAGGTTCCAATCTTGTAGAACGGAATATCCCCCTTGGACGTCGTTTGCTCCTTGAGGATTCTCTTGCACATACAGACCTTGCCGATTTCCCCAAGTGGCTTCTTGATCCACCCCTCACCCCGCTCCGTGAAAACGGATTGCAGGTGGCTTTCAAACAAGGCGCGGGCGTTTTGTAGGTTCTTTTCGGCGTTGGCCTTGGCGGTGGCGATGCCAGCGAAGGCTTCGTCGAGGATGGCGACGATGCGGCGTTGGTCGGGTAGAGGGGGAACGGGTATTACTAGTGCCTTTACTTCCCCATCTGTGACGGCAGGATAGCTAGCGCCCTTTTGAAGACACTCCATCTGAGTGATGAAATATTCTGAAAACAGCCAATAGAACAAGAATATATGGTCAATTTCCGGCTTTGGCCGAAGGACAGAATAAGCTGTGCTACAGACCTGCTTGTCGAGATGTTCTGGCACGACAGCTATTCGTTGTAGTGTGGGTCGAATCGTCGCAAAAAGAACGTCATTCATCCTTACGAGCTTCCGCGCCCTGCTTGGTGCGTCTTTCCCCTTGATGCATTGTGTTGACTCAATCTGAAATGTCACATTTGAAACGCTCGAAACGTCGATGTACTCAAACTCAACTTCCGGCGATTGGTGCGGATTAACCGTCTCAGTTTTTTGCAGAACTTCGCCGAGCGATTTCATTGGCCAGCTAGCTTTATTCATCACCCCCTCCAGTCCGTTCGTCCTGAGCGCGTCGAAGGATGAACGGGAACGGCCCGGACAGCTTGAGTTGGCGTGGATTGATCGCCGTTTTGTTCTGAAAGCCTGCCCTCCGCCACGTTCCGCCCTTCGACGTGCTCAGGGCGAACGGTTGGGGTAGCTTTGGGCTTTGTGGGGTTCGGCGTGATGAGGCTGGGTTTATTTCTTGCATCAAGCTCTTGGGTAATTTGCAAAGCTCTTGGCCCAGAATGTGTGGTTGTGATTGCTTCAGGATAGGCCGAATTGTCCTGTGATGGAGTTCTCCCGCCTACAACATCGCAAGCTTCGCCCAAGGTTCTCATCTGCCAACCCGCCTTCACCTTGCCACCTCATCTTCCGTTCGTTCTGAATCATGAGCCTGTCGAATGATCGAAGGATGAACGGGAACGGCCCGGACAGCTTGACTTTGCGTGGATTGATCGCCGTGATCTCCTGAAGGCCTGCCCTCTGCCACGTTCCGCCCTTCGACGCGCTCAGGGCGAACGGTTGGGGTGGATTCGGGCTTTGTGGGGTTCGGCGTGATGAGGCTGGGTTTATTTCGTGCATCAAGCTCTTGGGTAATTTGCAAAGCTCTTGGCCCAGAATGTGTGGTTGTGATTGCTTCAGGGTAGGCCAGATTATCTTTCGGTGGAGTGTGGCCTGTCAGGAACTCACCGACCTCGCCCAGAATCTTCGTCTGCCATACAGCATTCATTTTTCCACCCCACCTTCCGTTCGTCCTGAGCACGTCGAAGGATAAACGGGAACGGCCCGGACAGCTTGACTTGGCGTGGATTGATCGCCGTGATCTCCTGAAGGCCTGCCCTCTGCCACGTTCCGCCCTTCGACGCGCTCAGGGCGAACGGTTGGGGTGGGTTCGGGCCTCGTGGGGTTTGGCGTGATGAGGCTGGGTTTATTTCGTGCATCAAGCTCTTGGGTAATTTGCAAAGCTCTTGGCCCAGAATGTGTGGCTGGGATTGCGTCAGGATAGGCCGGATTGTCTTCCAGTGGAGTGCCGCCTGTCAGAAAGGCACCGACCTTACTCAGAATCTGCATCTGCCATACAGCATTCATTTTTCCACCCCACCTTCCGTTCGTCCTGAGCTCGTCGAAGGATGAACGGGAACGGCCCGGACAGCTTGAGTCGGCATGAATTGATCGCCGTTTTGTTCTGAAGGCCTGCCCTCTGCCACGTTCCGCCCTTCGACGCGCTCAGGGCGAACGGTTGGGGTTGGGCTGGGGACAATATACTCCTCGACCAACTCGGAATTTGCCGTGGCACAGCGGGTTCGCTGTTTAGCAAGGCGCGACACCTCTGCCCAGTCAGCTCGCATCATGGCTTCCTTCTTTTTTCTGCTCCAGCCTTTGATCTGCCGTTCGGCAGCGAGGGCTTCTTCGCGTGTGGCGCAGTTCTGGGAAAACACCAGCTCCAGGGGACGGCGACTGAAGGTATAGCAACTGGGGATGGCGCCTGTTTCATGTTCGCCGATACGTTTTTCGAGGTTATCGGTGTGGCCGGTGTAGTAGCTGTTGTCGGCACAGCGGAGGATGTAGACCCAGAAAGACATGAGGGGACTTCTAAAAATTGCCCTTCGACGGGAGCGATGCAGGAGTCTGGTTGCTCATAGCACTGCCCCGTTCTTTGCCATTACCCCACACTCATAAAAAACCACCCCCACCCGCTCGATATGCTCACGCAAGGCCGAGTTTTCAATTTGTTCAAACACCGATAAATCGACGGTGTAGGGAATATCCGAGTCGTCCAGCGCAGAACCCACCGCCATCAGCAGCCGATGATCCAGCGCCGGGCCGTACAAGGTGAGGTCAATGTCCGAGCCGTTCTTGTAGCTGCCCTTGGCGCGCGAGCCGAAGAGCACGGCCTTTTCGATCTGCGGATACGCCGCGAGAATCTGACGGACGGTGGTGCAGGTTTTATCCGAGAGCCCGAATTCCATCAGGATTCCTGCTGCTGGCGGCCGGCAAATTCGCCGTGCAGTTTCTGGAATTCGGCACAATAACGGGACAGGATCGCCGCAAGGATTTTTTCCACCGTGGCCTGATCGTAGGCATGGGACGTCAGATTCCGTGACTTGATCATTTCCATCCAGGTCTCGCCGTCGCCAATAAGGCCGCGCTTGAAGGCTTCGCGCGTTGTATCCCTGGAACCGATCAAACCCACAATTCCCTGATACTCCAAGTAATCCTTGAGAACATTCCAGGCCAGTTCATGGGTGTATTCAAACCCCTGAATGACGCCTTGTTTTTCAAGCTTGGAGAGTGGCCGCTCATGGGCGAGGTCGATGCCTTCCTTGAATTCAAGAAAGGCCTTGCTGTAGTTATCGAAGCGTTGCTTCCAGCGAATGTCCTGGGTCACGGCACATTCCCCCTATCGGCTTTCAGCAGGTGTGCGATGGTGCCTAAAACGGCGGCCGCCTCTGCATCCAGCGCGGCGATCTCGTTCAGGATGGCCTGCGGGCTGCGGTGGATGACTTCCTCGCCGCCATTCGGGTTCTTCACCGACAAATCGTACCCTTCGGCTCCGCTCAGGGAACAAACACCCAGGCTCCAGCTTTTGGGTGAGTCGGCAAAGGTCTTTTGCAGCTCGACAAACTCGGCGAGGTCTGCGTCGTTGAGGGGGTTGGTCTTGCCCAGATTCCGGGCCTGCCCTGAGCTTGTCGAAGGAGTGAGCTGGTAGTACCAGACCGTCCGGGTGGGACTGCCTTTTTCAAAGAACAGCACGACGGTCTTGACGCCGGCGCCCTGAAACGTGCCGCCGGGGCAGTCGAGGACCGTGTGCAGGTTGCAGCTTTCCAGCAGTAGCTTGCGCAAGGACACCGAGGCGTTATCTGTGTTCGAGAGGAAGGTATTCTTGATGACCACACCGGCTCGGCCACCGGCCTTGAGCTTCTTGATGAAGTGCTGCAGGAACAGAAACGCGGTCTCGCCGGTGCGGATCGGGAAGTTCTGCTGCACTTCCTTGCGCTCCTTGCCGCCGAAGGGCGGATTGGCGAGGATGACATCCATGCGGTCCTTTTCCTGGATATCGGCCAGGTTCTCGGCCAGCGTATTGGTGTGCTGAATGTTGGGCGCTTCGATGCCATGCAGGATCATGTTCATGATGGCGATGACATAGGCGAGGGATTTCTTCTCCTTGCCGAAAAAGGTCTGCTCCTGCAACGTCTTCAGGTCGGCCGTGGTCAGACTCGGCCGCGACTTCAGGTAGTCAAACGCTTCGCATAAAAATCCGGCCGACCCCACCGCTCCGTCATAAATCCGCTCGCCGATTCGGGGCTGAACTACGCGGACCATCGCCCGGATGAGCGGGCGCGGGGTGTAATACTCGCCGCCGTTGCGGCCCGCGTTGCCCATGTTCTTGATCTTGGCTTCGTACAGATGGGACAGCTCGTGCTTTTCGGTCTGTGAGCGGAAGCGCAGTTCGTCGATGTGATCGATGATCTCGCGCAGGTTGTAGCCGGAGTGAATCTTGTTTTTGATCTCGCTGAAAATTTCACCAACCTTGTATTCGAGCGTGTTCGGGCCCGTGGCCCAGAGACGAAATTCGCGGAGGTAGGGAAAGAGCTGGCGATCAACAAATTCGACCAGGTCATCGCCGGTCATGGCCTGATTGTGGTCGAGCCGGCCATCCGCTCCTTTCGGCGCGGCCCAGCTTTCCCATCGGTAGGGTTCATCCAGCAGATATTTGTAGGATCGGCCTTCCAGCTCGGCTTCCATGGCCCGATCCTGTTCCAGACCGTCGAGGTATTTCAGAAACAGCAGCCAGGAGGTTTGCTCGGTGTAATCCAGCTCGGTGGTACAGCCCGCCTCCTTCCAGAGGACGTCGTCAATATTCTTGAAGGCTTGTTCGAACATGTCGGGTAAAGGGTGCGGTAGGTGCATGGCGCCGAAAGCCAACGGCCGGCCTTGCATGATGATGGATTTGCCGGTCATTATCTAACCGATGCAAACTGACCGACAATTTTGATACTCAACTTATGACTGGAGACTCGTGGAATGACGCTTAAGGACCCGGACACCCGATTGATGGAAAGCCTGATCGGCGGCAAGACTGCCCTTGAAAAGCTCGAACATATTACCGGCGGCAAGTTGGGCAGAACGGACGCAGACCTGGCCCGGATTGAACGCGCCCTGCGCGATGCCGCCGAGGGAATCCGGCTGGCGCGGTCCCATGTGGGCGAAGACGATGACGTGTTTGAGGTCGGCGAAACCGATGACTGATTCGGCCGTGATCTTTCGCCTCGTCACGTTGATTTCGGCCCGGGAAAATTCCGTCACCGCGACATTGTCACTGCGGCTGCGGTGATCTCACTTCCCTCAAGGGCGATCCTTCTGGGCCTGCTGGCCCTTTGGCAGAACGCATTCGCCTTTGATGACACGAAGGAAAAAAGCGAGAAACCGTTGGATATCCGAGCGCCGGGGTCTGACCTGGCCAACTTTCCCAACAGCGCTTTCACCTTGCCGCAGGGCGGGTTTTATCTGGAGTCGACCCCGGTGGCCTACACCACCAGCAGCAGCACGCTGGCATCCCAGTACAACTTTGAGTATCTGCTGCGCTATGGATTGTTCGACTGGATTGAGTTGCGGCTGTATTCCCAAGGTTTCAGCGTACAGGGCGATCCCCAGCCCGCCACCGGATTCAGCCCGCTGACCTTCGATACCAAGCTTCATCTCTGGGATGAATTCGAGGACTACTACCTGCCAGCGGCTGGGCTGGAAGTCATGGTGCAAACCGATCTGCTTGGGTCATCCGCGTTTCAGAGCGGCACCGAACCGTCCTTCAGCATGAACTTTGATCAGGGCCTGCCCTGGGAATTTCAGATCGAGTACAACCTGGGCGCGGCGCGCTTTGAAAATCCCAACAACACCCGCGAGTCGTTTTGGGATTTCACGTTCTCCTGGGCCATCCAGCGGGAGGTGGTCGAGGATGTTGATGTCTTTGTGAACGGCTACTACAACGCCGCCAACTTGCCGCGGGTAGGACGGGTGAGTGAAAAAACAGTCACCGTTTGCCCAAAATCCGGCGCTTGCCAAGCGGAAGAAATCATCCAGCAAACCGTGTCCTTGGGTGGAAACGACAGCCAGCACGCCATCGGCGTTGGCGGCATCTGGACGGTCAATGACCATGTTTCGTTGTTTACCAACCTGGCCGCCGGAACCACCGCCCCCACGCCGGGTTTCACCGGATTCCTGGGCTTTGCCTGGACGCCTTAAGGCGCTAACACAGGGGTCCAAGCAGAACATCCCATCGATATGATTTAGGATTATCGACTCATTCACCCCAACAAGGAATGCCATGTCTACACTTGCACTGCCCCCGCAGAAACAGTTGACCACCATGATCGGCCACCCGGTCGCCGAGAATCCTATCGACCAGATGTTCGATGCGGTTTTTGCCCACTATGGCCTGCATTGGCAATTCTGGAAAAGCGATGTGGCCACGGAGGCTCAGGTGGGTGCGGCCATCGGCGGCATACGCGCCCTGGGCTTTGCCGGCGCCTGTATCACCGTGCCGTGGAAGGTGGCATCGATTCCGTTTCTGGACGAGGTGGACGCGGACGTGAAAGCCATTGGCGCCGCCAACTACATGACGATCAGGGAAAGTCGTTTGATCGGTCATAACAATGACGGCAAGGGTGTGGTGAAAGCCATCCGGAAGGTCACAGAAATCAAGGGCAAGCGCGTTGTCATGCTGGGGGCCGGCGGAGCGGGTCGGGCGATGGCGGTGGAACTCGCCTGGGCCGGCGCCTCGCATCTGACCCTCATCACCCGCCGTGAAGCACAGGGTGTTGAAGTGGCACAAACGGTGACCCGCGCCGCGGGCGTGCCCTGTGACTGGCAGCCATGGGTGGGAGAAGTCCAGGTACCGGCAGGTACCCAAATATTGATGAATGCCACCCATCTTGGTTGCGCACCGGAAATGGAACCAGTCCCGGTCAATTGGGAAACCATCAGCCCTGAAACCACCGTGGTGGATGTCATCACCAACCCCAGAATCACGCCCTTTTTGAAGGCGGCCCAGGAAAAGGGCTGCCCCATCGTTGACGGCGTCGAAATGCTGGTGCAGTTGGCCATGCAGATCTTTGAGGAATGGACCGAGATCAAGCCCGAAGAGAAGATATTTCAGCAGGCTGTAGCCAAGGCACTGGGAGAATAGCCTCTTGCAGAAGATGTTTCTGCCAATGCGGGCTTCGAGTCCACGACCCATCACCGGAGCCGTCAGGGACGGCTCCACCAGAACCTGAGCCCCATGAAAAACGCCCTCACAGCCATCATCATCAGTGCGGCCATGCTGGGATGCAGCGCCACCCCCCATGTGAACCCGCAGACTCAGTCGGCGATTGCCGACTGCCGGACTCTGCCGCGCGGCCTCGGCAATTACGAGCGGCGAGCACGCTGCGAGCTGGAGGTGGAATCCAGCGCCTACCTAGCCCGGCATCCCGAGATGGCCGGCACCTGGCGGGAATTGATAAACGACACGCTGGCGGAATATGCCAAGGCGGATCGCGCCGAACAGTCCATCCAGCAGGCGGATATCAACGCGGGGCTGCTAAGAGAAGCGGCCGAAGCCGGCACCGGCTGTCTGACCGATCAATGCGGCCAAGGCTCGGAGTGGAACTTCCCCAGCAACCCGCCCTATTGAGCCCGGTCCCGGCTTTTTCCCAGACTCTTCACTTTCCCCCGCCGCAGACGAAGTTCATGCGTTTTTCTGCAGTGGAGCCAGCGGGAACAGGCTCCCAAGCCCGAGGCGCTTCGGACCCGGCAATGCCGCCACCGGCCATGGCGGCCTTGTAGGCGATCCAGTAAATTTGCTGTCTGCGCTTTTGTCTGCAGTCAAATTCTTCCCTGACCTTGGCGGATTGATAATTTGCGCCGGCATCGCCCTGTTGCTTTTTTGCATACGAAACCACGTACCACACCCTGAAACCGACCTCGGTTTGCTCCTGATCATCGGCCTTGATGTAATAGGTCGCCTTGCCGTCTCCGACCCCTTCTTCAATGATCTTGAATTGCTTCCATTCGGCCGCGCCCGCCGATCCGATCACCCACCACACCATCAAACCCGCAACCAACCGCATAAATAACCTCAAAGGGGAAATTTTTTCCTTTTGCTGCCAGGGTCCTCAACGCCCTGAAGATCACTGACGCTCGCTGAGCGGAGCCAAAGCCAGCAGCGTATCTGACTTTACTTTGCATGCCAGGTATCAGCCTAATCTGCCGATTTCGGACACGGAGCGCCCTTTTCGATCCAGCGGGCAAATGTCCGCACAAATTTTTCATGACTGATGGGCGGCTGGGTCCGTTCAACCCCGCGTGAATTCAAGCCGGGCGACCAGGCCCAATTGACGCGCACATCGGTATCCAGATGCTTCAGCAGACCCTCCAGCGTGAAGCCCCCATTGGTGTCCGGATTCTTGAGCTTCGAACAAAGAATGGCACCCGGCATGGGCGTTCCCGGGGAGATTTCCATGGCCATATTGGTGGGCGCGAGAAACCAGCCACTCTGGCCATCCTCCTCTACGCCCGGCGCCCCCGTTTGTGGATTGTTGCTTTTGCCATGGCAGGTATCGCACCGCCCATTCAACAGACCCTTGTCATCTTCGCCCCGGCTGATGCCGAACAGATGCGGGCGACGGTCATCGGTCTGACGCGGGTAGTCATTGGTGGCGGGACTGGTAGGGTCACTCGCCGTGTGACAATTCTGGCAGCGGGGGTCCGTCAGCACGGAGTAGATTTTCCGCCACTCATAGGTTCCTCCGGTCACCGGACGGCCATAGGGTTTGCAGTCTTGTCCACCTGACTGCCCGCACTTGAAGATCTCGGTTCTCAGATAATTCGCGATTAATCGTACATCCGACTGATTCAGCAGGCCGGGATAGAGCTTCGGCATCGGGTCAGGCACGCTGGCGAGAAATTTCTCCAGTCGCCTGGGATCGGCCAGATGGCTATGGCGCAAGATCGACGGATACAAGGCCCCGGTGCCTGATTGACCATGGCAGTTGCTGCACACGGTCATGAACAGGGCTTTGGGCGCTGAGGCAAAACCCGCGGACTGACTGATGCGGGGGAACGTTGTGATCTCCGGCTTTTTGCGCTGAGTCAAACCGAGAACCGTCACCCGCAAGGGCCCAGCCACGCCATCGGTGGTGATGGATGATCCCCCCACGGCGGCGGCCAGGTACTGTTTGTCACCCACGGAATAACTGATCAGGCCATTGTTCATGGCACCGCCCAATGTCTGCCTTTGCTGCAATGCCCCGGTGGCGGCATCGAATACAAGCAGGCGGCCTTTCACATCCCCCCCAAACAGCAGGCCGG
This sequence comes from Methylococcaceae bacterium, assembly GCA_044237765.1. Classification (GTDB taxonomy): domain Bacteria; phylum Pseudomonadota; class Gammaproteobacteria; order Methylococcales; family Methylococcaceae; genus UBA6136. The sequence continues at coordinate 111,199 of JBIIEQ010000001.1, read as the reverse complement.
ATTTTGTGGTGACCAGGCCGGCTATCACCGGGGCATCATTCTGAAACCGCCAAAGTGTCTGGCCAGAGCTGGCGTTGAGCCCCGTGATCCGGCCCTCCGGTAACGCACTGTAGTCGGGCGTGGTCGAGCCGCCGGCATAATCCGTATCACTGGTGGGCGGGGTCGATTTGAAATAACGACACCAATCGACCATGCCGACGAAGATCAATCCTGTCCGCGGGTCATAGGCAGTGCCGTTGTATTGCGCCCCGGCACCGGGGCAGACCCACTTCCAGTTCGAATCCAGCGGCTCCTGATCATGGGCCATGGTCGTGGCTGGGACATCAAACACGGGGCCCTGCGTGGTCCGATCGTAGCCATAAACCCGGCCGCTTTTGCCGGTGACCGCCAGCATCGACGACCCTGCGCCTGATCGATAAAGTGTTGGCGCGGCGGAAAGATCCCAATCGTGTTCGTCATGAGGAACCGCCTGATAGAACCAGTTTAGTTTGCCTGTGGCGGCATCGACGCTGATGACGGAGTTGGTGTAGACGTTATCCCCGGGTCTGGCTTCCGGGTAAAAAATCGGTGTCGGATTCGAGACCGGAGCAATCACCTCCCCGGTCGCCGTATCGAGACTGACGGTGGTCCAGAATCCGCCACCCTGTTCATTGTTCATCTGCACGGTCTTGAACTGCCAGATTTCCTTTCCGGATATCGCATCCAGCGCCAGCAAGCGACCATTGATACCCTTGTCGCTGGTGGCGACGCCGATGAACAGCTTGTCATTCCAAACCACGGGAGCGGCCACCAGCGATTCCCGCTGACTGGAATCGGCCGCCTGTACCGCCCAGATCAGCTTGCCCGTCTTCGCTTCCAACGCTATCAACTGTCCATCGTTGGTGCCGCGATAGACGACGCCCTTGGCATAACCCACGCCCCGCGTGGCGTAATAGCTGGCGACGGTATATTTGAACTCCACCAGCGAGCGCCACAAGGGCTTGCAAGTCACGGCATCGATCGCGTAGGTCGCCCTCAGGGTGGTGACGTACAAGGTTCGATCCACCTTGACGATCCCGCTGCCAAACCAAGCCGGCTCATTCAAACGGGCCTCACAAACAGGCTTGAGATTCTTCAGATTGCTCTTGTTGATCTGATCCAGCTCAACATAACGCTGGGCATCGAAATCCCGGTTGAGACCTACCCAGTCTAAGTCGCCGGCAATTGCAACCTGTCCCCAAGGCATAACAGACAGGACCAGCCCGGCCAGAGCGAACGGCAGGGATGATCTGGCGAAAGTTGCCATCGATCTTATATTCATTGCTGCACTTTTTGATTTTGTAATGAGTTGCGACCGGGTCGCTTTACGTCGTCATCAGAACTTGACGCGACGACCTCACATAGGCGCGGCCAGCCGTATGGTTGTATCGCCCGCCTCGCGCTTGGGTGAAGCCTGGTTGAAGCTCAAACTCTGAGCCGCTCCGGGCCCCGCAAAATAGAACCCTCCCCTAAGGCCTCTAGATGGCCCTGCCGTGCCGTCCAAATCATTCCATTGATAGAGCAGACCGTTTTGATCATAGGTCCGATAGAAACTGGAGCTCCCAGAGTAGGCGCCGACGTCCGTCAGGTAGTTCTGGCTTGGATCGATGAAGCGTGCTTGAGAAACACAGTAAAAGTAGCTGCCGGAATAGTCGTCTATGTAGTTCGCCATGTTGAACTCATCACCCACCCGGTTGCCCGGCGCTCGGTTGCTTCGGGTGGCATACAGGTAGTATCCGCCCCGCCCGGAATTGAGCTTCTGACTGAAGTAGGCGGCTTTGTACCATTGGTCTTCGGTGGGCATGAAGAACATGGGCGCGGCCCCGGTATTTGGATTGATTGGGTTCCGCACGACCGTTGCGCCCTGCGTAACCCCTTGCAGTCGATAGGCACCGTCCTCTGTTGTGGTTGAGTCCTGAGTGCCGATGGGCTGGCCATTAGACATCCAGTTGGCATACCGGGCTGCATCGAACCAGCTGATGAAGGAAATGGGGCGTCTTGAACTATCACCCGCGTTGTTCATCGGCGCATAGGTGTAATTTCCGGAAGATCCACTTCGCTGGACCCCCGCACTATTCAGTACATTGGTCATGGCCGGATCATAAAGTCCATAAGGGTCAGTTTTTGCAACGGCATTCAGAAATGCGCAGTACTCGCCAATAGTGACTTCGTATTTCCCAATCCAAAACGTCTTGTTGACCGCACCAAATCCGGTCTTGTCCTTACGATTCCCAGGATGGCCCACCTTGACCAGCTCGTAAGTCATGGCAGCCGGATTCTTTGCCTCGCTGATCAAGCGAAGTCCGCCATTGAGGCCGGATGCCGCCGGATTTCCACCAATACGATAACTGGACTGTAGGTAGGTGAAATAGGACGTCCATCCGCCCCCCCTAAGAATGATCGATGGGCTGCTTTGCGTGGCGGGATCAATCATCTCCCAGATGCTCCCATTCATGTCGTAGGTACCATAGGGACCTTTGCTATGAGTGAAGCTGCCCACGTCCGTTGAATAGTTTTGCTGACTGTCCAAACTGATTTGCTGCGTGATGGCAAATTTACCTTGATAAAGGAGGTTTGCGGCATTTACCGAGCTCCCGGGTGTATTTGTGGGCGCACTGTTGCTGTTGGTCGAATAGAGCGTGTAACCTCCCGCGTTATTGTTCAATGCGGGATTGTAGTAAGCGGCCTTGTACCACTCGTTTTCCGTAGGCAAAAAATAGATCGGTGGTGAACCCGTATTGGGATTGACCGTATTTTTGGGAACAGCGAGCCCACGCTTTGCCTTGGTACTCAGAAGGTTGTAGGCTCCGTTTTCCGTCGTTCTTCTTGTCTGGCGTCCTGAGGGCTGACCGTTTGTCATCCAGTTGGCAAAACGCGCCGCGTCGAACCAGCTGACGTAGGTGATCGGTCGCTGATCGGGTGTCGCGGCAGAAACCTGGATGGGGCCGCTGGGTGGGATCACGCTATATCTGAACTTTCCTGCCGAGCCGGTCCTGGCAATCCCCGCCACCTGAAGATCGGTGGCCATCTTGGGGTTATACAGACCGTGAGGGTCAGACTGACCCACCGCATTGAGGAACGCAGTGTATTGGCCGATCGTAATATCAAATTGGCCCATGCGGAACTCATGATCAACCGCACCGACCTGGGTGGCTGTATCAACTGCATTTCCGGGATTAGAAACCGCCACGGTAGAGATCTTGACAGGCCCATCGCCAGAGGCTTCATATAATTCAGCCGAAGCCACCGCAGTGGTGCCGTCGCTGCCGCCAGCAATTAGCACATCGCCGTTCAGGAGGAGCGTTGCCGTTGGATAGCGGCGGGAAGTACCCATGGAACCCTTGACACTGAAGGTCCCCGTGGCCGGGTCATAAAGTTCAGGCGCGTCAAGGTAGCTGCCGTCGTAACCTCCCGCAATCAAGACCTTCCCGTCTTCAAGTAGGGTCGCGGTGTGATTGCGACGCGCAGTTGCCATGGACCCGGTATCAGAGAAAGTGCCAGTCTTAGGGTCGTACAATTCGGCGCTGGCTAGAGCACAGCAATCACTGTTGCCTTGATAACCACCCACGACCAATACTGGCCGTTCCCCAAAAGGGTGGCCGTGGGGTTGACGCGATCAGCCTTCATGGGGCTGGTCAATGTCCAGGTCCCGGCTACCGGGTTATAGAGCTCTACCGACGCGACGGAGGTCTTCGACGCATCTTCTCCGCCCGCCATGAACACCCGGCCGTCATTGAGCCGCACAGAGGCGGCACCCAATCGCGGGGTCGGCATGGCGCTGGTCGCGCCAAATGTCCTTGTGATCGGATCGTAGAGTTCGGCTGAAGCGAGCGTAGTCGATGAGGACCCTCCAGCACCAACACCACCCGCCAGAAGCACTCGCCCATCGGTGAGCAAGTTCGCTGTGTGAAGCGATCGGGGCGACGTCATCAGTCCGGTCGCTGAGAAGGCCCCCGCTGTCGCTTGGCTACTGCTGACCTCATAAAAATCCCCTGCCAGGGAGGGGGCAATGAATATAACCGCCATGAAAGTTGAGACAGCGGCCGCAAAAGCTATGGCAGAGACGCGAGTAAGTGATGGCATTCTTGGAAATTCCTTTGGTGAGTGCGCCCAAAACATAGCCACCCGAAATGGTTGACATCGCATCGTAGCATGCTTACGGAGGGTGAAAAAAAAGCTCCAACTATGTCAGCGGGAACGCATCAACTTTTGGCTTTCGTGGAAATGAACACCCCATAACATGACCGCCGTGAGGGCATAGACCAAGGCAAAATCGGGGGCGGCATTCCAGCCGAAATGATTCTGCACGCCCGCCTCACTTAGATGGTAGGCATGAATGACTCCCAGAAAGGCGAGTGCCGATGCCGCCATCGCCCAACCCGCCGCCTTATCAAAGCGGCGATCCAGCACATGCGCCAGTATCGCGGCCAGCAGGCTGGCGGTGAATACGAAACCCTGACTGAGTGCAATCAGCCCGTGGATATGAAGATCGCTGCCAAACTGCCCCGCGCTGGCAAACAAGCTGCTGCCGGCCGTCCGCAAGGTGGATTCGATCAGCAACAGGCCCCAGGCCGCGAGTGACGGGATCAAGCCGATACTGACCGCCAACGCATGATGCGGCGGCGTCTCACGAAAGGCCTGTGCTGTGATGATCAGCCCTATCCACACCAGAATGCCCAGTGTCGCCTCCATCGGCACCCAGTTGACCACGGCGACATAAAGGCCGGTGAAACACAACAATGCCATGACCAGCGCATTCAGCAGCGAATAACCCAACCCGGCGCCCATCTGCTTCCAGGCGGGATGTCCAATGTAAATGGTGGTCGGAAAGGCACTGCCAAACGAAGCAGCTATCAGTGACCCCAGCCCATTAGCCAGCAACGAGGACCGGGTCTCATAGCGATCACCAGCCGCTTCAGCGCTCTCCAGATTCTGCAATGATCCGATGATATTCAGGAAGCCCATAGGCAGAATGACCGCCAGATATTGCCAGCCCAGAGGCGAATCAATCAGCTCGACCATCACGTCGACCGACCACTGCGGGCCGTGCAGGCCAAAAGCGACGGGCTGATGCGCTACGGGCTCGGCCAGCCAGCCGGAAGAGCGCCCGATCAGCGCCAGCACCACACCCAGCAATACGGCCACCAGCCCACCGGGCAATCCCAGCGGCAGGGTGATGCGGCCTGCATAGACCGTCATCAGCAACATCATTGGCAATAAGGCGACGAGCGGGGAGGCAAAGATCTGAAAGGCAAAACCCATCGAGATAAAGGTCAGGGCAATGCCCGCCAGCGCAGAAAGCAATGCCGCCCGCGGGGTGTGGCGCCGCAACCAGTCGGCCCCGAATGCGCCCAGCAGTTCCATGACAGCATTCAGAAAACAGGCGAACAGCCCGACACGCCACGCCAGATTGCTGTCGCCGGTCTGGCGGTAGACCGGTGCCATGATGAGAAAAATGAAGGCCATCAGACTGACAGTATTGATGCCATAAGGCAGCGCGGTAACATCGCTGCGCCCAGTCCGGGCCGCCAACTGCCTAGCTTGCCAGGCATAGAAGAGATTGCCGAACACGACCGACAGGGCCACGCCGGGCAGGATGCGTTGGGCAACCATCTCGGGTGAAAACCCGCAAAGACTCGTGCCCAACAACGCAATCAGCAGGATCTGCAACAGGTTGTCGACAAAGAGACCAAAGAAACCGTCAAGATCGCCGGCGGTAAAGACTTTCATAGGCATCGCTTTGATTTCGAGCTTGTTCTGTATCGGTGTAAGACGTACGTCACTGAATATCTGGGACGAGCGTGACAAGGGTGCGATTTTATATGGAGACCCACTGCAAGCATCCGATCTGAAATCGTCAGAGCAGCTTAATGGACGCGAATTAGCCATCTCGCATAGAATCCGTTTCCCTTTAGCCTCCCATCAATTCAAGCATGTTTGTGTCCCGCCTGATCGGCGTTGTCCTGGCTCTTGCGCTGGCAACCCCCCCCGTGATAGCCTCCGATACCCACGCTCTGGCTGCCGTCCAGCCACTCAAGGACGAGTGGGCTGAAGTGTTCTACGGATTGCCGGCAAAACAGCAGGGACCAAAACTGGAGGTCTTCCTGAGCCGGGCACAGCAACTGGTCCAGCGTTTTCCGCAGGCGGCAGAACCGCTGTTGATGGAGGCACTCGTGCTGTGTGCACAGGCTGGAAGTGATGGAGGACTGGGGGCTCTGAGCAAGGTGAGGGACGCGCGCGCTGTACTGCAGCAAGCCATCGCACTCGATCCCCTGGCCATGGAAGCCAGCGCCTATGTGATGCTGGGCAATCTTTACTACCGTCTGCCGGGCTGGCCGCTGTCGTTTGGTGATAACAAATTGGCCCGCCAATATCTGGAAACGGCGCTCAAATATTTTCCAAATGAAGTGGACACCAATTATTTCTACGGCGATTTCTTGCTGGAGCAGGGCGAATTCGACAAGGCCCTCACCTATCTCGAGCGAGCCGAAAAGGCGCCTATCCGCGAGGATGAGCGACTGTCTGATATCAAACTGAAGCAGGAACTGGGACAGGCGCTCAAGGATGCAAGAGAGAGGAATGGCAACCGCGCCAATTTCTTTAGCCGTTTCCTGAGTGCTCTTAAAGGCCAGTGACCCAATAGCGGCTTGATAAGCCACATAACAGCCTCCTAGCAACAACGATAATTCGGTTACCTGACCATGCCCTTTGAATTTGCCTTGACCTCCGCCGTATTCATTCTGCTCGCCTGGGTGTGGGGCTTCTATTTTTGGCAACGGCGCGCCCTTCAGCACCGGCCGGCTCCCCGGGAGCCGGCTCAGTATCCTTCGGTCAGTGTCATCCGGCCGATCAAGGGGCTGGATACCGGAATCGAAGAAAATTTAAGGGCCGCTTTTCATGGCGCCTATCCGGGTGACGCGGAAATTCTGTTTGTAATGGACGATGCTCAGGAACCCGCCTGCCCGCTGGTAGAGCAGGCGATTGCGGAAGCCTGCCAAAAAAATCCGGCAGTCAGGGCTCGGATCCTCTTTTCCGGTCATCCCCCGTCAAATCGAACAGGCAAACTAAATGCCATGATCATGGGGCTTCGAGAGGCCCGCCATGAACTGGTGGCGTTCATCGACTCCGATATGCGCGAGGATGAAACCGACTTGCGCATGATGGTCGCTACGCTGATGGAGGATGAACAGGCCGGTGCGGCTTTTCCTACCGTGGTGTCAAGGGAACCCGCCCTGACCTTGGGTGATGTGGGCTATGCCGTCATGGTCAATGGCCTTTACGAGCCGGCGGCTCTGGCGACCGCCCAGTCCATGGGCGGAGAGTTGCCCTTCATCATGGGGCACATGATGGTGCTGAAGCGGGAGGCCATCACCGCAATCGGGGGACTGGAATCCGCCGAGGGACAGTTGGTCGATGATATGTTTTTGGGCAAGCGACTGAAGCAATTTGGCTACCGGAACAAGCTGTCGCCGAAAACCGCCGCCATCGTCCAGCAAGGCACAACCACCGGAGAATTTGGCCAGATCCTGATTCGCTGGATTGCCTTCTCCATGTCTGGACTGCCCTTCCTGACCTGCAAGCTACCCCACGCACTGACAGGGACAGGTTTCTGGATTGGGCTCATCTCCGCAGCTTTCGCCCTTCTCTATGGCCAAGTGCCATTGGCCTTGCTCGCTGGATTTCTCAGCCTGTCCGTAGGCATGACCATCAACGATCTCAACTATCGGATGGCCGGAACCCGCATCCCGCTCAAGTACGCCTGGGCCTCGCTGATCATCTGGCTGGCTTCCCCCGTCATTTACGGTCAGATCTGGTTCAAACGTGAAGTGAACTGGCGTGGCCGCAGTTATCGGCTGGATAACGGCGCTCGCCTGGGATAACCGCGAGGAGACTTTGAATGCCACCGGGAGATTCCTGTTTGAATCAAGACATTTCGGCTTAGCCTCAGCGACGGTCATTGGTCAAACTGGCTTGACTCCGCCCGGCTGACAGTTCAAAGCTTGCCGTACCCCAAGATCGCTGCACGTTTCTGGAACCTTCTGCGCAAAAACGGAAACCATACTGGCCGCCAAATCACCCGGCCATCACCAGGGGATGTCATATCCCGGGCTAACGCCCACCCACCGCTTCAGGCATGCTTCCTGCTGTACATTTCCACGCACCCTGATTCTTAACGCCGGAGGCCCCATGTCTCAACCCCGTCTTTTGAGCCTGAATGAAGATCAGAAAGTGGTCTGCGAACTGCCCGTCCATTCGGGTACCGAGGGTCCCGATGTCATCGATGTTCAGGCCCTCTACAAAAATACCGGGCTGTTTACCTATGATCCGGGATTCAACTCCACTGCCAGCTGCCGTTCGGCCATCACCTTCATCGATGGTGATGCAGGCATCTTGCTCTACCGTGGATACCCCATCGAGCAGCTGGCGGAGCACTGCCATTTCCTCGAGGTGTGCTACCTCATTCTGAATGGCGAACTGCCCACTCCGGAACAGCTTGCAGCCTTCGAACACAGCATCACCATGCATACCATGGTGCATGATCAGCTCAATAACTTTTTCAAGGGATTTCGCCGCGATGCCCATCCCATGGCGATCATGGTCGGTGTGGTCGGGGCCCTGTCTGCCTTCTATCACGATGCACTGGACATTCGCTCCAAGACTGCCCGACAACTGTGCGCGGTTCGCCTGATCGCCAAAGTGCCGACCATTGTGGCGATGTCTCACAAGTACAGCATGGGCATGCCGTTCATGTACCCGCAGAACAAGCTGGGCTATGTGGAGAATTTTTTGCGCATGATGCATGCGACGCCTTGCGACGAGTACCAGGCCAATCCGGTGCTGGTCCGGGCGCTGGATCGCATCCTGATTTTGCATGCCGACCATGAACAGAATGCCTCGACCTCGACGGTGCGACTGGCGGGCTCCAGCGGGGCCAATCCTTATGCCTGCATTTCAGCCGGCATCGCCTGCCTGTGGGGCGCTGCCCATGGCGGCGCCAATGAATCAGTTCTGAACATGCTGGAGCAGATCGGGGATGTTTCGCGAATTCCCGAGTTCATCGCCAAGGCAAAGGACAAGAATGACCCCTTCCGTCTGATGGGTTTCGGTCATCGCGTCTACAAGAACTACGATCCCCGCGCCAAACTGATGCGCACCACCTGCCATGAAGTGCTTAACGAATTGAATCTTCAGGACCACCGACTATTCAAGCTCGCCATGGAACTGGAGCGGATTGCCCTGGAGGATGATTACTTCATTCAGAAACGGCTGTATCCCAATGTGGATTTCTATTCCGGGATCGTGTTGCATGCTCTGGGTATTCCCACCAACATTTTCACCGCGATGTTTGCGATGGGTCGAACTGTTGGTTGGGTGGCCCACTGGGACGAGATGATCAGCGATCCGGAACACCGCATTGGTCGGCCCCGGCAACTGTATACCGGACCTGAGCGACGCGACGTACCCATGGGCAGTGCCAGCACCCATCGATAAAGATAAGCCACGAACAAAACCAGCCCATGGATGAATTGCTGAGAAAAGCCGCCCTCGACTATCACCGCGAGTTGCCTGCCGGAAAAATCGCCATTGCGGCGACAAAGGACCTGACCAATCAGCGCGACCTGGCACTGGCCTATTCCCCCGGGGTGGCCGCGGTTTGCGAGGAGATCGTGCGCGATCCCACCGAAGCGCGGCATCTGACTTCCCGTGGCAATCTGATTGGCGTCGTGACGAATGGCACCGCGGTTTTGGGTCTGGGTGCCATCGGCCCGCTGGCCGCCAAGCCGGTCATGGAAGGCAAGGCGGTTCTGTTCAAGAAATTTGCGGGCATTGATTGTTTTGATATCGAAATCAATGAGCGGGATCCCGACCGGCTGGTCGACATCATCGCCGCACTGGAACCGACCTTCGGTGGAATCAATCTGGAAGACATCAAGGCACCGGAGTGCTTTTATGTAGAGCGAAAACTTCGTGAACGGCTGAATATCCCGGTCTTCCATGACGATCAGCATGGCACCGCCATCATCGTCAGCGCCGCGATCCTCAACGGATTGCGGGTCGTGGGCAAGGATCTTGCCCAGGTAAAACTGGTCAGCTCCGGCGCCGGCGCGGCCGCCCTTTCCTGCCTCGATCTACTCGTTTCCTTGGGCCTGCCGCAGGAGAACATCTGGGTAACGGATATCGCCGGCGTGGTCTACGCGGGACGCCGGGAAGAAATTGATGAGGACAAGGCGCGCTATGCCCGCAAGACCGGGGCCCGTAATCTGGCCGAGGTGATCGATGGCGCGGATATTTTCCTGGGACTTTCGGCGGGCGGCGTCCTCAAGCCCGACATGGTCAAGATCATGGCCGAGAACCCGCTGATTCTCGCGCTGGCCAACCCGGAGCCGGAAATTCGTCCGGACCTGGCCAAGGCGGCCCGGCCCGATGCCATCGTCGCCACCGGCCGGTCGGACTACCCCAATCAGGTCAACAATGTCCTCTGCTTTCCGTTCATTTTCCGGGGGGCGCTGGATGTTGGCGCCACCACCATCAACGAGGCGATGAAGCGCGCAGCGGTAACGGCCATTGCCGACCTGGCCCAGGCTGAGCAATCGGAAGTGGTCGCCGCCGCCTACGGGGAGCGCGACTTGAAATTTGGCCCCGACTATCTCATTCCAAAACCCTTCGATCCGCGACTCATTTCAGTCATTGCCCCAGCCGTGGCGCAGGCGGCCATGGACTCGGGCGTGGCCAGTCATCCGCTGGCGGACATCGAAGCTTATCGGGAATCCCTCTCGCAATACGTGTACTCCTCCGGACTGATCATGCGCCCGCTGTTTAGCGCGGCCAAGGCAGCCCCACCCACGCGGATCGTGTATGCCGAAGGCGAGGATGATCGGGTGTTACGAGCCGTGCAGATCGTGGTCGATGAAGGGCTGGCGCGGCCTATTCTCATCGGCCGCGCCGAGGTAATCGAACGCCGCATTGAGAAACATGGGCTGCGCATCCAGCCCGGGGTCGACTTTGAACTGGTGAACCCGCAATCCGACCCGCGCTATCGCGTCTACCATGAGGAGTATTTCAAGATCACCCAGCGCTGCGGCGTCTCGCCGCAATATGCCAGGATCGAAATGCGCCGTCGGGCCACATTGATTGGTGCCATGATGATTCATCTGGGGGATGCGGACGGCCTGATCTGCGGCACCTTCGGCTCGCATGAATTGCATTTGCATTACATCAACCAGGTCATCGGCGCCCGAACCGGGGTGCGGAATTATTACGCCTTGAACGTGCTGATGCTGCCAAAACGCACGCTGTTCATCTGCGACACCGGCGTCCAGCAGGATCCGACAGCGGAGCAGATTGCCGAAATGGCCTGGCTGGCGGCGGAAAAGGTGCGGCAATTCGGACTGCAACCCAAGGCGGCGCTAGTGTCGCATTCCTCGTTTGGTTCCAGCGATAGCCCATCAGCATTAAAGATGCGTCATGCGCTCCATCTGATCGAGCAATACGCACCGGATCTCGAAGTCGAGGGCGAAATGCACGGGGATGCTGCATTGTCAGAAGCCGTCCGCCAGGCCATCTTCCCCAACTCGCGATTGCAGGGCGAAGCCAATCTGCTGCTGATGCCCAACCTGGACGCGGCCAACATTTCCTTTAATCTGCTGAAAACCGCGTCGGGCGATGGTGTCACCATCGGCCCGATGCTGCTCGGCGCCGCCAAGCCTATCCATATCGTCAGTCCATCAGCCACTGTTCGCCGACTGGTCAACATGACCGCCATCACCGCCATGGACGTGAATCGCGTTCGCCCGCCAACAAAATAGGCAAGCTGAGTTGCCAGCATCAAGATCCCTCTAGGGAGAATTGGCCCTAAAGGTGCAAATACGCACAGATGAGGGTGTCCATAAGCCTAATGCGTACTGATGGGAAATAATATGCGCCGCCAGGGTTGTTCAGCGCAGACCAAATAGTGGCCGGTTTAATAAGTCGTTCTAAATCTATACTCTGACCACTGTTAGTTAATATATTTAACTAAAACAATGGCCAGAATATTTCTCAGTTGATATGCAGCTACCTTAAATTAACGTTAGCATCAATAAGCATATTCTCATTGGCCTTAGCGTCACAAATGAATATTTCTTCGCCTTTAGGATAATGAATATTAACTTTGTCTTGGATTGATTTGATAACAGCTAAGTTCTTGACTCGATTGCGTGACCCATTACAAGCATCACCTTGCCATTTTACGAAATTGGCGCCTCCCCTTTCTTCAATCCAAACCAAACGAAAGTTAGTGCCAGAGGAAAATAAGGCATCACAACCCGCTCCAGGACAAAATATACCTTCTGGGATGCTGCGTATCGCAAAATTTTGTGACCCAAGCGGATTTTTCTTAGCTTTTTTGCTTCCGGGAAGATCAGAGCTTTCAATATGTAAAGAGACGGTATAAGCCGATGGGCTAACTGTGGGCGATGAATAGGAGCTAAAATATGAGCCATATGTGCTAAGTGCTCCCGCCTGATTCCATAAGTCATGGGCCACAACACCACCGTTCCATCCTGTCTTACAGCTAGCATAAGAGCCCCAGAAATGGGCTTCGCAGGATTGATTTACACCAACATCTGTGCCTTGATTATCATCATCGCTCTGGACCTTCACGGTGCTCTGGTTAGTTCCAGGAATATTGACCGATTTAAAACAACTTGGACCATAGCATCCTGAAGTAACACCAGCGCGGTAGTGACAGTCATCATCGTTATTACAACCTTCTTTAGCTACCTTACAGGACCAGTATCCAGTTACTTGCCCACTAGGTACGCTGTTATACATTCCTTGATAAGTGATATTGTTACTTGAATCTTGTTTCGTGCAGCTCCACGCCATAAAACCAGAATATGCCGCTTCAAGATTCACTGCATTTTGGTAATTTACACAATCCTGCGAATCCTTTCCATTTTGACTGCATAATGGCTGATAAATTCTCTGAAAAACCCTCCATACAGGTGTATACTCCCATCTTACCGCCTGATCAGAGACATCTGCCTTGTTAATGAAGGCATCCATATTGGCAGAGGTAACATGATTCTGTAGAGCTTTGCGAGTGGCGTCATCACCGCCCCGAATCACAACAAACTGATTACTGCTAGTAGACGCTGCTTGTTGACGAGTGTTTTGGTCATATGCACTACATCCTGCTATTGCAAGTGTGTCTTCACCGCTTGTTCCATTAAGCTCAACGCAGGCTTTTGCCTCAAGCAGTTTTAGGGTTTCGCTGCTAGAGGATGAGTTGCTCTCCCATATTTGAAAACGACTACCGAATGTACTTTGGGTAATAATATGAGACCCATGGTTCTTTAGGAACTCAATATATGGGTTCCAGCTGCCATCTTCTATAAAAGAATTTAGCGAGAGAGATGGCAGTCTAGCAAAGGCCTGAAGAACTGTTGGATCGATGTTCTCAACTGACATGCATTGATCAATATCCTGAAGGTCAACAACGCTAGTCAGATAAGATCTATCAAATACTATTGTTCCAGCACTGCTGGACGCCTTAGACTCAAAGCCTGTTACCAACTCAGCTGTAGCTTTCATTGAAAGTGACGCTACCTTAACATCTCCAGATAAGTTGCTGCTTGAATTGACTGAGTTGACAAATGAGGACATGCCCTGATACTGGGTAAACTGGTCAAGGGATGTATTAATTGGTGAAGAGAGCTTAGCGCATTTGTCTTGGGTAAGAGATGGATCAACCTTGAAAAACTGACGACCTCCTGTATTTGAGCTTATAGCGTTTACATCAGGCAGGTAGAACAACCTGCCAAGACCGGGACAAACACCATTCTGGCAGGCCGTTTCAAGAAGGCCTGTGGCGTATGTCGGCGACCATATAATGAGGGAAATATAAAAAATTATATAACGCATATATAATCCGATAACTTACTGTGGAATTAAACTGTACCTTGAAGACATAAAAAACTTCTTACTATTTGAGCATTTAAAATTCCCTCGCTTCTAAAATTTTAACAAAAAATCGAAGGGTGTCAACGCATGGATTTTATTTATCCATTTCCAGCATCTAACCAATTTTTCACCATCTATTTCTTAATAATATTTATCGAATTCTGGATTATAACGAAGAGCACGCTATAGTATGGGTTCTGGTAATTCTTCGACCGAAACGCTCATGTGCTTCGGATAAACCGACGGGCCAAACTGATTGTAGATCGCCACATCGGCGGCATCGTGGCCATAGGCCACCACCACCCGGCCTCCGCGGGGCTCCGACTGAGTGGGATCGAAGGTATACCAGCGACCGCCCACATAGGCTTCAAACCAGGCATGAAAATCCATGGGCTGCAGGCCCAACAGATAGCCCACCGCCATCCGCGCCGGAATACAGAGGGCGCGACACAGAGAGATTCCAAGGTGGGCAAGCTCCCGGCAGACACCCTCGCCCGCCTGATAGGTCTCCACCGCTGACAGCTGGAATTGAGGCGAATTGGGGTTGAAGCGGATATTGTGGTGCAACCATTGATTGATGGTGGCCACCTGGTCATATCCGGGCTTCACACCCATGACGATTTCCTGACTCATGTCAATGAACCGATCAGATTCGCAATACCGGGTAGGTAACAGATAGCTCAGCACCTCCTCGGGAAGGGTTTGCACCTCGTCAAAGGGCGCACCGGGCAATCCATCGATATCTCTTCTTACGTGGATATCCGCGCTGGTGCGCACGGAGAATTGACCCGGCGGCGCAACCAGACGCTGACACAGATTACCGAACCGGTCAGTGAACTCAAAAACCGGAACACTCGGCTTCAGGATGTAAGACTCTCGCCCAATCCACTGTTGAGCGTTACTCCGTGGTCTCAGCATCAAAATAAAGGGGGTGGGCACCTCCACTTCGAAATCCATTTCACAGCGGGTTTGCAACCAGATCAAGGAAGCAGCCGGCGTGGACTTCTTCACCCTCAACCCCCTTCCTTGACCCCCTCTTCCTGGCCGGCCGCATAGGTCAGTTGTGCCACGTTGTCCTTGGTGAAGAAGCCCTGGAAATCGCCGAAACGTTGGACGTATTCAATGATCAGCGAGGAGAAGTCCGAGGCCGATGAAAAGATTTGCTTGAGACCTTCGCTCCTGGAACCGATCGTTTCCAGCAGAAAGCCCTTGCCCTGGCCGGAGATGGCATCGACGACGATGTCGATGTATTCCTTACCGTCCCGCTGGCCATCCTTGACCTCGACCGCGATGTGATGGAGTCGCGGGCCATAGTTACGGACGAAGGTTTCGGTCGGGCTGGGCAAATGATCGAGATGGTTGACGCAGTAGGGATGATTATTGGCCGTAAAGACCTTGGCGGGGCTGACGGATTCCGGCACCTGACGGATGCTTTTGGTGACGTTGGTCGATGAATTCTGATCCTTGATGTCATAGCTGCCCCAGTAGTAGTAGCTGGACAGGCCAAGATATTCCAATAACGCCGCCTCCCGATTCTGGCTGTAAACACGCGTCGCCAGGTGGTCCACCGGGCAGAGAAGTTCGTTAATACCCAACCGCTCCTGCATCTCCTTGCCACGGTCATTGGCCGCCTGGGCCGCTGGGAGAATGAGGCATTCCCCATGCTGGTAGACACGAATGCCGTCCACCGGTCGCTCCATGTAACCGACGACATTTTGGGTATAGGGCGAGGGTTTGGACAGGCTGACATTGAGTGGCAAATCCAGCTCGGCCAGTTGGCCGACCTGGAAGAAGCGGAACTCACGCTGCTGCTGCAAGGCAACCACTTGATGACGATCCGAGGTCAGCAGGATTTCACCAAGATATCGGCTATGTGGCCGCCGTGACCCGACCGGGTAGAGATCATTGAGGCTGCGAAAGATATCGATATGTTTGGGATCCTTGGTTTCACGCAGCAGGATATCGGGCGAATTCATGTCAATGCGCAAGACATGCGTGAGATGTTTCTCGCTGTCCAGGGTGACCAGGTATTGGTACGGGGTCATCAGCGCCAGTTCGGCGATGTACTCCACCGAGTTGCCCGGCTCGACGCTGATGATCATGGCCTCGATGCCGCCGATCATTTCGGTCAGGCCGGAGCGATCGCGTTCTTCCAGCAGCCTTGGCAGGTACTCCTCGAAAAAGTCGGAGTTTTTCTTGTCACCAAAGCGCGGCATGGCAGTAGAGCAATACATGGATATTTTCCTGATTTAAAGGGGTTTCCAGCGGAGATCGAGGGTCAGGGGAAAGCGGGGATTCGGCGGTTCGTCGCGCACACGCAGAGCGCCCGGGGTATGGCCATGCTCCCAAAACCGGGCCCGACGGCGGGCTTCGGCTTCGTTGGCATTGACCGGGAAAGTGTCGTAGTTGCGACCGCCGGGGTGGCTGACATGGTAGGTGCAACCGCCGATGGCGCGGCCATTCCAGCTGTCCACCAGATCAAACACCAAGGGCGCATGTACAGCGATAGCGGGATGCAGAGCCGAAGGCGGCGCCCAAGCCTTGAAGCGGACTGCAGCGACAAACTCGCCGGGGACCCCGGTTGGATGCAATGGCAGCAGGCGGCCATTGCAGATGACCTGATGACGGCTGCCGGTCATGCCGTTGATCTTGATTTGCAAACGCTCTACCGAGGAATCGACATAGCGCGCCGTGCCGCCCGTGCTAACTTCCTCGCCCAGCACGTGCCAAGGCTCGATGGCCTGGCGTAATTCCAGCTTCACGCCTTCGTAGACCACGCTGCCATAACGCGGGAAGCGGAACTCCAGGAAAGGCGCAAACCAGGCGTCATCAAAGGCATAGCCCGCAGACCGCAGGTCACGGACGATGTCGCGGATATCCACCTCGATGAAGTGCGGGAGCATGAAGCGGTCATGGAGCGCGGTGTCCCAGTAAACCAGTTTGCCGGCATAGGGCGTCTTCCAGAAGCGGGCGACCAGCGCCCGCAGCAGCAGGGCCTGAACCAGACTCATCTGATAATGCGGGGGCATCTCGAAGGCGCGCAACTCCAGCAAGCCCAGTCGCCCCGTCGCGGAATCCGGCGAGTAGAGCTTGTCGATACAGAACTCGGCACGGTGGGTATTGCCGGTCATGTCGATCAGCAGATTGCGCAACAGCCTGTCCACCAGCCAGGGCTGGGCGGATTGCTTGCCGGGCTTCAGCCGCGACTGGATTTGCTGGAACGCAATCTCCAGCTCGTAGAGATTGTCGTCACGGGCCTCGTCGACGCGTGGTGCCTGACTGGTCGGACCGATGAACTGACCGGAAAACAGATAGGACAGTGACGGGTGCTGCTGCCAATAGGTGATGAGACTCTTGAGCAGATCGGGTCGCCGGAGAAACGGACTGTCTGCCGGCGTGCCCCCACCTAGCGTGATGTGGTTGCCGCCGCCGGTTCCGGTGTGGCGTCCATCGAGCATGAACTTCTCGGTGGCCAGGCGGGTTTGCCGCGCTTCCTCGTAAAGAACGCGCGTGCGGTGCTCCAGTGTTTCCCAACTTTCGGAGGGATGAATGTTGACCTCGATCACGCCCGGATCGGGCGTGATCGACAGCGAAAGCAGACGGGGATCACGCGGCGGCGCATAGCCCTCCAGCCGGACCGGCTGTTTCAGGTCGGTAGCACAGGCCTCAATGGCGGACACCAGTTCCAGCCAGGCTTCGAGACGAGTAACCGGCGGCAGAAAGACATAAAGAATTCCCTCACGCACCTCCAACCCCAGTGCAGTGTGGATGACTTCCCGCGCGTCGGGTTCATCGTCTATTGGATCGGGTTTTCCTGTGTGCTTGGCAGGAGGCGCCTCCGCGAGCGAGTCTCGGGCTTCGAAGGGATCGAGCGGCAACTCGAGTTCGAAATCTTCGGGGGCGACCCAGGGCAGGCTGCTCAGGGGCAGACGCAACCCCATGGGCGAATCGCCGGGCAACACATACAAACGATCATGCACCAGTGGCCAGCGGCTGGATTTCCAGCGCGGCTGAGCCTCGGTATCTATCGACTTGATTGGAAGGACATAACCGACCCCGGCAGTCAGACCCTGGCGCAATTGTCGGGCGAGTGTCTGGCGAACGGCGGGATGATCCAGATCGGCTGCATGCGGGTCGACGTTGGCGGGCAATCGGCTCTCCTCGTCCAAAGCCAGCCAGGGATCCTCGAAGGCGGCAATGAGGTAGCCCGGATTCAGCCCCAGATGGGCCGTGAGCGCCTGGCCAAAGGATTCGGCTGAGTTCAATGACAGCGCCTCGTCCGGAGTCACTGCAAAACAGGCGCTGTCACGCCACACCGGGGTTCCGTCGACACGCCAGAACAGATTCAGGGCCCAGCGCGGCAGGGGTTCTCCCGGGTACCACTTGCCCTGACCAAAATGGAGCACGGCACCGGGTGCGAATAGGGGCTGCAGACGCTGGATCAATCGGTTGGCCAGCGCCCACTTTTCCTCACCCAGCGCGGCGATGTTCCACTCCGGGCCATCCATATTGTCCGCAGAAACAAAGGTCGGCTCACCGCCCTGCGTCAGCCGGACATCGCCTGCCTTCAGGTCCTCGTCTATTTGACAACCCAGTGCCTGTATCTCGCCCCACTGAGCTTCGGAGTAGGGTTTGGTCACGCGGGGATCTTCGTGCAGACGCGTGACGGTCATGCTCACATCCAGTCTGGCGTCACAGAAACTGGTCATGCCGATCACGGGGGCAGCAGAGGTCGGCAGGGCGGAAACGGCCAGCGGGATATGCCCTTCCCCGGCTAGCAGGCCCGAAGTCGCATCCATTCCGACCCAACCGGCACCAGGTATGTAGGCTTCGCACCAGGCATGCAGATCGGTGAAATCCGCCGTGGGTCCGGCCGGACCCTCCAGCGGCTTTTCATCAGCCACCAACTGGATCAGATAGCCGGACACGAAGCGGGCGGCAATGCCGAGGTGCCGCAGTAATTGCACCAGCAGCCAGGCACTGTCACGACAGGAACCGGAACGCTTCGCCAGCGTTTCCTCGCAGCTCTGAACACCGGGCTCCAGACGAATCAGGTAGGAGACGGCTTGCTGGACCCGTTGGTTGATCAGTACAAGCAGATTGGTCGTCGTGATACCGACCGGAATGTCCCGGCTGAATGCCGCCAGCCAGGACTCAAATAGCGGGCCAGACGTCTCTATTTCAAGGAAGGGGGCCAACTCCGAGGCCATTTGCTCGGGATAGGTGAAGGGGTAATGCTCGACCCATTCCTCGACGAAGAAATCAAACGGATTGATGACCGTCATGTCGGCCAGCAAATCGACCGTGATATCGATCTCCCGCGTGGGCTCTGGAAACGTCAGTCGCGCTACGAAGTTGCCGTAGGCGTCCTGCTGCCAGTGAATGAAATGCTGCGCCGGGAGAATCTTCAGTGAATAGCCTGATATCGGGGTGCGGGCATGGGCAGCTGGCCGAAGGCGGATTTCGTGCGGCGCAGCCACCACCGGTCGATCGAAGACATAGTGCGATTTGTGATGCAGCGCGACACGGATGGTCATGGCGTGAACCTCAGGCTGACCGTCATAAGAGGTTGCCAGGTTCGACTGGGCTTTCCGGCTCGCTCAGCCAGTCCGGATTCGGCAGGGAGGCAAATACGCCCCGCAGTCCGTCACTCCAGCGCTTGCTGATTTGCGAGAAGTACGGATCGTCCTGGGTGATGTGCTGTTCGAGGTCAAGGAAGAAGCTGGATTCGCCGTAACAGGCCAGGTCGATGGGCAAACCCACCGAGAGATTACTGCGCATGGTGGAATCAAACGACACCAGAACGCACTTGATGGCATCGTTCAAAGGCGTATCCGGCTTGATGACCCGATCAAGAATCGGCTTGCCATATTTGGTCTCGCCAATCTGGAAATAGGGGGTTTCGTCTCCCGCCTCGATGAAATTACCCTCGGCATAAACCAGACAGAGGCGCATGCGCTCGCCGCGAATCTGTCCGCCGACAATGAAGTTGGCACCGGCATCTACATTGCTCTGGGCCAGGAAGGCTCCATCATGCTCGCGAACCGAGCGCAGACATTCACCCAGCAGCTGCGCCACGTCGAACATCGACTCGACATTCCAGATATTTCGCTGCTCTGGATGACGCCCCTGCTGCTCCAGCAGGTTGATGGCATTCTGGGTGATCGACAGATTGCCGGAACTCAAGATGACGATGGCGCGTTCACCGGGATTGATGAAACTGCGCATTTTCTTGAAGCAGGCAATCTGATCAACCCCGGCATTGGTGCGTGAGTCGGAGGCGAACACCATGCCGGAGTTCAATTTTAAAGCTACACAATAAGTCATGATTTTTCAGAAAAAACAGGATGGAGGGGCCCTCAGGCCGCCTGCCGCATGGACATCAGCGACACGGGGTCCCCATGCGACAGATAGGCACTGCGGATTTCGCGCCCCAACAGATCGGTGTTCCCTAGGAAAACCGTCAGATATTCATGCAGCCCACAGGCAAAGACATCCTCGATCCGACCGAAATGCAGCTGGGCATGTATCTCGCCCGCCAGACGCCGGGTTTCCCGCCCCGAAGTCCCATCGATGGTCAGCAACGCGGTTTCAACTTCATTCATGCAGGCGTGAAGGGAGCGCGGCATATCGTCTCGCAATATGAACAGTTCCGCCACGCGCAGAGGTGAAATGACGTCCCGGTAAGTTTTACGGTAAGCCTCGAACGCGCTCACCGACTTGAGCAATGAGCCCCATTGGTAATAGTCGGCTGCGCCACCGACATCGGCGACGCTGGGTAACAGGATGTGATACTTCACATCGAGGATACGCGCCGTATTGTCGGCACGCTCGAGAAAGGTGCCGAGCCTGATGAAATTGAGTGCAATGTCCTTGAGGATGGTGCCCAGGGTTACTCCGCGGAACAGGTGCGAGCGCTCCTTCACCCACTCGAAGAATTCGGTAAAGCTCTCGTCGCTCATCGTTTGCGAGAGGCGGCTCATCTCCAGCCAGGTGGAATTGATGACCTCCCACATTTCCGAAGTGATCGCGCCGCGGACCGTGCGGGCATTCTCCCGCGCCTGACGCAGGCAACTGAAGATACTCGAGGGATTATCCGGGTCCAGCGCCATGTAATGGGTCACGGCATCGGCCCTGGCCAGCCCATACTTGGCCTCATAGCCATGGGCGCAGCCGGTGATATTGAGAGGCGCGTACCAGAGATAAGCTTCGGCCCCTTCCATATCGAGCGGCAACAAAGAAGAGCGCAGTGCTACATCCAGAATACGGGCAGTGTTTTCGGCGCGCTCGATGTGGCGAGCCATCCAGAACAGGTTTTCTGCGGTGCGTGACAACATGATTTAGTCCTCCAAAACCCAGGTATCCTTGGTGCCACCACCCTGGGATGAGTTGACGACGAGTGAACCTTCCTTCAACGCAACCCGGGTGAGTCCACCCGGCACCATCCGAATATCCTTGCCCGACAGTACGAAGGGCCGTAAATCGACATGACGGGGGGCGACGCCGGATTCCACCAGTGTAGGGCAGGCTGACAGCGCCAGCGTGGGCTGCGCAATGAAATTGGCAGGCTCCGAAAGAATGCGTTGCCGGTAAGCCTCGATTTCCGCCTTGGAACTGGTCGGCCCGACCAACATACCGTAGCCGCCGGAACCCTGGACCTCCTTGACCACCAGTTCTGGCAGATGCTCGAGAACGTAATTGAGATCGTCCGCCTCGCTCAGCCGCCAGGTTGGAACATTCGACAGCAGGGGTTTCTCGCCCAAGTAGAACTGGATCATGTCCGGCACGAACAGATAGGTGGACTTGTCGTCGGCAACGCCGGTCCCCACCCCGTTGGCCAGAGCCACGTGGCCGCTGCGATAGGCCTCGAACAATCCCGGCACACCGAGCATGGAATCGGGCCTGAAGGCGAGCGGATCGAGGAAATCGTCATCAACGCGACGGTAGATCACGTGCACTTGTTGCGGGCCTTCGGTGGTATGCATGAACACCTTCTTCTGGTCTACGAAGAGGTCCTGCCCCTCGACCAGCTCGACGCCCATCTGGCTGGCTAGGAAGGCATGCTCGAAATAGGCGCTATTGAAGGCTCCGGGCGTCAGGACGACGATGACCGGATTGCTGACATGATCCGGCGCGGATTCACGCAGTGTATCCAGCAACATCTGCGGGTAGTGTTCCACCGGCTCCACCGCATGCTGGGCGAACAGCTCGGGAAACAAACGCATCATGGTCTTGCGGTTTTCCAGCGTGTAGGAGACACCGGATGGGGTACGAAGGTTATCTTCCAGAACATAAAAGTCGTTCTGCGCGACCCGAACCAGATCGATGCCGGCAATCTGCGCATACACCCGGTTGGGCAGGTCCACTCCCTGCATTTCCGGCCGGTACATGGCGTTATCCAGCACCTGATGTGCGCTGATTACACCCGCCCGAATGATTTCCTGCTCATGGTAGATGTCATGGAGAAAGGCATTGAGCGCCCTCACACGTTGCTTGATGCCAAGCTCCAGTCGTCGCCACTCCTCGGCACCAAAAATACGCGGCACGATATCGAAGGGAATCAGGCGTTCGCCACCATCAGCTTCTCCGTACACGGCAAAGGTGATACCCAGACGGCGAAATAGCAATTCGGCCTCGGCGGTCTTGCGCTGCAACGCGCCATCGGGCAAGGCCTCCAGCCACTGCGTGTAACGCTGATAGATTTCACGAACCACACCATCCTCGGTGTGCATCTCGTTATAGAAAGTTGGGGGGGGTTTCATGTTCATGCATTACACCAAGCAAGGAGCGGGCCACAGAGACGGGCACAGCCAAAACAGACTGAGGACGACAGACCCATGGCCACTTGCACCAATACGGACTGACGAAGAATGCGTTATGCCTCAATTTGGGCAAATTAACGAGCTAAAACGGCAATAAGCGCTCCGAATGGCGTGCGGGCTATTGATATGACCCTTAAATAGGTTGTGTTGCGCACTACGCGGCGGGATGATGGAAGTGGGATCTGACCCGCTCTGGCTAGGTTCGTAGTCGGGTCATGAGGGCCATCGCTTTCTTCTGCAACTGCTCATGGTTCTCGCTGACGGTGGCGAGACACAAAGGCAGCTAATTCCCCCACCGCATGAACCATCACCGCGATAGCTAAAGCTGACCGGCTGAAGCCGGTGGTTTTACCCCTTAGGTATGGAAATAAAACCTTGCCGACCGTCTGATTAGCCATCTTCGGTCAGCACAGTCAGGCGGCAGACTTCACCGGTAACGAGGTTAAAGGGAGTAAGCTCATGTCTTTTACTCAACATGGATCAGGGAATGACCACACAAAAAGAATTTGCGCTACGCTATACCCGGCTGTTTGAGACTGCACAGGATGGCATTCTGTTACTCAACCACCCACAGTCGGAGATTGAGGATGCCAATCCCTATCTCCTGAAAATGCTGGGTTACAGGCTGGAAGAAATCCTCGGCAAGCAGGTTTGGGAGCTTGGGCTGATTGGCGACCAGTCTATTGCAGCCATAGCGCGTGAAACACTGCTGCGTGAGGGGTATGTCCGCTACGAACATCTGGATTTACAGAATCGGGATGGTAGCAGGGTCCCTGTGGAGTTTACCTGTAACTCTTACGATGTGGCCGGAACCACGGTCATTCAGTGCAACATTCGTGACATCTCCGATCGAGTAAAACTTGCTGAGGAGCTGGAGGCCGCACGCTGCCGGGAACTGGCGCAGGCTACGGCCTCCATTGCAGCATTGTCCAACGTCATCGAATCCCGTGACCCTTATACCGCCGGTCATCAAGCCAGGGTTGCCGACCTGGCCGTCGCCATTGCCCGACTGCTGGAACTGTCTGAGCATGATACTAATGGCCTACGTCTGGCGTGCCTGGTCCATGACATCGGAAAGATTGGTATTCCGGTGGAAATTTTGACCAAGCCCGGCAAGCTGTCGTCGCTTGAAATCAATATGCTGCAAGGGCATGTTCAGGCGGGGGTGAACATACTCAAACCACTCAACCTAGCCTGGCCCGTGTCGGATTTTGTGGCACAACATCATGAGCGACTCAATGGCGAGGGCTATCCCAACGGCCTAAAAGGCGAGCAAATCTCGTTACAAGCCCGAATCATGGCGGTGGCGGATACAGTTGAGTCGATGGTTAGCAACCGTCCCTATCGACCCGGTTTGGGGATTGATGTGGCCCTGCAGGAAATCAGCTCCGGGGCGGGGGATTTTTACGATGCCCGGGCAGTTGATGCCTGTGTGATGCTCTTTCGTGAACGGGATTACCAACTCCCTGAACCACCCAAGACCTTGGCTTATATCGGCTTGGGCAAACGCGAAGGCGCTTGATCGGACCCACTGACATCGCCGCTGGTCTCGTATGAATCAATGCTCCATTAATTTCAGCCAAAGCCTATTCTGGCTAGGGTCAACGTTGTTCGGCTTATTCTTGTTGTGGTGGGGATCGCGCCAGCGGCGGATTAAAACTCTACTCTGCGGGTTATGGGAAAAACTTTCAGGTAAGCAGTCCTTTCGCCGCGTCTTCGAAAACCTGCCCGACCCGACCTGGATCATCAGCGACAATCATTTCGTGGAAGCCAATCCGGCCGCCTTGAAAGCCATTGGCTGTGAAGCGCGCAGTGGCCTGCTGTATTACCACCCCTCCGAACTGTCACCGGAAATTCAGCCCGACGGTGAATCATCCTTCATCAAGGCCAACCGCATATTGGATGAGGCCCGGAAGCAGGGCTATCAGCGTTTCGACTGGTTACACAAGAAGCTGGATGGCACCCTGTTTCCGGTCGAAGTCACCATTGCGACGATCCAGTGGGGCGGGCAGCCGGCCATTCTATGTAGCTGGCGGGATATATCCGAACGATTGGATCTACTGGCACAGGTAAAGGCCAGTGAAACCAAGTTTCGCGAGATTTTCGAAAAAAGCCCTGATGCCATCCTGCTGATGACCCGGGATCAACTGCTGGACTGCAATCAGCGTGCGGTGGCTCTATTGGGTTACCAGAACAAATCAAACTTGCTGGCCTGCAAACCCTATCAGCTAGCCTTGGCCGAGCAACCGGAAGGGCAAGATCCAAAAAGCCTGCTTGATCGCTATGCGAATCAGGCCCTGCAGCGAGAGTCGGTCCATTTCGAGATGCTTTATGGACGGGCCGATGGCCATGTATTTCAAGCCGAAATTCTGCTGTCTGCGTTTAACCTGCTCGGCCAGCCAGTCATGCAGGCGACCCTGCGGGACAACTCTCACGTCACCCGCCTCCATCATTACCTGGACCGCATGGCGCATTATGACTATCTGACCCAGTTGCCGAATCGAGCCCTCCTTTGCGACCGCTTACGGCAAGGTATCGCAACGGCACGCCGAGAATCGACCCGGCTGGGCTTAGTCTTCATCGATATCAATGGCTTCAAGCTGTTCAATGATACTTACGGTCATGCCGCCGGCGATAGAGTACTGAAGACGGTCGCCGACCGTTTGCGGGCGACGGTCCGGGAGTCCGACACGGTCAGTCGTTATGGGGGCGACGAATTTGTCGCACTGCTTCCAGGCGTGGACGGCCTGGACCAGTCCCGGATGGTCGTCGAAAAAATGTTGGAGCGGGTGCGCGAGCCGTTCACCCTGGACCAGCAGCGGGTCCAGGTGACACTAAGTTGCGGTATCGCCATCTATCCGGAGGATGGGAGTGACGAAGTCGCTCTGTTTGAATGCGCTGATCAGGCCATGTATGAAATGAAGCGCCTTTTGGCCAAAGGTTGCGGCCATTAAAAGATGGTTTAATGGCCGCTGTGACACGATCAATCCTTGGGTACGGGACAGTGAACGCTGATGTAACGATTCCTCAGGCGACAACCGAGAGGCGTTAACTCGATTCAATGATGCTATTGGAACAGGAAGCAAAGCAGCTATTCTCCGCGCTGAATCCGCGCATATCCGAAGGCGCCGGCTTGGTGATTCAGTTCATCGGGTCCAACCCAAACCAGGGCACCTCAACACTGGCTAGGGAGTTCGCGATCACCGCTGCCAGCCTTACCCGACAGCCTGTGTTGCTGCTCAACCTGGACGTGGCCGAACAGACTCACCACGATTATTTTGCCCGACAGCCCTTATCCACTGGTATCGCACCTTATGGCACGGATCATGATGTCGACGTAGATACCCGGCAAATCTTGCGTTGCAGCCGCACAGATTCAGTCAACGCCCCGATGGACTTTGTCTACAGCGGATCCGACTCGCTGACGCTGAGTCGGCTCAAACAACCCTCAGCTGCGAGCGGATCTTTGGTGAATGCACCGAACTTCTGGACCAGCCTGCGTAAAGAGTTTGTGTTGACCGTTGTGGATTCGCTTCCCGCTTCAAAAGGGGTGGACGGCATCATGCTGAGCGCCAACATGGATGGGGTGGTCGTGGTCATTGCGGCAGAGTCAACCCGGGCACCCATCGTAATGTCTCTGCTAGAGCGACTACAAGGACAGGGAGCACCGATTTTGGGTGCCGTGCTGAACAAGCGCAAGTTCTATATTCCTCATTTAATTTACCGCTGGCTGGACCGTCTGTGAGGGACCGATTGCCGACTCACTCATGCGGTTGAACATGCCCCACAGTTGGTGGGCGCTGACGTTGGTTGTTGCCTGCGCTGCAGCGGGCGCAGATCCTGATGAATGGGCGAGCAAGGGGTATTTTGAAACGCCCCCCAGTTACCGAAACGGGACCTCTGATCATGACCAAGGCGGCTGGCTGGAACCGGAGGATGCGGCACCCTCGCCTCCCTCACACTCCTATACCGCATCAGACAACAATGAAAACCCACCCCCGCCTTATGTTTATCTGGTGGGACGCAAACATCGTGACTTGGCGGGTAACTCACGGGTGGTGCAAGCCGATGGTGCCCTCGATACGTGGCTGCGATTTTATCCCCGCAATCTGGAGTTTCAACTGAATCGCGGCACCGGGAGCCAGCGCTGGCTGGCCATTAAAGGGCTGGTGTTACGCACGCACGGTGTCACCCCCCAAAGGCAGTGGGATACCTTGCCCGGCAGCCGCCATCCGCTGTTGCAAGTCGTCGCGGATGGCCGACTGGTCAATCGGTTTGATGGTGATCTTTCCGGGTTTCGCCCCGCCGGCTCCAGCGCGGTTGACCTGTTTATTGGCGATGATGGGTCCTTGGCTACCCGGCATGTACCCATGGAGCTGGAGGTCATGACACTGGATGGGCGTTTCACCTTGCAGGTGCAGCGCAAGGATCGCTATGACCAGCTGAACAATTGAGAACTCTAATGGATTCGACCCCCTCTTTCCCTCACTCGCCACTCAGGGCCTACCCGATCATGCTGATCTGCTGCCTAGTCTTCCTGCCGGGTTGCCAACACCTTGAGCCAGTGGAGCGAGGCCGCGCGAAATTTGAGGCATGGGATGCGAAACAGCCGGAATACACCTTCATGCCGGGCGATGAACTGGATGTGAAGCTGCTGTACAACCCGGAGTTCAGTGATCGTGTCATCGTCGCGCCGGATGGCAGAGTCAATCTGGACATGATTGGGAGTGTTACGGCCATCCATCGGACGCCCGATCAGCTTGCGGCCGATATTCGTGCCCGCTATGCCAGCGAACTGCGTCACCCGGAGGTATCGGTGGTGCCGCGCATCTTCGGTTCGCAAGCGATCTATGTCGGGGGTGAGGTCCATAAGGCCGGGTTACTGAAACTGTCACACGGCATGTCGCTGATGCAGGGCATCATGGAGGCGGGCGGGCTGCTGGATACCGCCAACATTGACCAGGTATTGCTGATACGACGCACGCATCGAAACACCTCGATGCTGCGAACCGTCAATCTGAAAGAGATACTTGAAGGCAAGGCAACTGAGGACGATATCGCCTTACAGCGATTCGATGTGGTGTTTGTGCCGCGTTCAGATATCGCTAATGCCGATTTGTGGGTCAGTCAGCACATCGAAAAGCTATTCCCGATCCAGAAGAATCTGTTCATCGGCTATTACCCCGGCTTGTAGCCGGTCCGATCGGTTTAAGGCTCCGGGGGCAATGGCGAGAGGCAGGTGCCGTTGGGAATAAAGGGTCCACTCTGAAAGCAGCGGTAACCGGGCAGACAGTCGACCGAGTAGTCACAGGCATCACCCAGCTTACGGTCAGCTAAAGACCGAGCAACCTTTTCATGGCTGACTGGCCCACTGACCGCCAACGTCGCGCCACAGCGTCGCTGAGTCCCACTCCCTGCCACAGACAAACACTTACCTGTCGGGCAATCGCCATTGTCCTCACAGATCGGTGCGACTGGCGCCGACAAGACATCGTCAGCCAGGGTCAGCACACCCCACAGGATTGCTCGCTGGACCAACCGCAGGAAGCCGGTCGGCCAATGGTGCTCTAGGCATTCCTTCATTGGCGGGTTCTCATGCCTAAGGCCTGCAAGTTTTCACGAGTAAAGACGCGATCAGGATGT
The DNA here is from genome assembly GCA_044237765.1 of Methylococcaceae bacterium. Taxonomy (GTDB): domain Bacteria; phylum Pseudomonadota; class Gammaproteobacteria; order Methylococcales; family Methylococcaceae; genus UBA6136. The sequence goes on along the minus strand of JBIIEQ010000001.1, from coordinate 82,772 downwards.
GCTGGATCATTGGGAACAATGGCGCCGTCTTCAGAGTAGTAGGTGGACCCGGTTGCGACGGCAATGCCAAAAATGTCGGCGTAATCGAATACGGTCCAGCCAATGGACAATTCCTGAAGCGCGGTACTGACATCTTTGAGCCATGCCGAACGAGAGGTCTCGGCCACAGTCGGTGTGGGTGCCATCCGGATGAGTCCGAATTCATTGCAGTAAACCTTTACCTTATTCTGGCTGGCCCATTGCTGGGCGGATTGCAGGTCTTTACGAATGCGTCCCAACCCCCAGCCTTCAGCTTGATAATTATTGAAAGCCTTCGCCACAGTGCTATCGGAGGCACCGGGTTTCAGCCTCAGGTCTGACCAGTCGCTGTTTATAGCAGGATAGGTCAACCCGACGAACAGGGCTTGAGGTAGGGTGAAAAAGGGGGGCCAAGGCGCGCCCAGATGGGTCAGCAACATGGGCTCGTAATAGTGAAACGTGTAGGCAATGGCAGCGTCATCGACGACCTGATTTTCCAGCAGACCGCGTAACCCCCCGCCATAACTGCCGGACAACAATACCAGTCGGCGGGTGTCCATCTGGCGAACCTTGGCCAACAACTTCGCACGCAGATCGAACCAGGGACCAGGACCTGTGCCGTCCCAGTATTGGGGTTCGTTGAGCAATTCATAGACGATCTGGCCGATCGGACGCTTGTGGTAGCGTCGGGAGATCTGACCCCAAAGATCGATGAATGCCTGCTGGACCTGCGGGTCGTTTTCAATACGTTGTTTGAGGTTTTCTGAGGGATGCATGTCGAGCACGACCACCAATCCAGCGGCTACCGCCAAATGTATCGCCGCGTCCAGCCTGGCGAATTGAGGCAGGGTGCCTGCCGTCGATGGGTGATCCGGGCTCCATCCAAGAAAGCCTGGATCGACATTGATTCGAACATGATCAAAACCGGCTCTGGCAATATTGACCATGTCGGATTTGACCATGGGCTGACGCCCTTCGTAGTTGAGCCAATGCGCCAGATTGATACCTCGATCCAGCGTCGGCAATCCGTCAGCCCAGGCTGGCACCAGCCATTGGAAACCGGTGAACAGGATCCAGGCGAACACCCGCCCATTATTTTTTTTCATGCGCTGATTCTCCATTAGGTCTGATTTTTCGTGGACACATAACGACCTTCCAGGGAGATTGTGCTTTCAATGGGGACTTCAATAGGCATTGATGCCTCTCATAACGGTAGCGATGGTCTTCAGCAGGATCAGGAGATCCAGCCAGAAGCTCCAATGCTGGATATAAAACAAATCCAGCTCGAGCCGTGCCGCCATGGAGGCGGTGGACAGGGTAGCGCCCCGCTGACCGTTCACTTGCGCCCAACCGGTGATGCCGGGCCTTACGCGCGTACGGCAGACGTAATCACCGAATAGCAGCGCATACTCATCGTCCATCACGGTGGCATGCGGTCGTGGGCCCACTAGAGACAACTCGCCGCGAATGACGTTGATAAGTTGAGGTAATTCGTCGAGGCTCCATCGGCGCAGGAATCGGCCCACTTGGGTGTTTCGTGGGTCATCGTGGCAGGTTTGCATGAACTGATCAGTCGTTGCAATGCGCATGGACCGGAACTTGAATATGTTGAACCGATGGTTATTGAACCCGCCACGTTCTTGCCGGAACAAGACAGGACCCGGTGAATCCAGCCGAATGGCAAGGGCGATCAGGAGTAGCAATGGAGACAGGACAACCAGGCCCAGCAGGCCCACTATCAGATCAAAAGCCCGCTTGATCAGTGCGCCCCAGGGCCCGATGGGTGAATGGATGACATCCAGCAGGGGCATCCCGTTGAGGGTTGTTATGGAGAGATCCTTGGCGCTCAGGCCACCGCCATTGAGCGGCAACAGGCTGATACTGATGTCGATCGGTGTCGTCCGCAGCTTGACGATGAAGTCACGGATACGGTGATGGCCACTCAAGGGCATGGCGATGATGACATGGTCCACGGCATCATCCCGGATTGCAGCCAGCAGATCCTGAGTGGTGCCGATGGCGGGAATGGGCACGGCCCTGTGAGTAGGCTGTGCCTCCCGGTCGGGCACAACCCGATCGTCATAGAGACCCACCAGAAAAAAGGCATCCGTGTCTGATTCAAGCACTCCTCTGGCTATGTCCTGTCCTTCATGGCCCGCACCGACAATAGCCAGCCGTCGTGTCACGATGGGCTGAATCCTCCGTTGATGATAGGCCGTAAAAATCAGTAGCCGGATGGTCCATAACCCCAGTAACCCCATGCACACCCAGGCGATCCACCATTGAGCGGCCATGGTCGCCATACTTCCAGTGACAACCAGCGCGGCAGCAAACAGGGTCGATACCTGAAGCCATTCAATCGTGGTGCATCGGAGACAGGCGGTCAGACGTTGGGTCAGGCCATTTTGATAGGCCTTGACGCCGTTCATCTTCATGATGAAAAGTAGCGGGATGGCCAGCGTAATCACGTCGTAGGCCGGTTCTATACCGAGATCAGGACGCCGCATTAGCGTATAGGTAACCCGACCAGAACCGATGCCGATCAGGAAATCGGCCAATCCCAGAAAAAGGGGTAATGACAGTCGGTTAGTCACGGGCGAATAAAATCTCTGAGTGGATACGAATTGGCTTGAACCCTGACTTAGTCGCAATGCAGTCATGCGAGGTCGGGGCGTGGTATAAAACAGACAGTCTGCGCTTAATTTTGAACAATCGACCTAAATTGACGCCATTGATGCTAAGAATTCCCATGGAAAAGGCTAAAAATTTTGGTCTGCGCGAGCTGTTGACCCAACTCTACCGGGAAAAGCAATTGTGCGTAAGCACCTTTACTGCAGTGATCGGATTGGGTTTAGTTCTGGGTTGGATAGGTGGAAAGGTCTATACCGCGAAGGCCCGCTTATTGGTTCTTCCCAGCCAGGAGTACACGATCAAGGATGATCTGGGAACGAATAAGTCCACGCTCAGCATGGATAGGGAAGCCTATGTCCTGTCTGAAGCAGAAATATTCAGAAACCCTAATGCTATTCTTCAGGCCATTCACGAGGTCGGCCTGGAGGCACTGTATCCGGACATTGAAAGGCGGGTGAGACAAAATGAGTGGGGGCTGTTCAATCGGATAACTGATGCGGCGGATCACCTGTTGGATCTTGAGGATGCGCCCTTGTCGGTTGAGGAGCGACTTAAAGCTAACGAAACCTTGCTGATCGATAGCGCGGTGGTCCGGTTTGGCAAGCACCTGAAGGTCTGGTCGGTGAGGGATGCGAGCGTCATTGAGCTCAACTTCCGGCATAAAGATGCCGCTGTGGCCGCGGAAAGTCTTTCTGCGTTGCTGAAGGCCAGCATGGAGTTTCGACGCAAAATTTATTCCCAGTCGCGATCCAAGACTTTCCAGAAAGAGCGTGACAAGTTTGAGTTGCGCTTGACCGAACAAGAACAGACGCTGGAACGATTCAAGGCAGCCAATGCGCTCAGTGACTTTACTGATCAGAAAACCTTGCTGATTCGACAGCAGGCAGAATTACAGGGCAGTTTGATTGATGCCGAAACCCGATTCCGGGAAACCTCAGCCCGATTGACGGCGATTCAAGTGTCGCTGGCAAAAACGCCTAAGGAAATCCAGATCTATCAGGAGCAGATCAGTGAGGAGGGCATGGATTCGGCCCGAACGACGTTGATCGGGTTGGAAGCCCGCAAAAATGAGCTACTGACCAAATTTACGGCCGATAGCCGTTTTGTTCGTGATCTCGACAGCCAAATCAAAGCGTTACGGGCCAATATGCGGATCACACCACCCACCGAATCGGGACATCGTCGGGTCGGGCGGAACCCTCTGGTGGAAGAATTGCAGTCTGAAAACTCAAAACGGGCTATCGAAGTGGCTTCCATCGGTGAGCGTATAGTGGCCCTGAAGGGCGAGCAGGACACGATCAGAGCCAGGCTTCGGCAATTCGACCATCTCGAAAGTGAATTCAATCAGCTCACCATCCAGCGGGATTTACTGGCGGATAACCTGAAGACTTATTCACAGAAGTTAGAGGAAGCCCGCATACTGGAAGAAATGGACCGCCAGAAAATTGATAACATTCGCGTGATCGAGCAGCCCCGGCCACCGCCCTCGGGCACCAACCTCTTCCTGATGATACTTGGCATCTCCCTGCCCCTGGGCATTTTGGCTGCCTTGATAGCCGTCTTGATCAAACAATCACTGCACCAGGTATTTCTGAGCCCTGAAGAGGTAGAGCGTAAGCTCGGAATACCGGTGCTGGTCTCCATACCCTTAAAAGAAGACCTATGAGTGACTGCCGCCGATCAGGCTTGTGGGTGAGCTCGCCTGATTCAGGCAAGGCTTCCTAGCCCACTGACGCCAGCATTCAGGGGCACATGGAATCCAGATCCTGGCGTTTTCACTTGACCAGCCTGCTGCCCTACAGTCTTATTCAGGGCTTGATAGGCTTTGCTTCACTGGCGATATACAGCCGCATTCTTACGCCGGCCGAATACGGTACCTATGTGTTGGCCATCAGTATGCAGTTTCTGTTGCAGTGGACATTGTTCGGCTGGCTGTTGATGAGTGTTACGCGATTTATGCCGACCATGCAGGCCACATCTTCAGCCGGCATTTTTCTGAAGACGATTTATGCCCTGGCTGTTGGCATGGTCCTGATTGGGCTGTTCATGTTGCCCTTGCTCAATTCACCCTTCATTGCGAATACTATTGGCTATGGTCAAGGAATAGCCATGATGACGTTGACTGCGACACTCGCCAGGGGTTTGGCCTTGATTGGAGTGGAAGCACATCGGAGTTCGCTGAGAATTCTTCGCTATACCTTGCTGGAAACTGGACAAGCACTGCTCAGTCTTGTGATAGGTTATGCGTTAATTAGCCACTATAACGGCGGCGCATCGGCTATTTTGTTCGCCATTACTCTAGCCAATCTGGCACTGTTGTTGGTTGATTCCTCTTGGATTCATAATCAGATCTACGGACATCGCTTTTCCAAAGAATATCTGGCCACGATCAGCGGTTTTGGTTGGCCGATGACGTTGACGGTGATTCTGCGGATGGGGCTGATGAATTTAGACTGTTTTATTGTGGCGAGCCTCATGGGACATGAAGCTGTAGCCATGTATGGGGCGGCAAGCTCTATTGCTGACCGCCCCATTTCAATGATGTTTTTCTGGGTTGGTTCGGCCTTGATTTCCCACAGTGTGCATATTTTGCAGTATCAGGGAGTAGAAGCCACCCGCTGTCTTCTCGGCCAAACATTGCAAACCTTGATTGTAATGACTTTCCCGATGATGGTCGGCCTGGCCGTGCTCGCCGTGCCCGTGGCCCAACTTATGCTGGGGCAGGGTTTTCACTCAGAAGTACCTCCTTTGCTGGCTTTGGTCTCTTTGGTCGCCTTGCTGAAAGGCTTTGTGGATCACTATTGGTCGCAATATTTCCAGCTCATGAAGAGCCCGAGGCGTTTGTCGATGATTTATGCCACCACATTACTTGTCAATATACTGAGCAACCTGTGGCTGATCCCAAAACTGGGGGTGATGGGCGCGCCGCTCAGCGCATTGATTTCCTACACCACCGCTTTTGCGTTCCAGTTATGGTTTATCGACCCCCAGTTTGCGCCGCGTGCGCCTTGGGCAGACATCTCGAAAGCACTGGTCGCGTGCGGCGTGATGGGATTTGTGGTGGCTTCACTGGAGTTGCCCGCCGGGGTCACCGGTTTGGCGATGAGCATAGCTGTAGGTGTCTTGACCTATGGACTGCTCGCATACGCGCTGGATTTGGCCGGGGTTCGCCGAATGGTCTCTCGTCATCGGCTGGTGGTTTGAGTGCAGACCATCCCCTTGACTTCAGCACAGAGTGCATCAGGGTTAAAACATGCGGGATCCTTGAACGACGCGCTCCAAGTCAGTCCACTTTCTGAATGGCTGGTTTCGCTCGGCCTTTTCTTGTATCTGGTGGTGCCCGGGAATTTGCTGGTGTCCCTGGGAATTCCGTATAGCCTTCCCGGAGGCTCAGTTCTGGTCAAGCTTCATCCGGGAAGTTATCTCATTCTGCTTGCGTTTGTGTTGACGCTTTTACGCGGCCAACCCATTGATAATCTGGCAAGACTATTTCGACAATCCCATTGGCTGGTGCTGTATGTGGCCATCGTGATTTCCACACTCCTCTTTACCATCGCCAGGTTCGGGATGGGTGGGCTCGGCTTTTTTTTCGATACCTTGTTAATACCGGCTCTCCTGGCTGCCGTATTACTTTGTATGGCACCCCGGAATCAGCGCTGGCTGTTCTATCTGATCGTCGTGCTGACGGTCATCAACGCCATGCTGGGGATCGTTGAATCCACCCAGCAATGGCGCATGATTCCGTTCTTGATCGAAGGAACGCCAGCCATAGAGCCTTTTTTTCGTGCGACGGCCATGGCCAGCCATCCACTCGAAAGTGCACAACGCACCGTCGCTGTCATGTTCGCCGCCTGTGTGTTGCCTTGGCGGTGGAGGGTTCCGGTCGTGCTGATTTTGCTATTGAGCCTGCTGGCGTTTGCTAGCCGTGGGGCTTTAGGCACTGCGATAGTGTTGCTGGCCGTCAGTCTCGCCGTATTCGGCGCGCGAACTTTGATAGCCGGAAAAATCGATATGGGTTGGCTTATCGGGGTGTTCAGCGCGCTGTTTTTCTGCAGTCTGCTGTTTTCGGCGGTAGTTGGGTACCTGGAGCTGGGTGCTGGTTTGTTTAACAAATTTTATTGGGATGCTAGTGCGCAAACTCGACTGGAGGCTATTAGCCTGATCGGTGAGCTTAACCTCAATGACCTGCTGCTCGGGATTGGATCTGAAGGAGTAGTGAATCTCACTGAGTCACGCGGTGGGTGGTTCAATATCGAGAACTTCTGGATCGTACTGATGCTGAAGGTCGGGCTTTGTCTGTTCATCCCACTGGCAATAGCGCTGTTGGGCTTCTATGCCGGCGTGGCTTCCCGCGGGCCTGTGTTCGTCCGGGTGGCTGCGTTCGCATTTCTGTTGGCGGCATCCAGTAATAACGCACTTTCCAGCAAGACCCCCAACCTGAGCATTGTGGTTGCCACCCTGATAGGGGCGACGGCGGTGCTTACGAATCCGTCTCGGGCGAAAGCCACCATCAAGGATGGATCAACAATAACATCGACTCGTCTTGAGCCGATTTTTCGGCAGGCAAAGACCCCACCCTTAGTGTCCCATGGAGAGGGACGGGTGCAGATCAATCGGGACTCGGGCCGTTTATTGACTTCACCGGAGATGGTGCTGGCACGGCTGCAGGGTCGGCCTATAGTGAATCAGGACAACCAAAACCCATGAGTCGATTGGCCCTGTTTATGACAGATCTGGCGGGCGGCGGGGCCGAACGTGTAATGATCAATCTTGCCGAGGGATTTGCGGCACGTGGCGATTCGGTCGATTTGGTGGTGGTCAAGTCGACGGGGGCCTATCTTGACGCTTTGTCTGCTTCAATCACCTTGGTTGATCTGTCGGCATCCCGACTCAGTCTGGCGTTGCCCGGTCTGGTTGGGTACCTCAGGCGAATTCGGCCCGCCGCCATGATCTCGGCGATGAACGATGCCAATATCATCGCTATTTTGGCCGCCTGCATCGCCCGCGTGCCGACCCGCATCGTGGTGACGGAGCACTGCAACCCTACCGAGGAGGCGCGCCATGCGGCGACCTTCAAGCGTCGCCTGGTGGCTCGCATTCTAGGTTTTTTTTATAACCGGGCTTCTCGCGTTGTTGCCGTTTCCAAGGGGGTGGAGTCTGAGTTGCACTGTCTGGGTGTGGATCCGAAGAAAACGGTAACTATCTATAACCCGATCGTGACACCTGACTTTCGCCGTCAGCTATTGTCACCCTCGGACCACCCATGGCTTCAGGTGAGCGCGGTTCCCGTCATGATGGGGATTGGTCGTCTGCATCCACAAAAACATTTCGAGTTACTGATTCGTTCTTATGCTGAGGTCCGGCGGACGCACCCGATTCGATTGATGATTTTGGGAGAGGGCGAGGATAGGCCCAAGTTAGAAAGACTGATCAACGCACTGGGGTTAAAAGATTCCGTGGTCTTGCCCGGTTTCGTGGAGCAGACCGGGAGCTACCTGGCTCGGGCAGCCTTGCTGGTGTTGTCATCTAACTATGAGGGCTTTGGCAATGTTCTGGTCGAAGCACTGGCGGCGGGTGTGCCGGTCGTTGCGACCGACTGTCCGAGTGGTCCCTCAGAAATTCTGACGGATTCGCGTTACGGCCAGTTGGTGCCACTCAACGATCTTGAGGCGATGACGGCAGCCATACTGGATCGCTTGTCCCATCCCCCGGCGGATCGTTCAGCACTGAAACAGTATGCAGAGAATTTCGCGTTGGAGCGGGTAATTGAGCAATATGCCCGGATTTGTTTTGAGTAGTCTAAGCAGCGGGGATAACGATGGGTATTACCCTTAATAATGCCGCCTTGTTGCTGCAGGCCAAGCAGGCCGGGGCAAAATTTGACCGCATCCTGACGATTGGGCGTCTACGCCTTTACATAAGCCCTAAAGCCCTCCAACGGTTAGCGAATCAGCATGGGGTCGAGTTTGATCGACGCCTATGGCCAGAGGGCGATTACGCGGAGACTTTTTTCAAGGTCTTCCTTGGCTCATCGGAGGTAGACTCCCTGGATTACAACCAGTACGAGGGATGCCGCATTCTGCATGACATGAATGAACCGGTAGCCATCGACTTCCATGAGCGCTATGACGCAGTCATTGACGGTGGAAGTCTTGAACATGTCTTCAACTTTCCGGTGGCCATCGCCAACTGCATGAACATGGTCAAGCCGATGGGCCGGCTGTTCGTATTTACCATGTGCAATAACCATGCGGGTCATGGCTTTTATCAATTCAGCCCAGAGCTCTTTTTTCGCTTGCTGGATCTTACTCGCGGCTTTGAAGTTTGCGACCTGATCTTGGAAAAACATCCGTTTCCCAGCAACGAACTGACCCACAACCGCCATTGTTATTCAGTGACCGATCCAGCGAGGCTCGGTTGCCGCGTGGGGCTTGTGTCAAGTTCGCCAGTGGTGATGATGGTGCACGCCAGGAGGCTGGCGACTAAACCCATCTATGTCACCTACCCCATCCAGTCGGACTATGCCTTGGCCTATACCCACACTGAGGTTGAGCCTGACCGAAATGACCACAGAGGATTATCAGGATGTCTTTTGGAGACGCTCAAGAAAATTGTCAGAGCGCTCCCTCGCGGTCTTCGCAACCATGCCCTCGGCTTCTATGAACTGCGACAGTATTCGTTCTCAAACGGACGCTTCTACCGGCGATGGAGACCTTTCTGATGGGGATTCAAGGGAGGGAATGACATGACCGTCTTCGAGCTTATCCAGTCCGATTTATACCGCTATGCGGGCAAAACTTCGGCCGCAGCATTACTGCGGGAGTATTTTCGCAATCATTCGTTTCGCTTCCAGTGCTGGTTACGTATCCGGCAATCGCATCACGGATCCATGCGGCTATTGGGTCGCCTGGGTTGCAAGTATTACTCACGTTCTCTCTCCATATTCATCCCCAAGGAAGTCAAGATCGGGTATGGCCTCTTCATGCCGCATCCAATCGGTATTGTGCTGAATCCCACTACGGTGATAGGCCATAACTGTAACCTCAGTCACTTCACGAGCATTGGCGCCAACCACGGACAAGCGGCCGTGATAGGTGACCATGTCTATCTGGGGCCGCATGTTTGCCTGATAGACAATGTCCGGATTGGCGATCACGCCACTCTCGGCGCGGGCAGCGTTGTTTTGGCTGACACACCTGCAGGCGTCACCGTGGCCGGGAACCCCGCGCGGATTATTTCGACGAAAACTTCAGCCCGCTATATCGTCAATCCCTATGTCCCAACCAATCCTGACCCACTTCCCCCGGCATGACGTTTCCAGGAGCATTGACTAAACGTGTGATTCTGGTCTCGACTCTCGGTCAGGGGGGGATGCTTTCGGTCATTCAGGCCTTGTTGTCTTCCTCATTGGCCAGCACCTGGAGGCTGGAGGTCATTTGCTCTCATCAGCGGGGGTCTCTACTGAGCAGACTGGGCATAGCTTTGCGGGCTTACTTGAGTGTTTTTTGGCGTTTGTGTTGCGGGCGGGTGACTCTGCTGCATGTTCATGTCGCGGAGCGTGGAAGCTTTTTTCGCAAATCCATATTCGTATGGATGGCCGCCGCCTTTCATGTGCCGGTCGTAATGCACATGCACGGCGCTGAATTTGAGACCTTCCATGCGCACTGTCCGCGCTGGGTGCAGGCTTACATTACGGCCACTTTAAATCAAAGTGGCTGCATTATGGCCTTGAGTGAACACTGGCGTGCTTTCTACACCAGAATCAGTGATGCCCGCGTGGAAGTGATCTCCAACTTTATTCAGGCGGTGCACAAGGAGGTGCCGGTACGTGAGGGTCGATATCCGTCCATCGGCGTACTCTTTCTGGGACGATACGGGCCGAGAAAGGGGATTGACGATCTCATCAAAGCCGTGAGCCAACTTGAGACTGATGCCGCGGCTACGCTGCCCGAATTCGAGGTTTTCTGTGGCGGTGACGGCGACAGACAAAGCGTCCTCCGGGCCGTTGAAGTGGCAGGGCTGTGTGGACGTTTTCAGGTAGCGGGCTGGATTGATCAGCCACAGCGTGCTGAATGGATTGACCGTTGTGATCTGTTCGTTTTGCCATCCTATGCCGAGGGCCTGCCGGTCGCCATCATTGAGGCGATGGAGGCTGGCCTGGCCATTTTGGCCACTTCAGTCGGCGGCATTCCGGAGATGGTTGAACATGGTGTGAACGGATGGTTATTTGAAGCGGGGGATGTGGATGGGCTGACAGCCGGCCTGGCGGGCCTGCTGACGGATGCCACCTTACGGCAACGACTCGGTCGGGCCGCGCGCCAACACTATCTTTCGCATTATTCCGAACAGGCGGTCATTTCCCGGATTGAAGCCATCTACCGAGACCTGGTGTTTGAAAGGCCTGCTCAGGCAGCGGGGAGGAAATCACCGTGAGTGTCATATGAAAAAAATACTGGTTGTCAGCTCAGGGGGTGGACATTGGGTGGAAGTGACATTGCTACGGTCGGCATTTGAGGGTGTCGATGCGGTTTACGTCAGTGTTAATCCTGATTATGCCGACGATGTACCGGAACACCGTTATTACGCCGTGCAGGATGCCAACCGCTGGGACCGCTGGAAGTTTGTGATTCTGATCCGACAACTTTGGTTAATTGTCCGCAAGGAGCGTCCTGACATGGTGATTTCTACCGGTGCTGCGCCGGGGATGCTGGCGATCATGATGGCGAAATGTCTGTGCCGTTCCAGAACGATTTGGGTTGACAGTATTGCCAACGCTGAACGGCTTTCCCTGTCGGGCCAGCTCGTCAGGCCCTTCGCTGATGCGTGGTTGACACAGTGGCCGCATCTGCAAAAAGAAGGCGGGCCCGATTACTGGGGTGGCGTGTTTTGATTTTTGTTACGGTAGGCTCTAATGAACCGTTTGATCGCTTGGTGAAAGCCATGGATGAGTGGTCAGCCGAGTTGGGCTATGGGGACATTTTTGGCCAGATTGGTGAAGGCCGCTACGAGCCCACTCACTTTCCATTTGTTCGGACACTCACGCCACATGCGTATCATGACAAACTCGACGCGGCGACTATAGTGGTTTCTCACGTCGGTAGCGGAACAATCATTGGTGCCGTCCATTCTGGAAAGCCCATGGTGCTGCTGCCTCGACGAGTGGATTACCATGAGGTCAGAAACTCCCATCAGCTGGACTCAGCTCACCGATTGATTGGACAGCCGGGAATTTTTATAGCCGATCAGACAGCCGATTTGCCGGCCTGCATTGCGGATGCATTGATGGCGCCTGCGGTGGAGCTGGCGCCCAATGATCACTTGACATCGCTTATTTCCCGACTTCGTCAATTCATCGAGTTCGAGCCAGCTGACTGACCGTCCAATGAAAAACTCACCCGATTGGCCGGTTGCCGGCATCGATTATGAGTCACTGATTGCGACTCCGGTGACGGCATCGGATCTCCGACCAAAATCTCCGGGCAATGCCGAATGGTATAACTGAGGAGGATGTTCAGCCTGAACCGTGATCGCACAATCCGCTACTCTTCACGACATTGGCAAGGTGGGTATCCCCGACTGCATTTTGCTCCAGCCGGGAAAGCTCGATCCAAGGATCGGACAATGATGAGGACCTATCCGGAATTGGGCACCGAAGCACTGGAAATGTTTGAACAACGTCAAAGCGACCTATCCAACCTGCCTGTCAATCGCTGCACAATATTCAGATTAGAACTCAACGGCTTCGCCAGATGAAAAGCCTTCAATTTCTTATCAGTTTTGCGCTGGCCTCGGTTTGTTGTTTGCTCTGCTGGCCGCGCAATGGATCTGATCAAGCCTCGCCTCGCCTTGACCCGACACTTTGAAGAATAGGTGATCGCCAAGCTTGAACGAGATTGCGACGCGCTCTCCAACATAGCCGTTGATGATCGTTACAAAGCCCGACTTCAGAATCCGCCTCCCGCCTGGGTTCCCGCCCCAGGATGGAGTGCGAAGGCATAGAATCCGCCTTGGTGGTTCACCGGATCATCAAGCTTGGGCCGGGAGACAAATGCGCCGAAACCTGTCCACCGGATTACCCTGCCCATATCGCTGACAGCCAACATTGAATAGACTGATCAACCCCTCGACAACCCAGGAGAATGCCATGAAGAGAACCAGTCGTTTTGCTTTCGTTTTTGTATTCGGCATCCTGCCGTTCAGCCCACACGTGCTCGCTTATGGCGGCGGCGGTGGAGGTGGCGGAAGCAGCTGCTCAGAGGCGACTTTCACCGACGAAAAACCGGCACGTGACTCTACCGTGTCCTCCCTCGGCGAGTTTTCCATTGTCGCTTCAGACAATACCGACTTGTCGACCCTGCTGATGCAGGTGAACGGAGAAAAGGTGAACCCGGTCATCAGCCCCAAACGCACGGGCGATTCGCTACTTGAGGTCAAATTTGCCCAACCGATCACCACAACTGGCCGGGTACGCATTACCCTCAAGGCTACGAGCAAGGATGGGTGCGCCAGCTTCCAGCCGATCTATGTCGAAATCAAACCCTGATATCTCGAGGATAATTACATGAATCAACCCATCATTGCCCAGAAAGGACCGTTCCCTGTCGAAGTGGAAGCAGGCAAGGATTATTACTGGTGTGCCTGCGGCAAAAGCGGAAAACAACCGTTCTGTGACGGCAGCCACAAGGATAGCGGCATGGCCCCCGTCAAGTACACCGCTGACAAATCCGGCACGGTCTATTTCTGTGGATGCAAACACAGCAACAACGGCGTGCTGTGTGACGGCGCGCATTCCAGACTGTAGCTGCTCACCGCACCATCACTACGCATGAGGTCCATGCAGTTCAACGGTTATGGCGGACCGGAAAAAATCCGCCTGACTGAAGTACCTCGCCCTTCACCCGGCCGGAACCAGCTGCTGATCAGGCTTTCGGCCAGTTCGATCAACCCCATCGACTGGAAGCTGCATTCAGGCATATTGAGGTGGGTGAAACCATTGCGATTCCCCTCTACTCCGTGTTTCGATTTTGCGGGCACCATCAGCCAAACCGGTCATGACGTCACCGGCTGGGCAACAGGGGATCGGGTATTTGGCATGCTCCCCATCAATGGACTAGGAGCCGCCGCCGAGTACGTCGCGGTAGACAGCGGATATGTTTGCCGTCTGCCGGATGGGCTGGATTTCGAGTCCATGGCAGGTCTGCCACTGGCCGGCATGACCGCTCTCCAGGCCCTGAGGGATCAGGGTCAACTCAAGCCCGGCCAGAAGCTCTTGGTGATCGGAGCAGCCGGGGGCGTCGGACATTATGCCGTTCAGATCGGACGACGATTGGGCGCCAGGGTCACCGCTCTATGCGGGGACAGAAATCTGACTTTCTGCCATGAAATTGGCGCCGAAACGGTGCTGGACTACACTCAGGAAAATCCGTCGCTGCTGAAGGAGGACTTTGATGTCATTCTTGATTGCGCGGGACATGTGCCGCTCAGTCGCTGGCAACCTGCGCTGGGTCCAGAGGGGTGTTACGTCGCTCTGCTTCCCTCACTTTCGCTGGGCCTGGCCGCACTGCAGCTGAAACTTTTCAGTCGGCAACGCATCCGGGTCACCCTCGTTCGGGCAAAACCCGCCGATTTGGCCTGGCTGGCCAATCAGGCTCTCGCCGGTGAGCTGAAAACCGTCATCGATGAGGTATTTCCACTGGAAAAGCTGTCGGACGCATTGGAAAAAAGCCGTGCAGGACACGCTCGCGGCAAGATCATTTTGTCCATTACCTGAGGGAATGGCTGTTCGCCATGACACCCATCATCATTCCCCATCAATCGCTGGAGCCCGACACACTCTCGGCCATGCTAGAAGAGTTCGTCACCCGCGATGGGACCGATTATGGCGAACATGAGGCCGATTTATGCCTGCGCGTGAGACAGGTTCGTAGCCAACTCGAAACAGGCAAAGCGGTGATCATTTTCGACGCCGACGAGGAAACCTTCAGCATCGTCCCAAGAGATGCGCTTGAGAGTATCCCTGGATGATTTTCTAACAACGCGATTGGGGTCTCTCGGTGGTCGGTGTTGCTTTTGTACACGGCGGGCCGAAAGACTCAAAATATTTCCTCTCAACAGAGTCATTGTGTCGCCATCCACAACGAAGCCCATTCAGAAAGCTCCAAACCATGAATCTAACTAGCACCCTGAATAATGGACAACTGATCGAAAGAGTCTTTCTGCTCCTGCTGGTCGGCGGATTGGGTTATGCCTGCCTGGAAATTGTCGGCCCGTTCATTCCCCCCTTCATCTGGGCCATGATTTTGTCGCTCTCGACCTGGCCCTACTATTTATCTCTATCGCGATGGCTCGGCGGCAGGAGAAAACTCGCTGCGGTTCTGTTGACCTTGCTGCAATTATTGGTCTTTGTGGTGCCGGCGGTTCTGGCCCTCAGCGCACTCGCGGAGCATGCCCCTAACTTGGAAGGACTCTTCGAGCGTGTGATCAGCTGGCTGCGAGGTGAGCCGCCGGAATGGCTGGTGAGCCTGCCATGGGTGGGTGTAAGCCTGGATGCAGACTGGCGAGAGGGGAAATGGTTGGCGCTGCTGGATCCCGCTCGAATTCGGCCTCTCCTGACCACAGCTGGCAAGTGGCTACTCCATGGCAGCGCCAGTCTGGCCCTTAATGCCATCAATATCATGCTGGCCGTGCTCATGGCGGGCCTGCTCTATTCCTATGGTGAGCAAGCGACGGCCGTCGCTGAAAAGTTGGCTCAACGCATTGGCGGTGAATCTGCAGTCAAGGCGACACAGACCGCCGCCAATACAGTGCGCGGTGTTTCACTCGGTGTGATCGGCACCGCGTTCATTCAGGCCATTCTGTCCGGAATAGGCTTCGCAATGGCTGGCATTTCGGCTGCTACGATCCTCGGCCTGCTGTGTTTTCTGGCGGCCGTGATGCAGATTGGTACCGCCATCATCTGGATTCCTGTCGCCGCATGGTTGTCGCATCTGGACCAGAACGGCTGGGCGATCTTTACCGTCATTTGGGGGATTGCCATCAATCTGATGGACAACTTCATCAAGCCTTATTTTATAGGTCTCTCCAGCCCGCTTCCCTTCCTGCTGATCATGGTGGGCGTGGTCGGCGGAATGCTGGCCTGGGGTTTTGTGGGGATTTTTCTGGGTACGACCCTGTTGGCGGTCGCCTACACGACTTTTTTTGCCTGGCTGGAAAATCAGCCGGGGGAACGAATCTGAAGCGAGTAGGCCCTGGCTTCGCCGGGGAGGGGGAGTTCAGCGCCTACTCTGGCTATCTCACTGCTTCATGAGTCGAAGATCAGCCGTCTTTGTTGTTGATCTTGACGTCGGCCAATTCCCGCAGCCGTTCGACAAATGACCCGAATTCACGCTGAGAGCCGGAGCGGGTCATGAACTGACTGGCGGATTCCTGCTGCTTGGCATCGGCAGCGACCGCTGGCCCGTCTTTTACGGAACTGACGGTGAATACCCACTGGCTTCCATTTGCCTGAGTCGCCTCCCCTGCGGTGACCTTGCCTGCGGCGGGACGTCCAGCGCTGAAGGCCGCTCGCAACAGTTCGGGCGGTAACTTGTCATTATCGCGCTTAACAAATCCGGTTTTGGTAGTCTGGAAACCGGGGCTCTTAGCCGCTTCAGCAAGCGGTTTTCCATCACGTACAGTCTTGAGAAGTTCCTGGCTGCGTTTGAGGGCCTCGGCACGAGATTCCTGGTCACGCAATTTGGCAATGATAGCGTCCTTGACCTCCGCCATGGGCTTATCA
This sequence comes from Methylococcaceae bacterium, assembly GCA_044237765.1. GTDB lineage: Bacteria > Pseudomonadota > Gammaproteobacteria > Methylococcales > Methylococcaceae > UBA6136. Next base: position 66,346 of record JBIIEQ010000001.1, on the reverse strand, counting down.
GAGGCCTGTTGATGCTCCTTGATGCGAAGGACGACCGCTTTCTCATTACCCAACTCGACCGGCTCACTGTTGCGACCACCCAGTACATCTTCGGAAAAAGCGGCCTTGCGCACGGCCTCTTCAGCACCTAAACCCTCCCCTTGTTCACGGGTAAACAGATCTGTCTGCTGAACCTTCAGTCCCAGTGCCTGGGCGGCAGTATCAAGGCTACCGGGGTGTTCAAAGGTTTGTTCGGCAAGCTTCTGTCCCTGGTCATAAAAGCGGGTTTCAGCGGCATTGCGCTGGGCAGTCTTTCGCAACTCCTCCTTAACTTCTTCAAAGGATTTTTGCTTGGCCGGAATCAACTCCGTCACCTTGATCAGGTGGTAACCAAACGAGGTCTTGACAGGCTCCGAAACCTCACCCGAATTCAACTTTTCTGCCACCTGGGTGAAAGACTCCTCCTGAGCGTCCTTGTTGAGGAATCCAAGGTCGCCGCCCCCCTTGCCAGACAACGCATCACTGGAAACTTCCCGAGCCAGTTTGGCAAAGTCCTCACCCTTGAGGATGCGCTCACGAATGCCGGCCGCCTTCTCCTGGGCTGCATTCAGTGCCGCTTCACTGCCGTCTGCTGGCGCAATCAGAATGTGGCTGATCTTGCGACGCTCAGGGGCCCCAAGGCTGGCTTTTTGCTCATCATAAAGCTTGGTCAACTCTTCATCGCTGACCTGGACATTCTTGGCGATTTCATCGAAATTGAGCGCAAGATATTCGATGGAAACCCGCTCAGGATTCCGGAATTCCGCAAGATGCGCCTGATAGTAGGAGGCAATATCCGGATCGCTGAAGGTCCGGGTGACTTGAGGAAGCGGAATTTCGGCGTATTCGATCTCTCTCTCCTGGTTTTTCAGCCGCATCAATGTTTCCAGTTCGCCCTTAGTGACAAAGGCACTGTCAACGACACCATGCTGGAACTGTTCGCTCATCAAGGCACGACGAATCTGGGCTGCGAACTGGGCGGGGCTCATGCCCTGCGCGGACAGCATGACTTTATACTTATCCTTGTCGAACTTGCCGTCCGTCTGGAAGTAGGGAAGTGTCTGAATGAAGCTACGCGCCTCGGTATCAGAGACTGTCAGCATGCGCTGTTCCGCACCCTGGACAATCACTTCTTCGCTTATCAGATGTTCCAGCGCCTGTTCACGCAGCTTTTTCTCATCAAAATCGTCGATTCCAACCAGATTGTTGAGACTTTGCTCGTAGGCGCGAGTGACATCCCGATCAAAAATCTCGCGATCCCCGACAACTGCCGCCGGTTTCTCCTTGCCTGTATCGATGTAGTTCTGGATGCCCCACAAGGCGAAGGGGACGCCGATCGCGATCAACATAACCCAGGCAAAAATACCGTGTGCACGATCCCGAATCGCTTGGAGCATATCTAATAACCTGCAAAGAAAAGATTAGGAGGAAGGGACTACCCAGCTATACTTGACGAGATGACATGATGGTAAAAAAAAACCCCGCTGTAAATTGCGGGGTTTTTTATTTTTGGCGGAGCGGACGGGGCTCGAACCCGCGACCCCCGGCGTGACAGGCCGGTATTCTGACCAACTGAACTACCGCTCCAAATGGTGGGTGCTGTAGGGATCGAACCTACGACCCTCGCCTTGTAAGGGCGATGCTCTCCCAGCTGAGCTAAGCACCCTGGAAAGCTGGTTAGTTTACAGCATCCTTAAGGGCTTTGCCAGCCTTGAAGGATGGAATCTTTGCGGCAGCGATCGTGATCGTTTTACCGGTCTGCGGATTCCGTCCCTGGCGAGCGGCGCGTTCCTTCACGAGGAAGGATCCGAAACCGACCAATGACACCGTGTCTCCCTTTTTCAGCGCGTCAGTGATGGCATTCACCATGCCATCCAATGCGCGACCCGCATCGGCTTTCGTAAGATCAGCCGCATCGGCAATCGCTTCGATCAGTTCTGCCTTGTTCATGGATCCCCCTGTAAGGTGTGAGATTTCGTGTTTACGCTTTGAGCTGGTTCGGATGAGAGTCGGCCGATGTCCCTTGGCATCGCACCCTGCCCCTTCTCAAAACCATGGGGGCAATTTAGCAGTCCACCAAAACCCGTGTCAACCCGCGATTGACGCGGGTTTCAGGATATTGGCACTGATTTTTCAGCGGCTTCGGATATGAGACCAATTTCAATGAGCCACGATGGGACCCACGACCCCGGGCGACTTGCCAACACCGGCAGAATCTGACTTGGCGCCACCCAGGATGGGCTCAGGCTCACGCTGCAAGGCATAAGTCAGAACCTCGTCAATCCAGCGCACAGGCACAATCGTCAGGTTCTGCTTGATATTCCTTGGAATTTCAGCGAGATCACGCTCGTTCTCCCTGGGAATCAAAACCGTGGTAATGCCGCCACGGTGGGCCGCCAGCAATTTTTCCTTGAGACCACCAATGGGCAACACCTCGCCTCGCAGCGTGATTTCACCCGTCATGGCCACCGTTGAACGGACCGGAATGCCCGTCAAGGCAGACACCAGCGCTGTACACATTCCAATACCGGCGCTCGGACCATCCTTGGGGGTGGCACCCTCCGGGACGTGGATATGAACATCCTGTTTTTGATAGAAGGATGGATCAATACCCAGTGATTCCGATCGGCTTCTGGCGACCGTGATGGCGGTCTGGATGGACTCCTGCATCACCTCACCGAGCTTGCCTGTGTATGTCTGCTTTCCCGTACCTGGCATGATGACGGCTTCGATGGTCAGCAATTCACCGCCCACCTCAGTCCATGCCAATCCGGTTACTTGACCAACCTGATCATTTTCTTCGGCCTGCCCATAGCGATAGCGGCGAACCCCAAGATAATCCTCCAGATTCTTGGGGGTCACGTTGACTCGCTTGGATGCGGGCTTCAGCAACAGGCTTTTAACCACCTTGCGGCAGATCTTTGCAACATCCCGCTCCAAACTACGAACGCCCGCTTCACGAGTGTAGTAGCGGATGATGTCCCGCACAGCCGCTTCACTGATCTGAATCTCGCTGTCCTTGAGCCCATTGTTTTTGATCTGCTTGGGTATGAGGTAGCGCAAAGCGATGTTGATCTTCTCATCCTCGGTATAACCCGCCAGCCGGATGACTTCCATTCGGTCAAGCAAGGGCGCGGGAATATCCAGTGTATTGGCGGTTGCGACAAACATGATGTCCGAAAGATCGAAATCTACCTCAAGATAATGATCATTGAAGGTGTGGTTCTGCTCAGGATCTAGCACCTCCAGCAAGGCGGATGCCGGGTCGCCCCGGAAATCCATTGCCATCTTGTCGATTTCGTCGAGCATGAACATCGGGTTACGGGTTTTTACCTTGCTCAGGTTTTGCAACACCTTGCCCGGTAATGCGCCAATATAGGTGCGGCGATGCCCACGGATTTCCGCCTCATCACGAACTCCACCGAGCGCCATGCGGACATATTTTCGGTTGGTTGCCTTGGCAATGGATTGGCCCAGTGAAGTTTTACCCACCCCGGGAGGCCCCACCAGACAGAGGATGGGACCCTTGAGTTTCTTGACCCGCTGCTGAACGGCAAGGTACTCCAGAATCCTTTCCTTGACTTTGTCCAGACCATAATGCTCGGCCTCCAGAATCTTTTCGGCATAGGCCAGGTCATGATTGACCGTGGTACGCTTCTTCCATGGCATGCCGACCATCCACTCGATGTAATTTCTGACCACCGTCGCCTCGGCGGACATTGGCGACATCTGTCTGAGTTTGTTCAACTCGGCTTCCGCCTTGGTTCTGGCCGCTGCGGGCATACCGGATTTGTGGATCTTCTGTGCCAGCTCATCCAGTTCACTGGGCGCATCGTCCATGTCGCCCAGTTCCTTCTGAATGGCTTTCATCTGCTCATTCAGGTAGTACTCGCGCTGGTTTTTCTCCATCTGCTGCTTGACGCGGCCACGGATCCGCTTCTCCATCTCCAGCATGTCCACCTCACCCTCCATCAGAGTCATGAGGCGCTCAAGCCGCTGGGTAATTTGTGGTGCCTCCAGGACAGACTGCTTCTCATCAATCTTGATGGTCATGTGAGCGGCAATGGTGTCTGCCAAGCGGCTGGGATCGTCGATACCCGCCAGTGAATTGAGCACTTCTGGCGGTATGCGCTTGTTCAACTTTACGTACTGGTCAAAGGTACTCAGGACCGTGCGCATCAGGACATCCATTTCCTGCTCGTTTACACCCAGTTCGTCAATCATGGGCGAAACAGAGGCGACGAGGCAGTTATCCACTTCATGGAATTGGTCTACGACACTGCGATCCGCGCCTTCGACCAGCACCTTGACGGTTCCGTCAGGCAGCTTCAGTAGCTGAAGAATGTTCGAAAGAGTCCCGACGGTGTATAGGTCATCAAATCCCGGATCATCAACCTCGGCTTCCTTCTGGGCCACCAGCAACACTTGCTTGTTGTCGCGCATGGCGTTATCCAGAGCCAGTATGGATTTTTCCCGGCCCACAAAGAGCGGAATGACCATGTGCGGGTAAACCACGACATCTCTGAGGGGGAGTACGGGAATGAGCTTTTCCGGCTTCATCATCTCGGTTGAACTGTTTTCCATGATTGGGTCCTTGGGCTGCGGCATGAAGGGAGCGTTGAGGGAGGATATGGGCGAGTGATGGATAAATACAAGCTGAACCCGTAAAAAAACCCGCCGGAGCGGGTTTTATGGGGAATCTGAAGAACGAACCGTCACTCACCCGCCACTCGCTGCTTCTCCTCAGCCTCATAAACAAGGAAGGGTGTCGCATCGCCCTTGATGACGTTCTCGTCAATAATGACCTTGCTGACATTTTCAGCCGATGGAAGCTCATACATGGTATCGAGCAGGGTATGCTCAAGGATGGTTCGCAGGCCGCGCGCTCCGGTTTTGCGCTCCATGGCCTTCTTGGCGATGACATGCAAGGCATCGTCTCGGATTTCCAGTTCGCACCCTTCCATTTCGAACAGCTTCTTGTACTGCTTGACCAGCGCATTCCGCGGCTCGCTGAGAATTCGGACCAGCGCCTCTTCACTCAACTCCTCAAGCGTCGCAACCACCGGAAGACGACCCACAAACTCGGGAATCAAGCCGTACTTGATCAGATCTTCAGCCTCGACATCGGCCAGAACCTCGCCGACATTGCGGGTCTCGTCCTTGCTTTTTACATCAGCCGAAAAACCGATACCGCCCTTTTCAGAGCGAGAACGGATTACCTTGTCGAGCCCAGCAAAAGCACCACCGCAGATAAAGAGAATGTTAGAGGTATTGACCTGGAGGAATTCCTGCTGAGGATGCTTGCGGCCACCCTGAGGCGGCACCGAGGCGACGGTCCCCTCGATCAGCTTCAACAGCGCCTGTTGCACGCCCTCGCCAGAGACATCACGGGTGATGGAGGGGTTGTCCGACTTGCGGGAAATCTTGTCGATTTCGTCAATATAGACGATGCCGGATTCGGCCTTTTCGACATCATAATCGCACTTCTGGAGAATCTTCTGGATGATGTTTTCGACGTCTTCACCCACGTATCCCGCTTCGGTCAGCGTGGTGGCGTCGGCTATGGTGAAAGGCACATCCAGCAGGCGGGCCAGCGTTTCCGCCATCAGGGTTTTACCGGAACCCGTCGGACCAATCAGCAGGATGTTGCTTTTGGCGAGTTCAACGTCGTTCTTCCTTGAATTCCCCTGCGCGCGCAGCCGCTTGTAGTGGTTGTATACGGCAACCGAGAGGGTGCGCTTGGCCTTTTCCTGGCCGATGACATACTCATCGAGAACCTGCTTGATCTCCTTGGGCTTCGGCAACTTGTCGCCGGCCGCCGTAACATTTTCCTGCAGTTCCTCGCGGATAATATCGTTGCATAACTCCACGCATTCATCACAGACGAAGACCGAGGGACCGGCAATGAGTTTGCGGACCTCATGTTGGCTTTTGCCGCAAAAGGAGCAATACAGCAGCTTGCCGCCACCATCCTTGCTGCGCTTTTCTTCACTCATGTTGGACTTCTCCGTTATTCAATGACTCGGTTTGCAGCAATCGCAAAAGATAACAGGGATAGCCTGCCTCCCGGTGATTCAGCTTGACCCACTGCTTCAGGACGCTACCCGGCGGTCCAGCACCTTGTCGATCAGCCCGTAATTCACGGCATCTTCACCACTCATAAAATTATCACGATCGGTATCGCCGGCAATCTTTTCGATGGGCTGCCCGGTATGGTGGGCGAGGATGCGATTCAGCCGATCACGCACAGAGAGAATCTCACGCGCATGGATGTCGATATCGCTGGCCTGCCCCTGGAACCCGCCCAAGGGTTGATGAATCATGATGCGCGAGTGCGGCAGACTGTAGCGCTTGCCCTGCGCGCCACCCGCCAGCAACAAGGCCCCCATGCTTGCCGCCTGACCAATGCACAGCGTGGTCACATCCGGCTTGATGAACTGCATGGTGTCATAGATTGCCAGCCCGGAGGTCACAACACCTCCCGGCGAGTTGATATAGAGGTGGATATCCTTGTCCGGATTTTCAGATTCAAGGAACAATAGCTGGGCGATCACCAGATTGGCCATGTAATCCTCTACCTGGCCGACCAGAAAAATCACGCGCTCCTTGAGCAGGCGGGAATAGATGTCGAACGCCCGCTCTCCGCGGGCGGATTGTTCAATAACTACCGGCACCAAGCCAGTGGCGTATATTGCTGAATCAGTCGGTTGGGTGCCGTTAATCATGGTTTACGTCAGTAGTGGTTAAGCTTGCCCCGGCAATGAAGCGCCGGTTGCCGCCGTCATCAGGGCTTGAAAGTCGATACTCTCTTCCTTGGTCTTGGCTTTTTCAAGAATCAGATCGACCACCTGATCCTCCAGCACCATGTTGTCGACCTCACGGAGACGCGAGGCATCCGCATAGTACCAGCGAACCACCTCATCCGCGTCCTCGTAACTGGCCGCCAGATCCTCGACCGCACTGCGCACCCTTGCCGGGTCCACCTTTACACCATGGGCATCGATCAGCTTGCCGAGAATCAGCGCCAGAGCCACACGGCGACGGGCCAGAGGCTCAAGCTGGGGCTTCATGGCCTCTTCATCCAGGGGCTGCTTATGTTTGCGAGCAGACTCATGATAGGGCTTGAGCAGATCGTTCAACTCATCCTGAACAAGCACTTGCGGCAACTGGATCGAATTGCGGTCGAACAACTGATCCATGACCGAACTCTTGGTACGCGATTTCAGCGCACGCTTCATCTCACGTTCCATATTGGCGCGGATATCGGCCTGGAATCCCGACAGTTCCCCACTCTCCACACCGAAGGACTTGATGAATTCGGCATCCAGTTCAGGCACGACGGCCTCCTCAACCTTGATGACCTCGACAGCGAAATGGCCGGTCTTGCCCGCCAGCTTTCCCCCCGGGTATTCGGCAGGAAAGTCGATATCAAACTCGAGTTTCGTTCCAGCCTGAAGACCGGTCAGCTTGTCCTCGAATCCAGGAATCATCTGTCCCGAACCCAACACTACCGGAAAATCTTCCACACGGCCGTTAGTGAAGGATTCCTCACCTTGGGTCCCTTCAAAGGCGATCACCACGCGATCCTCCTTTGCCGAGGCACGATCCACGGATTTCCAGGATTTCCGCTGCTCCCGCAGGCGTTGGATCATGCCCTGAATATCTTCGTCGCCAACGCTGGACGTGAATCGCTTTACCTCCAGGGTTTCCAACGGCATGGGGACGAATTCAGGCATGATCTCGAAGCTGGCTTCGTATTCAAGCCCTTCGCCCTCGTCAATCTTGTTGGCCTTGATCTGGGGAGCGCCGGCGGGATTTAGCTTTTCATCGCGAACCGCTTCATAGAAACTCGACTGAATGAGGTCCGAGACCACCTCTTCACGCACCTGTTGTCCGTAGCGCTTGCGCACAACCGCCTGTGGAACCTTGCCCGGGCGAAATCCGTCGATCTTGGCCTTGCTGGAAAGGGACTGCAGACGGGAATCCACCTGTTTCCGTATCTTGTCCTCAGGGACGATCACGGTCATTTTGCGGCTCAGTTCGGATGTTGTTTCAACAGACACTTGCATGTCGCAGTCACCTCAGACATTGATTGGATAGGGCATGGAATTACGCAGACTGAAATCAGGGGGCAGGCAACGTAATCCGGAAACTTTTTAAGATTTGCAATGTATTGCAGCCATCGGCAGACAACGGATGCAATGACCCGAAGCCGCAACGGATATTGGTGCGAATGGGGAGACTCGAACTCCCAAGGGTTACCCCACTGGAACCTAAATCCAGCGCGTCTACCAATTTCGCCACATTCGCGCATTAAGATTCGTCCCGTCGCCGACCATGGCCTCAAGCCAACAAGCCGACACCCGGCATCGCGAGCATTCAAGCCACGCACGATTTGGCGAATCAGCCGGGTATTATAAGGCGAAGGATTATTTTTTCACCTTAATTTAGGAAACCTGCCTCATGCATGGCACGCTTTTGCACAGCCGGCGCGGTCCATGAGCCAAGCGATAACGTCCGAAATGGAAGGCGTCACCAAGTACCAACTGGACTTCAAAAGTGCCAATGCCCCCGACTGGGGTCTTTGCGCAGAACTGGATGCCTGGCGAAGAGTCCTTTTCCTGCTGAACCTCACGGGCAAGGACTGCCACCGTTATAGTGGGCTCGCTTACGGCAACGTGAGTCGGCGAATTTCTGCGGAGAGCTTCCTGATCAGCGGCACTCAGACCGGCGAATTGCCTCAGCTTACCGCCCAGCATTACTCCCGGGTGATTTGCTGCGATGTCGATCGTAACCTGATCTTCGCCGAGGGGACGATTCCACCCTCCTCCGAAGCCCTGACGCATGGCGCAGCCTACTTGGCGTCGTCGATCATCCAATGCGTCCTCCACGTCCACTCCCCCGAGCTATGGGGTCATGCCAGATCGCTCGGCATCGCTGTCACTGACCCCACCGTGGCTTATGGGACTCCGGCCATGGCCGCATCCGTTGCCGCGCTGCTTCAGGAAAACCCTTTTCAGGTGATCGCCATGGGCGGACATGAAGACGGCGTTCTCTCTTGCGGAGATACTCCCGAATCGGCGGCCCAGAGACTCATCCACTCCCTCGCACAAGCGATAAAACTTGCGTCAACGCAGGCATGCCTAGCGTGAAGCAGCAAGCCCGGGGCGATCAGCGCAGCCTCCACTTGATCAACCCGTCTGCACAACAGCCAGTCAATCTTGATTGGCTTGACCCAGACCCAGAACTCAACAAACCCCGGACCACCCTATAATAAATTTCAAACCAGCCCACTCACTCAACCACAACCTGGAAACGCCATGATCAAGATCAGACTGGACGAGATGCTCTCTCACCCTCTTCATGCCAGCGCCTTCGTGGCCCTTTTTTCACTGCTTGTTTTTCTACCCTTAATCAGACCCCCAGTGCTCCTGACGGCGGTGCTTGTCACGGCACTGGTATACGTGTCCATGTATTTTGGCGCCGCTTTCGCCAGATCAGCGAAAGCTGGCAATAGCAACCATGAAGCATGAAGCATGAAGCATGAAGCATCGGCATCCCCAACCCAACAAAATTGCGAAAGTTGAACCCGCCGGGCTGTGGCGGCGACTGGCCGCATTGGTCTATGACTGGATACTCCTGACCGCCATTCTGTTTGTGGCCACGGTTGCCTTGCTGGTCTTTCGGGGAGGCGAAGCCTTCCCGGCCCATCACCCTGCCTATTCCGCCTGCCTGATCGTCACTGCCATGGCATTTTTTGGCTGGTTCTGGACTCACGGCGGACAAACCCTTGGCATGCGCGCCTGGAAAATACGGGCGGTCGGGATAGCGGGTCAGCCGCTGAACTGGCGACAGGCACTCATACGCAGCTTCGTTGCGATGTTGGGCGCGGCCGTGTTCGGTCTGGGATTTCTGTGGATGCTGGTGGATTCCAGGCGCCGGTGCTGGCAGGACATTGTGTCAGACAGCCAGGTCATTTTTCTTGGGAAGGCGGACACCAAAACGGGGCATGACAGCAAGCCGTCATGCCCCGCCTAGATCGGTCATTCAGACTTCTTCGTCTGCGGCAGGTTTGTTGTGGTGCTTGACCTCACCCCGCTGCATACGCACATATTCTTCCAGCTGGCGGGCCGCCGCTGAAAACGCATCGCGCAGAGCTACGTAAACGTCCTCATGTGCCTGTTTGTCGTGATGATCACGGCTGACCACGATGTGCTTGTTGGGAACGTTGATGTCGATCCTGACCTTGTACAGGTTACCTTGGTGATGATTCTGGTGTTCTGCCTCAACCGCCACCCGGCAACTGGTGATGTTGTGGCAATACTGCTCGAGCTTGGCCGCCTTTTCGCGAATTCGGGTCTCTACTGCATCGGAGTGCGGAATCCCCCGAAACGTAATCTCTAGTGGTAATTGCATAGGTCCTTCCAGAATTAAAATGGCCGCTTGCCTTGCCAACTCCGGTCAGCTGGGTGATGGCGCTGAGGCCACTCCAACCAAAACTGACTTGCCGCCGTTTGCGCAGCGCTTTCAGGACTCAGGGAATCCTGGCGACTTTGTAATATGAGCATTCGCACTTCATGTAGTTGCAGGCACCAGAGCCCGCCTTGCCAAAGGCATGAAGAGTGGGGAATGATAAACAACCCGGTTGGAGTCTGTCGAATCAGAAGACAGCGCTGCGGTGCGGGAACCGCCGATCGACGCCTTTCCCGGCGGATCGACAGTACAACCGCCTCGGCTCCCTTACCCATACACCTCATACCCAGACAAGCCATGACTACCTCGTCCCAATCCACGATTATGCCAAGTGAGATAAAGCGTCGCCTGAAGGCAGAACTGCCTCACTGGTATTACGAAAACGGCTGGATTCGCCGCAAATAGCGAACCAGCGGGTGGAAAGCCTCATTGATGGTCGTCAATACAGTCGTCCATCTGGCCGAGGCGGCCTGGCATCACCCCGACCTTACCTTGTCCTATGCGTTTGTCATCGTCAAACTAACGACGCATTCGGCAGAGGGCATTACCGAGAAAGACTTTGCCCTGGCTCGCAAGATAGAGGAGGTACTCCAGTGGCAACCGACCCAGAGTCACCGGGGATACTCGAGGGCACGCCGGAGGACCCGCGTTTCAAGTACCTCAAATACGATTGATCACACCTTGGCCGCGTCAATGACATCCAGGAGACGCCGCGCTTCGCGCTGCAATTTGGCGCGGATAAAAAGGAACTTCCAGCGTACGCCGCCCGCCTGCCGCCAGAGCAGTGCGGAGCGGACACCGGCCAGAAGCATTGCACGGATGCGGTCACCGTTGCGCTGATCGGACAGATGGCGCTGTTCTCCGGAAACGAGAACCCTTGGCTTGAGCTGGCTCAAGGTCTGCTGGTAGCCATAGGCAAGTGCTTCAAAAACCTCATCATTCACCACCTGACCGGCTTTTTCCGCGCTCGCCTGGGCACGCTTGACGGCCACGCCGATCGCCTCGGTCATAGTCGGCTGCTTCATCACGCTCTGCTCGAGATACATCAGGGTAGATGCATAGCGGGCCAGTTCCGGATCCACCTGCCGAGGTTCGGTCAGTTGCCTTTCGAGTTGCCTGAGTCCCGTTTTAAGACCGGCCAGGCCACCGTAGACATCAAGAATGTCATCGGCATCGACTTTCAGGGTACTCGCAATAGAAACCTCCATCGCCTCCTGATCAGCATGGCCCCGCTTGGCAATCTGCTGCACCAGGGTCACTGCCTGCGCCAAACCGGCCAGCGCGATGGTTTGGTTGGTTAGATTTTTTTCCATCGTCAATTCTCTTTGCTCGGACGGCACTGTGAAGTTTCACTCTGGCGAAACATGAACTCTTGCTCGACAAGTTTCAGTAAGGTTTTTCCCGAATGTGCAGCTTGTGGAGCCATCGCGACAGCCAGAGCTCCAGCACAAGAAAAGCCATGACCAATCCCAGGATGGAAGCCAGGGTCAGCGCCCATTCGCTCCGCATTGCCCAGAGAGGAAAAAGCGACTCGGGAACCTGATCGAGCCCCAGTGCCATGGAACTGGGTGGCAATGACAGTCGGCGCTTGATGAAACTGGAAAAAAGATCGCCGACCATGGCCCAGAGGCCGATGAAAACGCCGACATCAAACGACCATCCCATTACCAGAGCGGCCAATCCGGTTCCCAACAGCGCGGAGAGAATCCCTCGCCATGTTTTGCACTTTCCCAGCAGGGGATGATCATCCAAAGGCAACCTCCAGCCGGCATCGACCGGCCAGCCCCCCTTATCGGCAAGCATCCGTTTCATGAGGATCGGCATGCCATTCGCGACCACTAGCAGAAACAGCAGTTGGACGGCAAGCCGAGCCGATTCAGCCAACATGGTCCCAGAAGCTCAAACGGCTAGAGGGCACGAAGCGCCTCACCCTCAAAGTGGATTCCAGCCCAACCATACTTCATGAAATGACGGATGTTGCCATGATCCCGACCATCCGGGTTTCCCAGCACATCATCACGGTAATAGCCGCCAAACAGGGCCAATGTATGCACCTCACTCAAACCATGCAGCCGGGCAAAACTGAATATCTTGCAGGAACCTTCATTGCTTCCGGGCTCATTGATGACCGCACCCTGGCCCAACCCATTGGTAAATCGAGTCGGTGTGTAACGGTAATTTTCCGTTATCGCGGCGATCGTATCTTGGAACTCGACCGGATGGCCTGCTTTCACCTGTTCAAGAAAAGCGTTCAATTCAGTTGTCATGGTCAGATGGTCTTCGATTGATGGTTTGTATGGCTGAGGATATGTCGCCCTTGACAGTTATTTTCCCGCTGCGGGAGGCGCCACGACGGAGCCTTGAGCGTTCTTGGCTGGCAGCATCGGCGCCAATTGTTTCATGACCTGCTCCAGCAACATCGGCTGCGCCGCCCGATTGGGATGAATCCCATCGGCCTGCATCATAGAATCCTGCCCCCCCACGCCCTCCAGCAGAAACGGCACCAGGCCGACGCCGGCATTTTGCGCGACCTCACCATATACACTCTGGAACATATCGGCATATCGCTTGCCGTAGTTGGGCGGTATCTGCATACCCAGCAGAAGTACCTGAACCTTGCCGACGCGGGCCTTCTCGATCATGGCAGTCAGATTGGCACCCATCTGGGTTGGAGTCAGGCCGCGCAGACCATCATTACCACCGAGTTCGATGACTACCCAGACCGGTCGAACCCGTTCCAGCAACGCATCGATGCGGGCCAGACCACCCGCCGTCGTATCCCCGGAGATACTGGCATTGATGACCTCGATACCGCGCGGCTTGAGTTTTTCCTGAAGGAGAGCCACCCAACCCTCTTCCAGTTTGTCCAGGCCATAACCGGCACTGATACTATCGCCCACCACCAGCAATGTCTCAGCCTTGGGGCACATCGACCAGACCACAGTCATCAACAGCAGAACGATTCGAATCATGTCAGACACTCCTACAGATAGTTCGGGCCCTAATGCTCACCCCGTGATCAAAGCCGAGCGCATCGGCAAGCATGTCGCCTCCGCCGAGGGGCGACTCGATATATTGACAGCAGTCAATCTGGCGATCAAACCTGCCGAAACCGTCGCCATTGTGGGCGCTTCAGGTTCCGGCAAGTCAACGCTGCTGGGCCTTCTGGCCGGACTGGATCTGCCCTCGGAAGGCCGAATCTGGGTGGCTGGCGAATGCCTGACAGACTTTGACGAGGATGGCCGTGCCCGCATTCGCGGACAGCACGTCGGCTTTGTTTTCCAGTCGTTCCAGCTGATCCCGCACCTCAATGCGCTGGAAAACGTCATGTTGCCGCTGGAGCTCAACGGTACCAGGGATGCCAGGCGCCGCGCCATGATCATGCTTGATCAGGTGCAATTGCGTGAGCGCATCCACCATACCCCCCGCCAGCTTTCGGGAGGCGAACAACAGCGAGTTGCCCTAGCCAGGGCCTTTGTCACGCAGCCGGCCATTCTCTTTGCCGACGAACCGACCGGCAATCTCGACAAAAAGACCGGCCAGACCATCATTGACCTGCTTTTTCAGCTCAATCGAGAGCAGCGCACCACGTTAGTACTCGTCACCCATGACCCGGCCCTGGCCGCGCGTTGCGACCGCACACTGCAACTGGATGGCGGTCGTTTGATGTCGGGTGACTCGGCATGAATCGGTTAGGCGGACTGGCGCTGAGACTGGTATCGCGCGACTGGCGCAGCGGGGAACTGAGCCTGCTGGCCGCCGCCCTGCTGATCGCGGTCGCTGCCGCAACGGCCGTGCACATGCTGGGCGATCGATTGCATCGAAGCATGAATCTGCAGGCTGCGGCGTTTCTTGGTGCGGACCTCTCCATCAATGGCCACCTTCCGCCCGCCCAAGCCTGGGCGGCAGAGGCTCAGGCACGGGGTCTGGAATCGGCGGTCACGACCGAGTTCTCCACCGTTCTGGTCGAGAACGAGGAACTGCTACTGGTCGGCGTCAAGGCGGTCCCCAAAGGCTACCCATTGCGCGGTCACCTCAAAATCACGAAGCAACCCGGCGGCGAAGCACTGGAGATCAATGATGTCCCCGCTACGGGCGAGGCCTGGTTGGAGCCGCATATCCTCTCGGCCCTGAAGCTGGCTATGGGTGACACCCTGACGGTCGGCGAAAAACCGCTGAAGATCACGCGCCTCATCGCCTACGAGCCTGACCGCCGGGGTGAACTCTACAGCCTTTCGCCCCGGGTGATCATCAATCAGGCGGATCTGGAGGCGACTCGAGTCGTTCAGCCCGGCAGCCATGTGCATTATTACTCACTGTTCAGCGGACCCGATGCCGAGTTGCTCAAGCTGAAACGCTGGCTGAAGCCCCAGCTGCAGCCCGGGCAACATATCACCGACATTCATGAGGACCGGCCGGAACTGGGCAAGGCCATGGAGCGGGCGGAACGCTATCTCGGCCTGGCCAGCATTGCCGTGGTCCTGATTGCCGGAGTCGCCATTGCGATGAGTGCAAGACGCTTCACCGAGCGCCATTACGATCTGACCGCGATGCTCAAATGCCTGGGAGCAAGCGAGCGGGACGTCCTGCTGATAGCCTGCCTCCAGTTTCTAATCGTTGGCCTGCTGGTCATACCCATCGGCATTTTGGCGGGGTGGGGTCTGCAGGCCGGTGTCGTGCACTTGGTCAGGCCGCTGCTGCCACAGGGACTGGTTGAACCCGGCCTGGCCTCCTGGCTGCTGGGTGGCGGACTAGGCTTCCTGATTCTGGCCGGCTTTTCGCTGCCACCCGTATTGCGGCTGAGACGTTTACCGCCTCTGCGGGTGCTCCGGCGCGATCTCGAACCGATGCCTTCCAGCGCCCGACTCGTTTACGGCTTGGGCTTGATGACCTTGAGCCTGCTCATGTGGCGGTACACCGAAGACTGGAAAACCACGCTATCGGTCATTGGCGTGAGCAGCGTTCTGGTTCTGTTGTTTGCTGCCATGGGATATGCCTTGCTGAATCTTGGGCAACGACTGATTCCGCATGTGCCATTACCGGCTCGTATCGGTCTGAAGCAACTCACCCGACGCCCGCAGCTGGGCGTTACCCAGATTCTGGCGTTCAGCATCACGCTGGTCGCAATGCAGATCATCCTGCTGGTGCGCACCGAACTAATCGGCCAATGGCAGCAACAACTGCCTGCCGACGCACCCAACCATTTCGCCCTGAATCTCTTCGATGCCGACCTGGCGCCATTTCGGGACTTTCTGAAGCAGGGCAACATTCGCGGGAGTGATATCTATCCGATCGTTCGCGGGCGGCTGATGTCTATCAACGGCCAGGACGTCATGACTCGCGCCGGCAAGGATGCCCGGGCGGAGGGTGCCATCAACCGAGAGCTCAGCCTGACCTGGAGCGATACGTTGCCTCCAGATAACCGCATTGTCGCCGGCCAATGGCCGAATCCCGCCGCCGGAGCCGGTGTGTCAATGGAGCGAGACCTGGCGGAGCGTCTGGGCGTCAAGCTCGGCGACCAGCTGCGCTTCAACATCGGCGGACAATCCCTTGAGGCCCGCGTCGGCAGTCTGAGAACCGTCCAATGGGATCGAATGACGCCCAATTTCTACATGATCTTCTCGCCGGGCGCGCTGGACGCTTATCCCCACACCTGGCTCAACAGCTTTTATCTTGCGCCGGAACAAAAACCCGTGTTGACGCGCATGGCGAAGGCCTTTCCAGGCATGACCCTGCTGGATGTCGGCAAACTACTGGGGCAGTTTCAGGCCATTCTTCAGCAACTTTCGCTGGCCATCGAGTTCATCCTGGCGCTGGCGTTGGCGGCGGGGTTCACCGTGCTGTTCGCGACGGTCAGGTCCACCCTTGATGAACGCATCCATGAAGACACCCTGATGCGATCCATGGGCGCTCGCAGTCGCCTGCTCCGTATCTCGCAATGGGTCGAGTTTTCAGCGCTGGGGCTGCTGGCAGGCCTGCTTTCAGTGGTGATCGCGGAAATCATCGTCTGGATCGTGTACAGGAAAGTGCTGGACCTGCCGTTTCAACTCCACGGCGAGTACTGGCTCTTCGTGCCAATGCTTTCGGCGCTCGTCATTGGCTGGGCAGGTTACTGGAACACCCGCCGCGTCACCCAAATGAGTCCGATGCGGGTATTGCGCGGGCTTTGAACGAAATATGAAACAGAAAGGTTTTGGGCGGTCCACCGCCTTGATCCAGACGCAAAAAAGCCCGGACCAGCCGGGCTTTTTTGCGTCGAATGCGAGTATGGGTTACTGGCCTTTGACGTTGACCTTTGAAGTCCAGCCGGATTTACCCTGGCATGGGCCATCGCTGATGGCAACCTTGACATAAGGCAACAGACCCGTCACCTGCTCATCCTCAACAGTGGCATGGGTGCCCGAATTAGCGACGCATATATCCTGCTCCACGTCCTCCTCAGCAGTCTGAGCTCCCATCATTCCAGGTGCCGCTGTGACATGGGAAAGACCACCGTTGGGGTTCTCAAGCACTACGCTCTGGCCTTTGCTGATGACCGTATTTACGGTTACCTTGCCTTCATCTCCACCAAACAAGGCCAGACCCAGGGTTACAATGGCAATTCCACCGATAAGGCCATAGAGACCCTTGGGGTTGCCTTTGAGGGCGCTCAGAATGTTTTTCGCTTCGCTATCTTTACCGGGTTCCGGGTTGTTGTATGTATCAGTCATCGGGTTGTCTCCTTCATGCAGCTATTTTAATTTTAAGTTTCAGGCTATCGGTCTGAAAACGCGTGCAAGTTAACACGTCGCATTTTGAATGCAAACCCACAACCAGCTCAAGTTTTTGCCCGTCATATTGTCTCCCCGAGTCAATACGAAGCATCATGGCCTTGTTCTTGCCATCGCCATCCTTATTATTAACGGGGCCTCAACATGACCCCAGCTGCGACCTCTTGATCAGGGGTAAGTTCCTCGGCGTAATCCGCTTGTGATCCACAATGTTTCCCTGCAACCCTAGAAGGTCAACAGCATGGCTGAAATTGGAAAAATCCCGAAGTCGGGTGCATCAGTCCAAATCACCTCTTTCCTGGACAAGGTCGCCAGAACACCAGCAAAGGTGCCATCCGGTTCTAGTGGCAAGCTGATCTTTGCCCTGGATGCCACAGCCAGTCGCGAACCCACCTGGGAACAGGCCCATCAGCTGCAATCGACCATGTTCGATGTAGCCGCCAGCCTGGGCGGTCTCAGCATGCAGCTCTGCTTTTTTCAGGGGATGGCGAATTTCTTTGCCTCGCCTTGGCTGAATGATGCCAAGGGACTCAAGGCGAAAATGGAGCGCGTCCATTGCCTGGGCGGGTTAACGCAAATTGGTCGCGTGCTGGAACATGCCCTCCAGGAGGCCCGTCGGGAACGCATTCATGCCATCGTATACATAGGTGATTGTGTCGAAGAAAACCCCGACGCGCTCGGTCACTTGGCAGGAAAACTGGGCGTCCTCAATACGCCCCTCTTTGTCTTTCAGGAAGGCCATGACCCAAATGCCGAAATGACATTCCGCCAACTGGCCAAATTGAGCGGGGGCGCCTATGGCCGCTTCGATGCGGGCAGCGGCCGCCAATTGGCCGATCTTCTCGGCGCCGTGGCCGCCTTTGCCAGCGGCGGTTACGCCGCGATGCTCCAATTCGGACGCGATCGGGGCGGGCTGGCGCAGCAACTCACTCACCAACTTCCCCCACGCTGATGGCGCAACTGGTCTTGTTTGCCTTGGTCGTGCTGGCGGTGCTGGGTATACGCCGATTTCTAAGTAACACGCCGCTGGCGCGGTACAGTCCAACCCAGCAGTCACTCATGGCCCTGGGCATTTTGCTCTTGCTACTGCTGACTCTCACCGGGAGGCTGGGTGTTTTGGTGCCAGTGCTTGGGGCCGTATTGGCCGCTCTGTTCGCCACCGTCACGCGCATACTGCCCGTCCTGATTCCGCTCATCGTTCAATACCTTCCCCACTGGCACCGCTATAAAGGGCAACGATCGACGAATCCCGGACAAGTGGGAGCAGGAGATGATGCAACCGGGTCCTCCACGGTTGAGTCAGATTTTCTGCGAATGTACCTTCATCACGCCACTGGCGAACTGAGCGGCGAGATATTGCAGGGTTCACACGCGGGCAAATCGCTGAAAAATCTCTCCCTAACCGACCTCGCCTCGCTTTACCGCAGCTACGCCCAACAAGACCCGGAATCGGCTAGACTGCTAGCCGCCTATATTGAACGGGTATACGGCGACCGATGGCGCGAGTCCGAGCAAGCCAGTCATGGCAATTCGGGCGATTCAGCACTGGACCATTCTGAGGCGCTGCAAATGCTGGGCCTGCAGCCGGGGGCAACGCGGGAAGACATCATCGCCGCCCATCGCCGTCTCATCCAGAAAGTCCACCCCGACCGAGGTGGATCTGATTACCTGGCTGCCAAAATCAACCAGGCCAAGGACACGCTCCTCGGTGCCTGAATTCCGGGACAATATGACCGAAGTCCAGAACAGCGATCTCACAGCCCCGGCCGACCTGTTGCGACATGGCGAGGGCACCGGGCCGTTCAGGCAGCGGCGGCCGCAATATGTCGACCTGCTGCCACCTTGCAACAACGCCTGCCCGGCGGGTGAAAACATTCAGGCCTGGCTGGCGCTCGCTCAAGCGGGTCAACACGAAAAAGCCTGGCAAACGCTGGTGCGCGACAATCCGCTGCCGGGTGTTCATGGTCGGGTCTGTTACCACCCCTGCGAGAGCAACTGCAACCGCGCAGAAGTCGACTCCGCTGTCAGCATCCACGCCATCGAACGGTTTCTGGGAGATGAGGCACTCAAGCAAGGCTGGCAACTTCAACCCGAGGCACCACCCACTGGCCGACGCATCCTGATCATCGGGGCCGGTCCCAGCGGACTTTCTGCAGCTTATCACCTGGCCATGCGCGGCCATACCGTCGAAATTCACGAGGCGGGACCGGTTCCTGGCGGCATGATGCATTTCGGCATCCCGGCCTATCGCCTCCCACGCGATGTCCTGATGGCTGAAGTTCGCCGCATCGAGACGCTGGGCGTCACAATAAGACTCAACCACAAGGTCGAAAATCTGCTCGAGGAAAAGCAGCGGGGGAACTTCGACGCGGTCTTTGTCGCGATTGGCGCTCACCTGAGCCGGCGCGTGGACATTCCCGCCCGCGACGCCGGCAAGATCCTCGACGCAGTGAACTTCCTCCAGGAGGCCAACACCGGCGCGGCGCCGCTATTGGGACGACGCGTGGCCGTCTACGGCGGCGGCAATACGGCCATGGACACCGCGCGGACGGCCCTGCGTCTGGGCGCGGAAGACGCGATGATCATCTACCGACGCGACCGCGACCACATGCCGGCCCACCCTTTCGAAGCCGACGAGGCGCTGGAGGAAGGCGTGAAGATCAACTGGTTGCGGAGCATCAAGTCCATTGACCAGTCCAGCATCACCGTCGAGGTGATGGCGATCAACGATCAGGGTTACCCCGAGCCAACCGGCCAGATCGAAACCCTGGAGGCGGACACACTCATTCTGGCACTGGGACAGGACACCGAGACGGACTTCCTCAAAGCCATTCCGGACATTGAATTCAAGAAAGACGGCACGGTGGTTGTCGACTACAACATGATGACCGGGCATGACGGCATTTTCGCCGGGGGAGACATGGTGCCCAGTGAACGCACCGTGACCGTAGCCGTCGGCCATGGCAAGAAAGCCGCACGATGCATGGATGCCTGGCTCAGGGGCAGCACCCATGTTCCATCCCCCAAACATCCCTTGGTAGGACACGATCAGCTGAACCTCTGGTATTTCACCGAGGCCGATCAGCTTCAGCAGGATGAGTTGGCTTTGGCGCAGCGCCTTTGCGGCTTCAAGGAAGTCGTCGCCGGGCTGACCGAAGCCGAAGCGACCTATGAGGCGCGACGTTGCTTTTCCTGCGGCAACTGTTTCGAGTGCGACGGCTGTTACGGTTCCTGCCCCGAAAACGCCATCATCAAGCTGGGCCCGGGCAAGCGGTACCGCTTCGATTTCGAGCGATGTACCGGCTGTGCCGTATGCTTCGAGCAATGCCCCTGCCATGCCATTGAAATGATCTCCGAATAGGGCGACGCACCGTGAATAAACCTTCAGTCACACTCGACGGTAACGAGGCCGTCGCTTACACGGCCTACCGCGTCAACGAAGTCTGCGCGATCTACCCCATCACGCCCTCCTCCACCATGGCGGAACTGGCCGACCAATGGGCCGCCGCCGGCAAGACCAATCTCTGGGGTGAAATCCCGCTGGTGGTGGAAATGCAAAGTGAAGGCGGAGCGGCCGGTGCGGTCCATGGCGCCTTGCAGACCGGGGCGTTGACCACCACTTTCACCGCATCGCAGGGCCTGCTGCTGATGATTCCCAACATGTACAAGATTGCCGGTGAATTGACGCCGACGGTCTTTCATGTCGCCGCTCGGGCACTGGCCGCCCAGGGCCTATCGATTTTTGGCGATCACTCCGACGTCGCGGCGGTACGCAACACCGGATTTGCGCAACTGGCCTCGGCTTCGGTTCAGGAAGCTCACGACTTTGCCCTGATCGCCCAGGCCGCGACGCTGGCTTCACGTATCCCCTTCATCCATTTTTTTGATGGGTTTCGCACTTCGCATGAGGTCAACAAGCTGCACCTGATCGAAGACGCTCACATCCGGGCCATGATCGACGAGGAATGGGTCCGCGCCCACCGTGGCCGCGCGCTGAATCCGGATCGGCCGTTCATTCGCGGTACCGCCCAGAATCCGGACGTGTATTTCCAGGGTCGCGAAACGGTCAATCCTTTCTATAACCAGCTCCCGACACTGGTTGAGTCCGCCATGGCCCGTTTTGGTGAGCTCACCGGCCGCTTGTACCGGCTTTTCGAGTATTACGGTCATCCGGAAGCCGAACGCGTGATGGTGATCATGGGCTCGGCCGCCCACACCGCCAGACAGATGGTCAGGTTTCTGGAAAATCAGGACGAAAAAGTGGGCGTTATCCAGGTCAACCTATGCCTGCCTTTTTCAGCTCCGCACTTCCTCGCGGCTTTACCCTCTTCCGTAAAAGCCCTGGCCGTCATGGACCGCTGCAAGAACCCCGGCTCCATAGGCGAGCCGCTTTACTCTGATGTGCTGACGGTCCTGAGTGAAGCCTTTGCGGAAGGCAAGCTGACCCGAGTGCCCAGGATAGTGGGTGGCCGTTACGGGCTGTCTTCCAAGGAATTCAATCCGGCCATGGCAAAGGCCATTTTCGACGAATTGAAGCAGAACGCGCCACGCAACCATTTCACCGTCGGCATCCTCGACGACGTCACCCATACCAGCCTGGATTACGATGCCGGTTTCGATATAGAGCCGGAAAATGTTGTACGAGCGATCTTTTTTGGACTGGGCGCGGATGGCACCGTTGGCGCCAACAAGAACAGCATCAAGATCATCGGCGAATCCACGGATTTGTATGCGCAGGGTTACTTTGTCTACGACTCGAAAAAATCCGGTTCGCGCACGGTTTCGCATTTGCGCTTCGGTCCTGACCCCATCGAATCACCCTACCTGATCGCCGCCGCCAATTTTGTTGCCTGTCATCAATTCGGCTTTGTCGAAAAACTCGACCTGCTGGCCAATGCCCGACCCGGCGGCACCTTCCTGTTGAACAGTCCCTATGGCCCGGACCAGGTGTGGGACCAACTCCCGAGAGAGGTCCAGACCGGGCTGATCGAAAAGAAGCTGAAGTTCTACGTCATTGATGCGACGCGAGTGGCTTTGGAGTCCGGCATGCCGGGCCGCACCAACACCATCATGCAAACCTGCTTCTTCGCGCTGGCGAATGTGCTGCCCCGCGATGCCGCCATCGCCAAGATCAAGGAAACCATCCAGAACACGTACGGCAAGAAAGGCGAGGAAGTGGTTCGGAAGAATTTTGCAGCGGTCGACCAGACGCTGGCCACTCTTCACGAAATAGCCGTGCCCGAACGAGTCAGCAGCGCCTTCCGTCAGCCACCGGTGGTACCTGCGGAGGCGCCCGATTTCGTGCAAAACGTCACCGCCTTGATGATGGCGGGTCGCGGAGATGAACTGGCGGTCAGCCAACTGCCGATCGATGGCACCTACCCCTCTGGCACTACACGCTGGGAAAAGCGCAATATCGCCGACTTCGTGCCCGCCTGGGAGCCAGACCTCTGCATACAGTGCGGTAACTGCAGCTTTGTCTGCCCGCACAGCGTGATACGCGCCAAGTTCTACCCGGAAACCCAGCTCAGCAACGCACCTGGGAGCTTCCAGTCCGCGCCGATCAGTGCCCGAGGCTTTCCGGATACGCGTTACACCCTGCAAATCTATACCGAGGACTGCACCGGCTGCGCCTTGTGCACGGAGGTCTGCCCAGCCATCAGCCCGAATCAAAGCGGGGTCAAGGCCATCAACATGAAAGCCAAGCCCGCCGATCTGACTCAGGATCGCGAGGCGATCCGATTTTTCGAGTCATTGCCAGTCAATAACCGATCGCGGGTCGATTTCTCTTCCGTGCGCGGAACCCAGTTCCTCGAACCTCTGTTCGAATTCAGCGGGGCCTGTGCCGGCTGCGGTGAAACGCCATATGTCCGATTGCTCTCGCAACTGTTCGGGGACCGGCTGGTCGTGGCCAATGCCACGGGGTGCTCATCCATCTATGGCGGCAATCTTCCGACCACGCCGTGGACAAAAAACGCCGAAGGACGCGGCCCAGCCTGGTCGAACTCGCTCTTTGAGGACAATGCCGAATTCGGACTGGGTTATCGTCTGGCCGCCGATCAGCATCTGACCCTGGCCCGCCGACTGACTCAGGAGATTCGGGGGACCTTGAAAGTACCGGCGTTGACGGATGAAATTCTCAATGCCCCGCAACTGACTGAATCCGAAATTCGACGCCAGCGCGAACGAGTGGCAAGTCTCAAGGCCGAATTGCTCCAGCGCGAGGATGAAGCCGCCAAGGAACTGCTATCGGTCATCGATCATCTGGTCCGGCGCAGCATCTGGATCATAGGTGGCGATGGCTGGGCCTATGACATCGGCTCCGGCGGGCTAGATCATGTGCTGGCATTAGGTCGCAACGTCAATGTGCTGGTGCTCGACACCGAGGTCTATTCCAACACCGGAGGCCAATCGTCCAAGGCCACCCCGCTGGGCGCGGTGGCCAAATTCGCTGCGGCGGGCAAAACGGTCGCGAAAAAGGATCTGGCGCTACAAGCCATTGCCTATGGCAATGTCTACGTTGCTCGCATCGCCATGGGCGCCAACCCACAACAAACCCTGCTCGCCTTCCGTGAAGCGGAAGCCTACCCGGGACCGTCCCTCATTCTGGCTTACAGCCATTGCATTGCCCATGGCATCAACATGCAAAAGGGTCTGCAACAACAGGATAATGCGGTGGCGTCGGGCTACTGGCCCCTTGTTCGCTACAACCCCGACCTGCGGAAGACCGACAGCAATCCCTTTGTTCTGGATTCGCCGCGCCCCCGGATTAAATTCCGGCGTTACGCCGAAAATGAATTGCGTTACAAATTGCTCAGCCGCACACATCCCGCCCAGTTCGAGCATCTGATGAACATGGCCCAGCAAGTGGTCCGGCAGAAATGGGAAATCTACGAAGAAATGGCCAGCCGCGACCAGCACCGCTTCCATCCCGATGCCATCGTCGGACTGGAACAGGATCGATAATTACCTACGGAACGCGCCATGGATTTAAACACCCGCTACATGGGGCTGGAGTTGAAACATCCGCTGATCGCCTCGGCCTCGCCGTTGTCGGAAACCTTGGACGGGATTCGCCGCCTGGAAGATGGCGGTGCAGCGGCGGTGGTGCTGTTTTCGCTGTTCGAAGAACAGATTCAACAGGAGCAGTCGGTACTGGTCGAAGCACTGGATCAGGGGGCGGACAGTTTTGCGGAATCGCTCAGCTTTTTCCCCAGCCTCGATCTCGATGATTTTGCCACCACCCCGCATGACTATCTGAATCTGGTTCGGCGAGCTGCCGAGAGCACTGATATTCCGATCATTGCCAGCCTCAACTGCATCACCAGCGAAGGCTGGACCGACTATGCCCGGCAAATCGAACAGGCGGGCGCCAGCGGCATCGAGCTTAATATTTTTGCCATTGAAACGGACCTGTTGAAGAGCGGGCAGGCAGTCGAGCAGCGTTATCTGGACAGCCTTAGACTGGTCAAACAGGCCGTGGATATTCCTATAGCGATGAAGTTGAGCCCCTTCTTCAGCGCCTTCGGGCACATGGCCAGACAACTGGACGATGCAGGCGCTGACGCGCTGGTGGTCTTCAACCGGTTTTACCGCCCTGACCTCAACATTGATACGCTGGAGATCACGCCCACACTGACGCTAAGTCATCCCAGCGAAATGCTTCTGCCGCTGCAATGGATTGCCCTGCTCCATGGCAAAATCAAGGCCTCACTGGGCGCCACGCGCGGCGTGAATACCTCGGCTGAAGTCATCAAATATCTGCTGGCAGGCGCCGATGCGGTGATGACCACCTCGTCCCTGCTCAGGAAGGGACCGACCTACCTGGCGGAGCTGATAGCCGGCCTGGAATCGTGGATGGAAGCCCACGAATTCGACTCCGTCAGCGCCTTGCGCGGCCTCTTGAGCCATGCCCAGGTTACTGACCCCAGACCTCTTGAACGCGCCAACTACATCAAAACGCTGGAAAGCTACCGCTGAATTAACACTCGATTTTCCGAACATGACCGGCATAGAAACACGCTCTCAAGAATTTTCCGACGATCCCACTCTGGTTGAGATTGCAGAAGCACTTGAGACCCTGCCCGACGAGACTAACGAGCTCGCCCTTGAAGATCTGGAGAAGACGCCGGTCCCGACTGAACCCCGCCGCTCGAGCGTTGATATGACCCGTCTCTATCTCAATGATCTGGCCAAATCCAAGCCGCTCAGCGCCGATGAGGAAAAAACCTATGGGCGCCTGGCCCGTCAGGGCGATGCGGCCGCTCGTAAAAAGATGATTGAATGCAATCTGCGACTGGTGGTGACGCTCGCGCGACGCTACCGTCACCGAGGGCTGCCCTTTCTGGACATCATTGAGGAAGGCAATCTCGGCCTGATCCGCGCAGTGGAAAAATTCGACCCGGAGAGGGGCTTCCGTTTCTCCACCTATGCTGCTTGGTGGATTCGACAGAATATAGAACGGGCCCTGATCAATCAGGGAAGAACGGTCCGGCTGCCGATACACGTGGCCAGGCAGGTCAATACCTGTTTGAGAGCCTACCGCCAATTGGCCGTCGAATTGGCCAAGGAGCCTCGCATTAACGAGGTGGCGAGCCTGCTCGGAAATTCTCCCGCCAAGGTGGATCGTCTGCGCGTAATGAACGAATTGATCGGCTCACTGGATGCGCCGCTGAAAAACGACCCGGATCTGACTGTGGGCGATTGCATCATGGGGGACTCACTTCCCGTCACCGAACATCTCCAGAACGCCCACGTCCTGCTGGCGGTCGACCGCTGGCTGGATCAGTTGAACGACCGACAACGCGACATCGTGATACGCCGCTTCGGTTTGCATGAGCATGATCCGGAAACCCTGGAGTCCATCGCGCACACCATGCATCTGACGCGAGAACGCATTCGGCAGCTACAGGCGGAGGCCCTGCGGCATCTGGCCCGCATCGTCGAGAATCAGGGATATACCGTCGATGCCCTGCTGGACTGAAATGAACCCGCGCATTGATGCTCTAAGTCCACCGAAACTCCTGTAAAATCTGGTCGTCTTGTTGATCCTAGTCAACCACTCGATCGCTCATCAATCGCCCAGGGAAAAGCCATGAAACTGATTACCGCCATCATCAAACCCTTCAAGCTGGATGACGTCAGGGAGTCCCTGTCCGACCTGGGGATCGCCGGCATTACGGTTACCGAGGTCAAGGGTTTTGGTCGACAGAAAGGCCATACCGAACTCTATCGTGGCGCGGAATATGTGGTCGACTTTCTTCCTAAGGTAAAGATCGAAGTCGCCGTGACCGACGCGCTACTCGACCAAGCCATTGAATGCATCATCAAGGCGGCTAATACCGGCAAAATTGGCGATGGCAAGATTTTCGTAGCCAACCTCGAACAGGTCATTCGCATCCGCACCAGCGAGACCGGCGATCAGGCACTTTAAACCGAAGTCATCGCACCGAGGCTGAGCTCAACGGGTATCCGTTATCTGACGGATACCTTCTTCAATAATTTGACCTCTTTCATTCGAATTCTGACTTATGCACGCTGACAGCTCCCCTGCGTTGGCGGACTCTAACGCAGGCGCCGATCGCCTTCGCGAAATCCCTTACAACTACACCTCCTTCTCCGATCGCGAAATCGTCATCCGCCTGCTCGGCGAGGAAGACTGGGAAACCCTGCAGAGTCTTCGCGCCGAGCGGATCACCGGCCGCTCAGCGCGAATGCTCTACGAAGTACTGGGCGATATCTGGGTAGTCCAAAGAAATCCTTACCTGGAAGATGATCTGATCAGCAATCCAGGCCGACGCAAGGCCCTGCTCGAGGCGTTGCGACATCGCTTGCGGCAAATGGAAGAGCGGCGCGTGGCGCTGGAAAAGGAAAAAGCCACTCGCGCCAACAAGGTCTCCAGTCTGCTCCAGTCTGCACACGAGGCCGTCGATGCATTTCAGGCACGTCTGGAACATACCCGCGAACTGCGCCGCCAGGCGATGACTCTGCTGTCACGGCATACCCGCAAGGACAATATCTGCTTTGACGGCTATGCCCGCGTTACTCATGTGACCGACGCGACCGATTGGCGCGTGGAATATCCTTTCGTCGTGCTGCATCCCGATGACGAGAGCGAAATCGGCCATCTGGTCCGTGACTGCATTGAGCTGGGCTTGACCATCATTCCCCGGGGCGGTGGCACCGGCTATACCGGCGGGGCGATTCCCCTGACCCCGCTCTCTGCGGTCATCAATACCGAAAAGCTGCTCGACATGTCCCCCATCGAGCGGGAAACGTCTCTCCCCGGCGTAGCCATCCCTTATGCCACGCTGACCACCGGCGCAGGCGTTGTCACTCGGCGGGCCATGGAGGCCGCCGAGGCCATGGGGCTGGTATTTGCCTGTGACCCGACCTCAGCCGATGCATCATGCATTGGCGGCAATGTAGCCATGAATGCCGGCGGCAAGAAGGCCGTCCTTTGGGGAACCGCTCTGGACAATCTGGCATCGTGGCGGATGGTGACGCCGGACGGCAACTGGCTGGAAGTGGAGCGGCTCAACCACAACCTTGGCAAGATTCATCTGCAACCCGAGGTAAGCTTTCGCCTGAAACGCTTTGGTCCCGATGGACGGGAACCGCTAGGCGAAGAAATTTTGCACATACCCGGCAAGCGATTCCGCAAGGAAGGACTGGGCAAGGATGTCACGGACAAGTTTCTCGGCGGACTTCCCGGCATTCAAAAGGAGGGTTGTGACGGCCTCATCACTTCGGCCCGATGGATACTCCACGAGATGCCGCGACAGGGTCGCACGGTCTGTCTGGAGTTTTTCGGGCAGGTACGGGAAGCGGTTCCGGCGATCGTGGAAATCCGCGATTATCTGGACAGCCTGCCGAAGACGGGCCAGGCACGCGTCATGCTGGCGGGTCTCGAACATCTGGATGAGCGCTATGTGAAGGCCGTGGGCTATGCCACCAAGGCCAAGCGGCATGGTCGGCCGAAGATGGTCCTGATCGGCGACATCGTCGGTGATGACGAAAATGCCGTGGCCCTGGCCACGAGTGAAGTCATTCGGATCTGCAATGCACGGGGCGGCGAAGGATTCATCGCGGTCAGTGCCGAAACCCGGAAAACCTTCTGGCTGGATCGCGCCCGCACGGCGGCCATTGCCCGCCATACCAATGCCTTCAAGATCAACGAAGACGTTGTGATTCCGCTCCCTCGCATGGGGGAATATTGCGATGGCATCGAACGAATCAATATCGAACTCTCGCTGCGGAATAAACTGCGGCTGTGTGATGCACTGAATCAAATGATTCAGGGCGAGTTGCCGTTGCGCGCTTACGAAGAAGGGCTGGATGCCGAGGCACTCATCGGTGAGCGGCGACAACGAGCAGTCGATGTCATCACCCGCGTCCGGACATGCTGGGACTGGCTGTACCAGCATCTGGATCTACCTCTATCTCAAGCCGAACGGGCATTCCCTGAACTGGGCATCGTTGCGGGTGATCTCACCAACCGCACCGAAAGTCCGACGCTATTCCACCGGCTGCAGGATCATTCGGTTCGGGTGTCGTGGAAGCGTGAGCTTAAAACGCCGCTGATGGAAATCTTCGAGGGCGACCACTTCCGCCCTGTCTTGGAGCGTATCGAAGCCATTCACAAGGAAGTGCTGAGAGGCCGGGTTTTCGTGGCCCTACACATGCATGCCGGCGATGGCAACGTCCACACCAACCTGCCAGTCAATTCGGATCATTATGAAATGCTGCAGGAGGCGAATGCCGCCGTGGACCGCATCATGGCACTGGCCCGCTCGCTGGATGGCGTCATTTCTGGCGAGCATGGCATCGGCATCACCAAATATGAGTTTCTCACGCAGGAAGAACTGGCCCCGTTTCATGCCTACAAAGCTCAGGTCGATCCGGAGGGACGATTCAATCAGGGTAAGCTGATGCCGGGATCGGATCTGAGGCGGGCCTACACACCCTCGTTCAGCCTGATGGGTTTTGAATCGCTGATCATGCAACAGAGCGACATTGGCGCCATTGCGGATTCGGTCAAGGACTGTCTCCGCTGCGGAAAGTGCAAGCCCGTGTGTTCGACGCATGTACCCAAGGCCAATCTGCCCTACTCGCCGCGCAACAAGATCCTGGCGACTTCCTTGCTGATCGAAGCGTTTCTGTACGAGGAGCAAACCCGTCGCGGCATTTCCATTACCCACTGGAAAGAGTTCGAGGACGTGGCGGACCACTGCACTATCTGCCACAAGTGCTACAACCCGTGTCCGGTTGATATCGACTTTGGCGACGTGTCCATGAACATGCGCAATCTCTTGCGCAAGATGGGAAAACAAAGCTTTAATCCGGCGAAAAGCGCAGCCATGTTGTTCCTCAATGCAACCCATCCGAATACGATCAAGGGGTTGCGTACCGCCATGATCGATCTGGGCTACAAGGGACAGCGGCTGGGCAACCGATTGCTGTCCCCTCTCGGCCGGGCACAAACGGCAAAGCCTCCCTCCTCACTTGGCAAGCCGCCAGTGCGCGAACAGGTGATTCACTTCATCAACAAGAAGATGCCGGGCAATCTGCCCAACAAGACGGCGCGGGCGTTGCTGGACATCGAAGACAACCAGGTCATCCCCATCATTCGCGATCCTGATAAAACCCGCGCCGACTCGGAAGCCGTGTTCTATTTTCCCGGATGCGGCTCGGAGCGACTTTTTTCACAGGTCGGCCTGGCCACGCAGGCCATGCTCCATGAGGTCGGGGTACAGACGGTATTGCCGCCGGGTTACCTTTGCTGCGGTTATCCCCAGCGCGCTGCCGGACAATTCGACAAGGCCGACAAGATCACGACGGACAATCGGGTTCTTTTTCACCGCATCGCGAACACTCTGAATTATCTGGATATCAAAACAGTGATCGTTAGTTGTGGCACCTGTCTGGATCAACTCCTCGACTACGAGTTTGACAAGATATTTCCAGGGTGCCGTCTGATCGACATTCACGAATATCTGTTGGAAAAAGAGGTGAAACTGGAGGGGGTGAATGGCACCCGCTACCTCTATCACGATCCCTGCCACACACCGATGAAGCAGCGCGATCCGATGAAAACCGTCAACAGCCTCGTTGTTCCGGGTGATGGATCGGCCGTGATGAAGAGCGACCGTTGTTGCGGGGAATCCGGTACGCTCGCCATCGGCCGGCCAGACATTTCCACCCAGGTCCGCTATCGCAAGGAAGAGGAATTGCAGGGCAACGTCACCGGTCTACGTAGCGACGGGTTTGATGGGCCTGTGAAGGTACTGACCTCTTGCCCTTCCTGTCTGCAGGGTTTACAGCGATACAAAGATGATGTGGATCAACTCGATGCGGATTACATCGTGGTCGAGATTGCAAAACATATTCTGGGCGAGAACTGGTTGCCAGACTATGTGAAGCGGGTCCGCAACGGGGGCATCGAGCGCGTACTAGTCTGATTGAAGAGACTGAGGTTGGGACTCTGGGTCCTTAACCTCAGCCGTCAACCGGCAGGAATGTGTTCACGGCAGATTTTGTTGGCGTCCGATTCCGTGAGGATTTCGCGGGTCAGTCCGCAACGGCGCTGAGCATCGTCTGTTTGCTGATGATGCATGCAGGTTCTGCAGGCCCCAAAGGTTTTGAGTCCATTGGCACGTTGCAGACAAAGCAGGAGATGTTCGATCGACTGTGCCATCTGCCGCTGGTCCTGCTCGGGGAGTTCATTGATTGCAGATTTCAGGATATCCGGAGGGATGGACTGATCCAGCACAAGGGTTCCGGCCGGCGTCAAATCCAGATGCACCACGCGACGATCGCGGGCGTCGATTGTTTTTTCCACGAAGCCATTGTCTTCGAGAACACCCAACGTCTGGGAGACTGTACCCTTGGTCAGCCCAAGGAACTCGGCGACAGCGACAGGGGTGTTGCTATATCGATTGCACCGACTTAGGTAGTGGAGCGCTTCCATCTGGACTGGCTGCACACCACTCGCAAGTCCGGTCTTGCGAACGCGAGTGCGGATCAGGTTGGCGATCCGCTCCACATATTCATACATCTGATTGGGATTCATTGGCTCATCGCATCCATTGACTGCTCCCCCGACATCAGGCCAAGCATTTGAGGGTTTACCGGCACTGCCAGATCATATCCGACAAAGGGCAGTGGCTAGAGGGTATCCCCAAGCAAAATCCACGCCTACCCTCTGGAGCCCCGCACTTCAGGCAAAATCGCGATAACACCGGGGTAGCTATAGCACCAATATTGTGCATAGCGATTCACGCGCACGGATTAAGGGCGCTCCATTGGCTTTGTGCCATACTGTCACGCCCTGACCCAAGGGCGCGTCAGGAAACCCGCTTACTTCACTCGATGCCCATCGCTTTCGGCATTTTCGATGGCCTTACCCATGCAGGTCATCTCGTGATCAGGCAGGCTGGCAGCGGCTTCGCGGGCCTTCTGCTTGGAGCCGAATAATTGCTCGAACTCGGCGATGGCCTTTTCTCCGTCGGCCATGGACTTCACACTGAGGAAATGAGCATAAGCCTCAAAAAACTGACCACGGCGCGGGTCACCGGCAAATCCAGGCAAACTGGCACCAATTTCGTCCACCATGCAATCGGCGACCTTGGCCGGATCCAGATTGTAGTCCTTGAGATCAGGATCTTCCTTGAAGCGCTCGACCAGCACCTCGCGGAGTCCCGTCTTTTCTTTCTTGGCACAACCGAATACGGAGAGGGAGGCCAGCATCACAATCATCAGTTTTTTCATGGAAAACCCGGGCTGTAGAGTAAGTTAAGTCAAATGGCCGAGCATTATCGACCGCCACCGAACATCTGGCTAGACGAGTCTAGGTCAAAGCGCCGCTTGGCGCGGACTTTCTGACCCTCTTTGATGTCCTCTGCAGCAATTGGAGCACATCTTCGGATTGAGGGAGATCGGCACCTAGACTGATGATGAAGGACGAGACTTCTTCTATGCTCAATTGGGTCTGGATGACCTTGGATTCATCCACCAGGATCGTGAAACCAGAGGTGGGGTTGGGCGAGGTCGGTACATAAACAACCAGCATGCTATCGATCCGGTTGGTGACATAGGCCGGCACCCACAGGTCCGGTTTCGGATATTCAATTAAAACAACGTCCGTGATCTTGTTGTCATTATCGTCGTGAAACAGCTTCAGAAGTTTCTGGGACACCCGGTAAACGGTCCCCAGCAAGGGTATCCGATGGATGATCTTTTCCAGGAAATACAGCACATGGGCCTTGTCCTGCTTGAGCAGATAACCGATATAAATCACCACGCCAACCGCGCCGCCAAAGAGCAGCACGGGGATCAGGATGCTTTCGTAACGACCATAAATGCCGAGGACCGTATCCCGCAGAAAGCCTTCAATATAGAGAACGATCTGAACGATGATCACGATGGGGAGTAGCCCCAGCACACCGATCAGGAAATATTCAAAGAGTCTTTGCAGTTTCGTTTTCATCACTCACGCACCCAAGGATAGAATTACAGCGGAACCGTCTGGTGTGGGGCATTCTACGTCTGCGCCCAGGTTTCTCAACCCGAATGCGTAAAAGCCGGAAAGGCACGTAACCTCATGAACAAAGTACGAATGTACAGCACGGCCATCTGTCCGTACTGTGTGATGGCAGAACGCCTGTTGCTGAGCAAAGGCGTCAGGCAAATAGAAAAACTGAGAGTAGACCTGGACCCCGCGCTCCGGGCCGAGATGATGGAAAAAACCCGCCGCAGAACCGTACCCCAGATTTACATTGGCGAAACGCATGTCGGCGGGTTTGATGACCTCGCCCGCCTGGACCGGTCTGGACAGCTGGACAATCTGCTCAACTCCGGAGAAGACGAAACAAGCTGAGGCCAAACGAATCGACTCTGAACTCAGTCCCGAATATCGATCACTTCGCCATCCTTGTTCATGACGAACACCTTGCTTTGCGTCGCGTAATTACCCAGAACATTCTTCGACCGGAACGTGCACCGCACCTGATACCCGCCCCGATCGGTGAGGCTCACCTTGCCCCATTCCAGAATTTCCATGGAACTGGCATCGTGCATGCGGCGTTTCAGATAACGCTCCACCTGGGCCACTGATTGATCCCAAGGGCTATTGAAGACCACGGATTTACCGGGAACCGGCGAGGGTGCCTTGGCCTTCGGGGAAGGACCTGCCGGGGTTTCCTCGCGCCCCGTCCCACCCGGCTCGAACTGAGGCTGCGGGGGATGAATCCGGGAAGGCGAACGCGGCTCGGCGCTTGAAGTAGGCGCATCGGTCCACACCGGCTTTTTTGATACGTTCACAGAAACTGGCGGAGCTGATTCCAGGGACGTGGTAGGCTTCTTCATCACGGGCGGTTTGGCTGGCGGTGAGTTCCTAACTTTTTTCTCCTCCGACCCAACCAGATCCTGAAGTTGAGAAACCAGCCCGGCGAGAACCGCACCAGCCCGATCACTAATCGGCTTTTTGGTTGAAGTGACAGATTTTGGGCTCGATTCTGCCGACTCGGAAGAAGCCGCCTTTTTACCTAGAGGAAGCTCCGGCTTCGGTAGGCTGGTAACGGGCTGGACTTTCTGATTCTTTAGGGGCGCTGCGGAGGATTTATCCCGGTAGGGCAGAAACTTGCCTGCCGTCGCCACCAGCAGAAAAAGCACGATCAAGGTGCCACAACCGAGGTTTAGCTGCTTGGGTTCGACCTCTTCCGAAAACGCGGCGTCCCCACTTCGCCCTTTGGACTCAATGGATTTTTCCGGAGGATTCTTGGGGCTCATTGCACCTTGATGGCTTCAAATGCCGCACCCAGCGCTACACGGTCCAGATGATCCTTATCGACCTTCAGATAAGCCACTCCATCCTCAGCCACCACCACAGCTTCGGCAATGCCTGAAATCTTCAGCAACCGTTGCCCGAGCAGGCTGGCCTGCCCATCATCGATACCTTCCACATTGACGAGCAGACTGCTCACATGACGGGGTGGTTTCATGAAAGCAGCCACCACCAGCCAAGAGAGCGCGACCATTGCACAGAAAACAAAAACCGGCGCGATACCGTGGTGACCATAAATCCAGCCGGCACCCACACCACCAACGAAGGCTCCGAGAAATTGGGCCGTCGAATAAACTCCCATGGCAGTTCCCTTGAGATCGGGCGGGGCGATTTTAGAAACCATCGACGGCAGCGTGGCCTCCAGCAGATTGAAGCCGGTAAAAAACAGATAAAGCAGGGCAAAGACACCCCAGAAGCTATCTCCCAGCAAGAGAAATCCGAGATCCGCCAGAGCCACCAGGCCAATGAAGGCAAGGAAAACCGATTTCATCTTGCGTTTTTTTTCCGCCAGAATGACAAACGGCACCATGCTGACAATGGCCAGAACGAAGACCGGCAGATAGATATGCCAGTGATCCTGGGTCGCGAGTTGCAGTCGGTCCTTGAGGAGTAATGGCACCACCACGAACGAAGCCGTCAGAATCAGATGCAGGCAGAAAATGCCGAAATCCAGCCGCAGCAGTTCAGGATTGCTGAACACTCTGGCAAAAGATCCCGCCCTCACCTGGGCATCGCGGTGAAAGCGGATCACTGTCGGATTGGGTACCACCGTATGCAACACGACGATGCTCAGGAGGGCGAGCGCCGTGATCAGCCAGAAAAGTCCTTTCAGTCCCATCCAGTTTGACAATACCGGCCCTGCCACCATGGAGATGGCGAAGGAAATACCGATGCTGATGCCTATGAGGGCCATGGCCTTGGTCCGGTGTTCCTCGCGGGTCAGATCGGCGGCCAGGGCCATGACCACGGCAGCTACGGCGCCCGCGCCCTGCAGTGATCGTCCGGCAATGATCCCGTAGATGGAATCCGACAGCGCCGCTATCGCACTACCAATTACAAACAGTAGCAAGCCCACGGTAATGACCGGCTTGCGTCCGTAGCGATCGGACCAGAGACCAAAAGGAATCTGAAAGATAGCCTGGGTCAGGCCATAGGCACTGAGGGCAAAACCCACCATGACCGGGGTGGCACCGGGCAGATCGCGAGCCAGCACGGCAAACACCGGCAAAATCAGGAACATCCCGAACATCCGCAACATGTAGATCGCCGCGAGCGACATACTCGCACGGAGCTCCTCTCGGGTCATCGGGGTATCGATTTCAAACGCCGGACTCAATGGAATCACTCCTGATTATTGTCGTTATTTGCGTGTTAACGGTTAAAAACAGCGGCATCAGGGTTCGATCAGAACCCGCATACCCACCGGCACTCGATCAAAGAGGTCGATCATGTCCGGACTTTTCATCCGTATGCAACCGTGTGAAGCCGGAATGCCCGTCACGCCCTGATCCGGACTCCCGTGTATGTAAACATATCGCCAGGTCGTATCCACGTTTCCGTAACGATTGAACCCTCGGTCAAGTCCACCGAGCCAGAGGATGCGAGTCAGAATCCAGTCCCTGCCGGGATGACGGGCTTCCAGCTCATCCCCGTAAATCTCGCCGGTGGGCCGACGCCCACGAAACACCGTATTGAATGGCGTGCCATCGCCGATCCTGGCACGAATACGGTGCCAGCCGCGCGGCGTGCACTCGCTGCCGCGTTGTTCGCCCGGGCCATTTCTGGCCGTGGATACCAACCAAGCCCGAACAACCTCGTCATCTTCAACCCATTCCAATAATTGGCGTGGAATGCTGACGCGGAGGTAAGACCCTGATTCTGATCGATCCACGCTGCCGTTCACTTCTCGAACAACGCAATGGATTCGACATGGGCCGTCTGGGGAAACATGTCCATGACGCCGGCCTTGACCAGACGATAACCGTACTCATGAACCAGAATGCCAGCATCCCGGGCAAGGGTGGAAGGATTGCAGGACACATAGACGATGCGTGAAGCCCCCCATCGGGGAATACCCGCCAGCACTTCCTCAGCGCCCGCCCGAGAGGGGTCGAGCAAAATCTTGTCGTAGCGACCTTCAGCCCAGGTAAGCCCCTCCAGAGGCTGGGTCAGGTCTGCCACATGAAATTCAACATGATCGAATCCGGCCAAGGCGGCATTCTCATTGGCCCGCTCCACTGCCTCCCGACCGCCCTCCACCCCAACGACGTGACCGGCATGCGTTGCCAGTGGCAGCGTAAAATTTCCGATTCCGCAGAACAGATCCAGAATGCGCTCTCCGGGCTTGGGGTCCAGCAGTTCCATGACCCGGCTGACCATCTTGCGGTTGATCTCGATATTGACCTGGGTAAAGTCAGTCGGCTTGAACCGGAACTCGAGACCTTCGGCCGGCAGGCCGTAAGCGAGGTATTCGGGCTGGTCGGGATAAACCGGGGTGACGGAATCCGGGCCATGGCGCTGAACGTGAATATCGAAACCGAAACCCTGGCCGAAGTCAGTCAGCCGCTGTCTGTCCTCCTCCGACATATCCTCCAGAATCCGAAACACCAGCGCGATACGGTCGTCCCCGACAGCGACCTCGATCTGTGGCAAGCGGTCGCGAATACTCAGACCACCGATCAAGTCCGACAGCTCGTGAAGACGCTCTCCCACCTTGGGATGCAATACAGGACAGAACTCCAGATCCGCCACGAAGGGACTGGAGCGCTCGCGGAATCCTACCAGCACACGCCCCTTCTTAGCGACATGCTTGACGCCCAGCCGCGCCTTATGTCGGTATCCCCAGCTGGGGCCGGTCAGCGGCGGAATCAGCGGCACCTCCTCGATCTTGGCAATGCGCCTGAATTGCTCGACCAGCAACGCCTGTTTCAACTCGATCTGGGCCTCATCGGCGACATGCTGAAAACTACACCCCCCACAAACCCCATAGCTGGGACAGCGCGGCTCAACCCGCCCGGGCGCCGTTGAATGCAGTGTCTGAACCTTCCCCTCGGCATAGTCACGTCGAATATCGGTGTAGAGAAAGCTGACGTCCTCTCCCGGCAAGGTCCCATGTATGAAAACCGGCTTGCCATCCACGCGGGCAATGCCTCGCCCGTCATGAGTCAAGGATTCGATCGATGCCCGGACTGGCTCACTGGGAAGTACTCGTCTTTTTCGCTTGAAGCTCATGACTGGCGGTCACTCATCCGGAAAGACCCCGGTCGAAAGGTACCGATCACCGCGATCGCAGATGATGACGACAATCACCGCCTGCTCAACTTCGCTGGACAAACGCAGGGCCGCTGCGACAGCTCCTCCGGACGAAATGCCGGCAAAGATACCTTCGCTCGTCGCCAATTGCCGGGTCATCGCTTCGGCCTCATTCTGTTCGACATCCATGATGCGATCGATACGACTGAAATCACAGATTTTCGGGAGGTACTCGCGGGGCCAGCGACGTATACCTGGAATCCTGGAATCCCCTGCAGGCTGTACACCGATGATTTGTATCGCCGGATTTTGCTCACGCAGGTATGTCGAGGTCCCCATGATGGTGCCTGTCGTCCCCATGGAGCTGACGAAATGCGTCACCCGCCCCCCGGTATCGCGCCAGATTTCAGGGCCGGTCCCTTCGTAATGGGCACGAGGATTGTCAGGATTCGCGAACTGGTCAAGGATGCGCCCTTCACCACGAGCCTCCATGCTGCGGGCGAGGTCAATCGCCGCCTCCATGCTGCCAGCTGCCGGAGTCAGAATGATCTCGGCGCCAAAAGCTTTCATTGACGCCCGGCGCTCAGCGCTCATGTTTTCCGGCATAACCAGTGTCATGCGGTAACCCATCATGGCCGCCGCCATGGCAAGAGCAATCCCGGTATTGCCGCTGGTCGCCTCGATCAACCGATCACCCGGCTTGATCTCGCCGCGCCGCTGCGCGTGTTCGATCATGCTCAAGGCGGGCCTGTCTTTCACTGAACCAGCTGGATTATTCCCCTCCAGTTTGGCCAGAATCGTGTTGCTGGTATTGCCCGGCAGACGCTGCAACCTGACCAATGGCGTATTGCCGACGCAATCCTTGAGGGTTCCAACGGCCATGGGGGTCATCATGCGCGAGGGGCGATTCCTGAGCCTAATAGTCAACTTAAGGTAAAATCCGACGAATTCTAACATCACACCCCTTTGCCATGAATACACCGGAACTGCTCTCCCCTGCCGGCACGCTCAAGAACATGCGCTATGCCTTTGCCTATGGTGCGGATGCGGTGTATGCCGGGCTACCGCGATATAGCCTCCGGGTTCGGAACAACGATTTCCTGGAACAGAATCTGGGGCTGGGCATCGCCGAGGCGCATCGATTGGGCAAGTCGTTTTTTCTGGCCACCAATGTCCTGCCGCATAACCGCAAGATCAAAACCTTCATTCGCGACCTGGCGCCTATCGTGGCCATGCAGCCAGATGCCCTGATCATGGCCGATCCTGGCCTCATTCTGCTGGCACGCGAAGCCTGGCCCGAGATACCCATCCATTTGTCGGTTCAGGCGAATACCGTGAATTACGCTGCCGTGCGCTTTTGGCAGAGCATCGGCATCCGCCGCATCATCCTTTCACGCGAGCTCTCGCTGGATGAAATCGCGGAAATCCGCCAGGAGTGTCCGGACATGGAACTGGAGGTGTTTGTCCATGGTGCGCTCTGCATCGCCTACTCGGGCCGCTGTCTGCTGTCCGGATACTTCAATCACCGTGATCCAAATCAAGGCACCTGCACCAATGCCTGTCGCTGGAAATACGACGTGCAGCCAGCCCAGGAGAATGCCGAGGGCGATTTTGTGCCTGGCCAGCTGAAGCTCTCGCTCGATGACCTGAACAGCACCCTGACAGACTGCGGCGATCAGGTCCGTCATCCCATGGCTGACGAGGTGTATTTCCTCGAAGAAGAAAACCGGCCGGGTGAACTGATGCCGGTCATGGAGGACGAGCACGGCACCTACATCATGAACTCCAAGGACCTGCGGGCGATCGAGCATGTGCAGCGACTGGTGGAGATCGGCGTCGATAGCCTGAAGATAGAGGGACGGACCAAATCCTTCTACTACGTGGCCCGCACCGCGCAGATCTACCGACAGGCCATCGAGGACGCCGTGGCGGGACGTTCCTTCGATCCTCGACTGCTGGGCAAGCTCGAAAACCTGGCGCAACGGGGTTATACCGATGGCTTCTATCAGCGCCACCACACCGAGGATTATCAGAACTATCTCCAGGGACATTCGACCAGCCAGCAACAGCAATTCGTCGGCGAGATCACCGAATTCAACCATGAAACCGGCGAAGCCGATATCGTGGTCAAGAACAAATTCAAGGTAGGTGACCGGCTTGAACTGATCCTGCCGGAAGGCAATCGGGACATCGTGCTGGAGCGGATGTCGGACAAACAGGGTCATGAACTGACAGAAGCCCCGGGCAGCGGCTGGGAAGTCCGGATTCCGCTGCCCGTCAGCCAGGCCGAGCGCGGCCTGATTGCCCGGTACCTGTGAACCCGTGACAGGGTGGCCGGTCTACCGCATCAGCTCAACATAGACACACCCCCACACCGAGGTACCCATCATGACCTTCACGACTCCCAATCTTTGCGATCAGTTCGGCGACACCCACCATCTACAGATCGGGGAACCCATCTTTCTCCGGTTTGGTGGCCGCAGCAGTTTCAGTGGTCAGGTGACTACCCTTAAAGTCTTCGAGGACAATGTGCTGATTCGTAAGGTGCTGGAGGAGACCGTCACGGATGGCGTATTGGTGATTGACGGGGGCGGTTCACATCGGTGTGCGCTGCTCGGCGGAAATCTCTCGCGGCTGGCCTGTGAAAATGGCTGGGCCGGCATCATCGTCTATGGCTGCATCCGCGATTCTGTCGAAATCAACGAATTGCCGATCGGTCTGCGCGCCCTGCATACCCACCCCCTGAAAAGTCACAAACGCGGCACGGGCGACCGTGACAAACTGATCAGCTTCGCCGGCATCAATTTCCGCACCGGCAATTACGTTTATGTTGATGAGGATGGCATCGTGGTTGCTGATGAAAAGCTAATCTGAGCCGTAACAATGGGCAATCGACTCACCCGCATATATACCCGCACCGGCGACGAGGGAACCACCGGACTCGCGGATGGCTCACGGTTGCGCAAGGATGCCGTCAGAATCGAGTTGTTGGGCGATCTGGATGAACTCAACAGTCACCTTGGCATGCTGTTGACCTATGCATTACCTGCTGAACTTGCCGACTGTTTCACTGAGCTACAGCAACTGCTGTTCGATTTGGGAGGCGACCTAAGCATTCCCGGCCGAACCAGCATCTCCGCCAGCCATGTGGACTGGCTGGAAAAGTGGCTGGATCACTACAACGATGCCCTGCCCCCCTTGAAGGAGTTCATTCTGCCGGGAGGCAATGCGGCAGCGGCACAGGGCCACCTGGCCCGCAGCATCTGCCGCCGTGCCGAGCGCAGGGCAGTAGCGTTGAGCCAGTCGGAAGACCCCGGACTCAACACCCTCGCCTTCCTTAACCGGCTATCCGACTTTCTGTTTGTTGCATGCCGCATCCTGGCTCGAATGAATGGCAAGAATGAAGTTTTCTGGCAGGTGAGCCGAAGCACACCCCCTGTGCCGCCTGATTGATTCCCGGCACGCCACGTGCCAGAATTCCCCAGCATTTTACTCAGAGAAAGAGCTCCCCCCTATGGATATCCTGCTTTCCAATCCCCGCGGTTTCTGTGCCGGCGTCGATCGTGCGATCGAAATCGTTGAACGCGCCATCGAAGTCTTCGGCGCCCCCATCTATGTCCGCCATGAAGTGGTTCATAACCGCTATGTGGTCGATGGCCTGCGCGAACGCGGCGCGGTGTTCGTCGAAGAACTCTCGGAAGTCCCTGAAAATTCCACCGTGATTTTCAGCGCGCACGGCGTGTCCAAGGTGATCCAGGATGAAGCCAAACGGCGTGGTCTTCAGGTATTCGATGCCACCTGTCCACTCGTCACCAAGGTGCACATCGAAGTTCACCACCATGCCAGTCAAGGACGGGAAATTGCCTTCATCGGTCATTCCGGCCACCCGGAGGTCGAAGGCACCATGGGCCAGTACGACAATCCCGCTGGTGGCATTTACCTGGTGGAATCCCCTGAAGATGTTGAAACGCTTGAGGTCAAGGATCCAGAAAATCTCGCCTGGGTGACACAGACCACACTGTCGATCGACGACACCCAAGCCGTGGTCGATGCCCTCAGGGCTAAATTCCCTAAGATTTGCGGCCCGAAAAAGGACGACATCTGTTACGCGACACAAAACCGCCAGGATGCCGTCAAGAAGCTGGCGGATCAATGTGATGTCATCCTGGTGGTCGGCTCGCCCAACAGTTCCAATTCCAACCGGCTCCGGGAAATT
This sequence comes from Methylococcaceae bacterium, assembly GCA_044237765.1. Lineage (GTDB taxonomy): Bacteria > Pseudomonadota > Gammaproteobacteria > Methylococcales > Methylococcaceae > UBA6136. The sequence goes on along the minus strand of JBIIEQ010000001.1, from coordinate 24,774 downwards.
GCCGAGAAGTTGGGTTGTAGCGCTTACCTGATCGACGACGCGAAACATGTGCAAAAAGCGTGGGTCGAAAATGCACGATGTGTGGGCGTAACAGCCGGTGCTTCAGCTCCTGAAATCCTCGTTTCCGGAGTGATCAACAAACTGAAGGAATGGGGTGCCAAAACGGCCGTCGAATACAAGGGCATTGAAGAGAAGGTCGTTTTCTCTCTCCCTAAGGAACTCAAGAAATCAGCTTGATACCCGAGGACCACCAACAACCTGAGCTTCAAAGCCTACAGGCGACACGACCAGATACGTAACTCATCTGGTCGTGTCGCCTTTATCCGCTTCAAGAATCAAGATCAGTCCAGAAAACTTCTGGGGGCAAAGCCCAAATCATGGGCAGCCTCTTCCTTGTCGAAACACATATCTCGGCTGATCCGTGTAGCCATTTCAGTATTGAGGTGCCGGAACCGAGGCATCAGCGCCACCCCCTGAATGATGGCCTTGAGAACCGTTAAGGGGATATCGATCATGACGGCCTCGATCCCAATGGCCTTGGCAATCCGCCGCACCATCGCCTGATAGCTCAAGGTTTCTCCGCCACACAGGTTGTAAGCCTTCCCAAAACTTTTGGGGTTGTCGATAGCCCCAAGGCTGGCCATGGCAAGATCCTCCGCGTGCACCGGCTGACGAAGCCCCCTTGAGCCGTTAATCAGGGGAAAGAATCCGAATTTCTTGAGGAAATCGGAGATGGTGGTCACGTTCTTGTCGCGGCCCAAGTGATAAACCAGGGTAGGCCGAAATACAGTCCACTGAATTCCGTAACGTGATCCCAACTCCGCAATACGTCTCTCCGAATCCATCAACCCTTTGGCCAGTTCACGCTCCTTTTCGAGCGCAGACTCCGCTTTGGTAAACACACTCGTTGAACCAAAACCGATCACCCGTGGCGGGCATTCCTCCGCGAGCGCCTCCATGACGGGGGGCAACGTGGCCAACGGTGCAAGATGGATCAACACATCCGCCCCACGGAGAATATCCGGAACCTCCCGGGTAATATCGGCCTCATGCCAATGCAGTCCAGCATTTTTTCCGTAATCAAGGGGTTTTCGGCTTATGGCATGGACTTCATAACCGGCATTGAATAGAGCGGGGACGAGGTAGTCACCAATCAGGCTGGTAGCCCCCGTCACCACTGCGCGCCGCGCGGCATTTTCAGTGGGCTTCAAGAACTTTTCCGATAGCTGGCTCGCCAGAACATGCGCTTCCCGACGGGACTTTCTTCCCGGATACAAACCCAGTTTTGTTAACGCGTGGAAACCCATACGTACGATGAATCGCGCAAGGATTGCAGGGAACAAAACCAAGTACAGCAAGAACGGGTACTGGTCGCGAAAAAACTTGCGATAAAACCGGATCATTCCCATGTGTTTGTGATAATCCACCGCCATGGGCCTCACGGCGGTGCATACCCCCCCCACATGCAGGATCTCGACGGTTGGCTCGAACATCACCTTCAAATCTTTGAGCCGAAACCGCAAGCACCAATCCAGATCTTCGAAATGCATGAAGAAGCCCGCATCCATGGGGCCAACTTCATCGAGCGCTGCCCGTTTAACCAGCATGAACGCCCCCGAAATCGCTTCAATTTCCTCAGGCTGGGTCGGCAGGGGCAAACCCGTGTGCAAATAGCTCCGAAACCGTGGATCGGTGGAACCAAGGCGACGATCCAGTCCCGTCAGATGAACAAAGGTTCTCCACGGTGTGGGGATGCTGCGGCGGCAACCAGGTTGTTCGCTGCCATCCGGGTTTCGGATCAGGCAGCCCGCCATGCCGACCTTGGGATCAGCCTCAAAAAGGGCCAGCATTCGTTCCAGCGTATCGGGCTGGACGATACAGTCCGGATTCAGAAACAACAGAAAAGGGTGTTTTGACTGATCAAGCGCCAGATTATTGGCTCTAGCGAATCCCAGATTGGTAAGGCTCTCGATAATGCGCAAGCGATTATCCGCACCACAGATCAGACGGAGATCGATCAGGCTGGTATCGGTAGATGCATTGTCAGAGACCAGCACTTCCACAGGGACGGTGGATGCCAACACCGAACGGACGCATTCCGCCAGCAGGGGCCCGCCGTTGTAATTGACGATGATGACGGATACCGCTGTCTTCATGTGCCCTCCCCCCACTGAATCCATCAACCCGCAATCCGGCGCCTGAGCATCTCTTCCGCCTTCAGATGAATGCCCCCAAAACTGCCATTACTCATGAAAAGAATGTGGTCGCCGGGCGCGGCCTCGACCTTCAGCCAGTTAATGATGGAATCGACCGAACCATGGATCTGGACATTGTCCGCGCTTGCCGTCGCCTCGGCCGCATCCCAGCCCAAGTCCGGGGCCTGGCAGATCACGGCAAGATCGGCGCACCGCAAGGATTCGCCCAGCAGGCCTGCATGGACCCCCATCCGCATGGTGTTGGAGCGTGGTTCAAGAATAGCGATGATACGAGCGTCGCCCACCCGCGCCCGCAATCCTTCCAGCGTAGTCGCAATGGCCGTCGGATGATGCGCAAAATCATCGTAGATCACCATATCGCCGAGGGTGGCCTTGATCTCCATGCGCCGCTTGACGTTGCGGAACTTCCTCAGCGCCTCGGCCCCCCGTTCGGGGAAAATGCCGGCGTGGTGCGCGGCGGCGATGGCCGCCAAGCCATTGTGCACATTATGTAGACCGGTTAGCTCCCACTCGACGATACCCGCCGGTTGACCGTCATGAATAACCTCAAAACGGCTGCCGTCCGGCGATAACAAATGATAGGACCAGGTCGCTGCCAGCCCCGAGTTTTCCTGTGCCGTGAGTTCTACCGGCGTCCAGCATCCCATCTGCAGCACTTCGTCCAGGGCCGGCTCCCAACTGGGCGCGATGATCAGCCCCTTACCGGGAATGCTGCGTACCAGATGGTGGAATTGCCGCTGGATGGCAGCGAGGTCAGTGAAGATATCGGCGTGATCGAACTCCAGATTATTCAGGATGGCCGTCCGTGGCCGGTAATGGACGAACTTGGAACGCTTGTCGAAAAAGGCCGTGTCATATTCATCCGCCTCCACCACAAAAAACTGCCCCCCACCCAACCGGGCAGATACCCCGAAGTTCAGCGGCACACCCCCAATCAGGAAACCCGGATTCAGACCCGCGCTCTCCAGAATCCATGCCAGCATGCTCGTGGTCGTCGTCTTGCCGTGTGTACCGGCGACACCCAGCACCCAGGCGTGCAACAACACGTGATCATGCAGCCACTCGGGGCCGGAAATATAGGGCAGGCCAAGGTTCATGACTGCCTCCATTTCCGGATTGCCGCGGGAAATGGCGTTCCCCACCACAACGAGATCAGGCTTCGGGTCCAGGTTTTCCGGGAGGTAACCAGACTTCAGGGCAATCCCATGCTCTTCGAGCTGGGTACTCATGGGCGGATAGACGTTCTGATCCGAGCCTGTCACCTCATGCCCCAATTGCCGGGCAAGAATCGCCAGCCCGCCCATGAAGGTCCCGCAGATTCCCATGATATGAATGCGCATTGATTTCCCCTGTCATTAATTTCAATTCGTGGCGATGCCGTCCCATCGGTCTAATGGGTCGCACACCCGGGACAGAAACGCCCGAGCCCCCGCTACCGGGTGCTTCTGGTTAAACTATTCCGCCTGATCCCAGCGCAAGGTCCCTATATTCGCGATGAAAAACAAACATTCGATCAAGATCGATACCCATATCGACTACCTGGAGTCCGAATCGCAGCCGGCCGCGAGCCGCTATGTCTTCGCCTACACCATCACCATCCTGAATCAGAGCGAGGAACCGGCGCGCCTACTTGCACGGCACTGGGTCATTACCGATGCGCACGGCAAGGTTCAGGAAGTCCATGGCGAAGGCGTGGTGGGCGAAACCCCCCACCTGTCACCAGGCCAAGCCTTTCGCTACACCAGCGCGGCCATGATCGAGACCCCCGTGGGCATGATGCACGGGGAATATCAGATGCGCACGGATTCCGGCGAACTGTTCGAAGCGGAAATCCCCCCCTTCACGCTGGCCGCGCCCCGGACCCTCCACTAAAGCCAATGGCCACTTACGCCATAGGCGACGTTCAGGGCTGCCATGACGAACTGCTCGTCCTGCTGGATCGAATTCGGTTCGATCCGTCCGCCGATCAGCTCTGGTTCGTAGGCGATCTGGTCAACCGCGGCCCTCGCTCTCTGGAGACCCTACGCACCATCCGCGATCTCGGCAACTCCGCGGTCAGTGTGCTGGGCAATCATGACCTGCATCTGCTCGCCGTGGCCGAGGGCATTTCACGGACCAAACATCGCGACACTTTCGGCGATATTCTGTCGGCGCCGGATCGGGATGAACTGTTGCACTGGTTGCGCCATCGCCCCCTGCTGCACCACGGCGGGGAATTTTACCTGATTCATGCCGGACTGCCTCCCCAGTGGAACATGGAGCAAGCCACCGGACTGGCCCAGGAGGCAGAAACCGCGCTCCGTAGCCCTGACTACCGAGAAATGCTCTGGCACATGTACGGGAACGAACCGACCCACTGGGACGACCACCTCGGCGATTGGGATCGTTTACGCTTCATCACTAACAGTTTCACCCGGCTACGGTATTGCATGGCCGACGGGCGGATGGAATTCAAACAGAAAGGCCAGCCCGGCACCCAACCCGCCGGCCTATTGCCCTGGTTCGAGGTACCCGACAGGCGCAGCGCAGGCGCCAGAATTCTGTTCGGACACTGGTCTACACTGGGGTTTCATGTCAGCCAGGACACCTATTGCCTTGATACCGGTTGCCTGTGGGGCGGCGAGCTGACCGCCTTGCGCATCGACGGTGATCTCGAACGCACGTCGGTAGCCAATCTGCAAGGTCACTACCAGCGTCCTTCAGCCCCATGAATCCATCTCATCGGCAACTGCCACTGCTGTTGTTTCTGGCCGGGCTGGCCCTACTTGCTTACCGCATCCTGGGACATCTGCTCGAGCCGATTCTGTGGGCCATCATTCTGGCCTATGCCAGCTGGCCGCTGTATCGCCGAACAAAATTCGCGTTGAACGGGCGCAGCGGGCTCGCGTCCAGCCTGATGATTGGCCTGCTGAGCATTGCGATCATCGTTCCCTTTATCGGGCTAAGCACTGTACTGCAGAGCGAATTCAGCAATTTCATCCAGCACCTGCCGGGCTGGCTGGAACAACGCTCGGCTCTGCAAGATCGGCTCAATCGCATCCCCGTCATCGGCGATGAACTCAGCCAATGGATTACCCAATGGGACGATCTGAACAACCTGGCCAAACAGCAACTGATTCCGCGACTCAGGGGATGGTCTCGGCGCCTGCTGGTGGTCGCGGGCGATGTCGGCCTGATCGCCGGACAATGGGTGCTGACACTGTTTCTGATGTTTTTTCTCTATCGTGATGGCGAAACGCTCACCGCAGAGGTACGGCATGGTTTCAAACGAGCCATCGGTGAAAGGGCCGACAATTACCTCGATATCGCTGTCAACACTTCCAGGGCCGTGCTTTACGGCATCGTTCTGACCGCGATTGCCCAAGGCGGTGTAGCCGGCATCGGCTATTGGGGCGTCGACATGCCGGGCCCCGCGTTGCTGACCCTCACCACGATCGTCATGGCACTGATTCCCTTTGGCGCGGTCAGCATTTGGGTACTCTGTTGCCTCTGGTTGTTTGCCCAGGGAGAAACCTTGCGAGCCATGGCGATTTTGCTTTGGGGCTCGCTGGTCGTTAGCTGGGTGGACAATCTGGTGCGCCCGCTCGTGATCAGTCAGGCCACCCGTATTCCGTTCGCTTTGGTCCTGCTCGGCATTATTGGCGGTCTCATCAGTTTTGGATTTCTCGGCCTGTTCGTTGGCCCGGTGGTCCTCGCCATTGGTCACGCGGCCTGGCGGGAGTGGCTGAAGGGTTGAGCGCTTTCAAACACGACAACCAACCCGGCATAGGTAATCATCCACCTATGAATGGCCGTTCTCCTGACTCAATCAAGTGAACTACCCCCACTACAAAACCCAGTACCTCCATCTGCTTCATCACAAGCCACCGATCCATGAGCACCTCTCCCCAACATCTTGAACTCCTGGCACCAGCCAAAACCGCCGATATCGGTATCGCCGCCATCAATCATGGCGCCGACGCGATCTATATCGGCGGACCCGGTTTTGGCGCCCGGCACAACGCTATCAACGAGGTGGCCGACATCGAACGTGTGGCCAGGCACGCGCACCGCTTCAACGCCCGCGTGTTTGTCACGCTCAACACCATTCTTCGGGACGACGAACTGGAAAGGGCGCGGCAACTGGCCTGGCAGGTCTACGAGGCCGGTGCCGACGCGCTGATCATTCAGGACATGGGATTGCTGATGCTGGACCTGCCCCCCATCCAGTTGCATGCCAGCACCCAATGCGACATCCGCACGCCGGAGAAGGCGCGCTTTCTCCAGGATGTGGGTTTTTCGCAGATCGTGGTCGCCCGTGAGTTGACGCTGCAGCAGATCCAGTCCGTGGCCGGACAACTAGATGGCGCCGTGCTGGAATACTTCATTCATGGTGCGCTGTGCGTGGCCTATAGCGGCCAGTGCTACATCAGTCATGCGCAAACTGGCCGTAGCGCTAACCGGGGAGATTGCTCGCAAGCTTGCCGCCTGCCCTACGAGGTATTGGACGACCAGGGGCGCGTCGTCGCTCACCAGAAGCATGTCCTGTCGGTCAAGGACAACGACCAGAGCGCGAATCTTCGCGCATTGGTCGACGCCGGTGTGCGCAGTTTCAAGATCGAGGGCCGATACAAGGATCTGGCCTATGTGAAGAACATCACCAGCCATTACCGTCGCTTGCTGGATCAATTATTGGAAGATCGAAGGGATCTGAGTCGGAGCTCCAGCGGCTCCACACAGCTTTTCTTCGAACCGAATCCGGAGCGGAGCTACAACCGGGGCAGCACCGATTATTTCGTTCATGGTCGTCAGGAGGATATCGGCGCCTTCGACACGCCGCAGCACGCCGGACTTCCACTGGGCCATGTGACCAAAACCGCCGCCGATCATTTCGATCTGGAACTGCACGATGGGGTCACCTCGCTCAACAACGGCGACACCATCACCTACTTCGACTTGCAAAAGACCTTACAGGGTTTTCGCGTCAATGTGGCCGAATCGCTGGGAGGATCACGCTGGCGGGCCTTTCCCAATGAGCCCATGATCACGTTCAAGGATCTACGCAAGGGGGTCGAACTGACCCGAAGCCGGGACATGGCCTGGGAGCGGCTAATGGAAAGCGACCGAACCGCCGAGCGCCGCATCCCAGTGGACCTAACGCTGATTGAAACGCCGACTGGGCTGGCCTTGCATCTACAAGATGAGGACGGTCATGCAGCCTATGTCGAGCATACTCAAGAACACCAGCCTGCTCGCGACCCGGTTCGGGCCGATTCCGCGATCAGCGAGGCCCTAAGCAAACTCGGCAATACCTTGTTCGAGGCCAGGACAATCGCGGTGCAATCGCTGGAGCAGGACCGGCCGGGTTTCTGGCCCGCATCGCTGCTGAACGCCCTGCGCCGGGACGGTATCGTCGCCCTAGAGCAAGCCCGCGTCGAAGCGTTCCCGCGCCTGCCGCGCGCCATGCCAGTGGTGCCTCCGGCTATCTACCCGGAGCACAGCCTGAGCTATCTCGCCAACGTCTACAACCATGAGGCCCAGCGCTTCTATCTGGAACACGGCGTCAAGGTAGTCGAGGCCGCTTACGAAAGCCACGAGTCGCTGGGTGAAGTCAGCCTGATGATCACCAAGCACTGCGTGCGCTACTCGTTGTCGCTCTGCCCCAAGCAAACCAAGGGCGTGACGGGCGTGCAGGGCACGGTCAAGGCCGAGCCGCTGCAGCTGATCAATGGCAAAGAGAAACTGACCCTGATGTTCGACTGCAAGCCCTGCGAGATGCATGTGATGGGCAAAATCAAGCGGCACATCCTGAACGACCTCGCAGAGCAGCCGCTGCGGTTTTTCAGAACTCGGCCACGTTGAACAACGGTTTGGATGGACTAGGGCGTGTTAATCCCGACAGCTTTTCATGCAAAGAATCAGGTTTGGCCTGTTCTGAGCGACTCGCGATTGAGTGCCAACCATTGCAGGGCTAACGCGGGAATCGCCGAATCGATTATGCCACGATCCAGCCAGGCCAAGGCCTCATCAAGGCTTATCACAAGAACACGAATATCCTCGTCTTCTTCGACCAATCCATAGACACCATCCTTGACGTCACCCTCGACCAAGCCACAAAACACGCTGACTTTTTCTGAGCAGCCGCCCGGAGTGGTGTAGAACTCGCCGATCTGGATCAGCTCCCCCAACAGGCAGCCCGCCTCTTCCATCGATTCCCGCCGCGCCACGGCCTCGGGGCTTTCGCCCGGTTCGATGGCGCCGGCCACAATCTCTACCAACCAGGGCACTGCCTTGTCACTCAAGGCGCCGATACGGAACTGTTCGATCAAAACCACGCGATCCGTTGCAGGGTCATAGGGAATCACCGCCACACATCGACCGCGATGAAAAAGCTCACGAACCAGTGGCCTACTCCACCCCCCGCCAAACAGGGTATGTCGAAGGCGAAACTGGCTCAAATTGAAGAATCCCCGGTAAACCGGGGATTCTTCAATTACTTCAAAAACCTTGCTCATGGCCGCATCGACCGGAATTTCAACGGGGCATGGCCGACAGTCCGTTGGCGGATTCCAGCAGGACATGACCCACCGAGGCTCCGAATCGACGGGACACCCGGTCCAGTAAGTTTTCTTCGGGATTGAAATCAACAAGCTTCTTGGCACCGATGACATCTTCCGCTACATGACGGACGTCACCCAGCTCATCGGCCAAGCCAAGCTTGATCCCCTCGGCGCCAGTCCAGATGAGGCCGGAGAACATATCCGGAGTTACCTTGAGTCGGGCTCCCCTGCCCTGCTTGACCGCATCGATGAACTGCTGGTGGACCTGGCCTAGCACGCCCTGCATGTGCTGCTTCGCCACCGGATCAACGGGCGCGAATGGATCCATGAGCGCCTTGTGCTCGCCGGCAGTCATGATGCGGCGCTCGACACCGAATTTCTTCATGGTATCGACGAAGCCGAAGCTGCCCATGATGACGCCAATGGAGCCGACCACACTAGCGCTATTGACATAAATCTTGTCGGCGGCCGAGGCGATGTAATATCCGCCAGAAGCGCACATATCCGCTACCACGGCGTGTATGGCCAAATCCGGCTTTAATTTTTTCAGCCGCCGGATTTCGTCGTAGACATAGGCGGACTGCACGGGACTCCCGCCCGGACTGTTCACCCGCAGGATAATGCCCCTGGTGTGCTTGTCTTCCAACGCATCGCGCAAACCTTGGATGATATTGTCGGCACTGGCAGGCTGTCCGGGCGCTATCACGCCAGCCACGTCGATGACGGCGGTATGACCGTCCCCCTCCTTGCCGGAAGTTGATCCGCTCCATGGCTTGTAGGCCATCCACAGGGCGCCACCAAGGTACAGAGCCAGCAACGACTTGAAGAAGATGCCCCAGCGCCGGCTGCGGCGTTGCTCCTCGACGGAGGCAAGCAGGACTTTTTCCAGGGCCTCTCGCTCCCAATGAGCGTCCGAATTGGGTTGGGTTGACTCTGTTGATTCTTCGGTCATCGGCGTTCCACGTTAGAGATGGTTGAGAAGTTCAGGGGTGGTTTCAAGACACAGCAAGGGATTCAGCGCCATCAGTTCGGCCCTCGAATTGGCCCCGCAAGCGACCGCCACGACATCGACGCCGGCGTTGTCTGCCATCCGCAGATCATGCAGGGAATCCCCGACCAGCAGGGTGCGTTCATGGGTAACCCGCAAATCTTCGAGCAGTTCATGAACCATGAGTGGATGTGGTTTGGAGGCGGTTTCATCGGCACAGCGGGTCGCATCAAAGAACTCGGTCAGACCTGTTGCATTCAGGGCATGATCCAGACCCGAACGCGCCTTGCCAGTCGCCACGGCCAGTTTGTACCCTCGATCGCGCAGTTCATGGAGAACAGGCTCGACTCCCTCGAACAGGCCCAGTCGATGGCCTGTATCTTTGTGGTAATGCTCGCGGTAGTGCTTGACCAATTGCTGAGCCCTGATCTCCGTGGCACCTGGGTAGAGCGCATCCATCGCCTGTTGCAGACTGAGCCCGATGACGGATCGCGCCTGAGACTCGGTCGGCACTTCCAGGTCACTCTCTGCCGCAGCCATTTGCAGGCAACGAACAATCCAGCCAATGGAATCAAACAGAGTGCCATCCCAATCGAAGACAACCAATTCGTAGCGATCCTTCACTTCGGCAAATCCTTTAGAAAATCGGCGAGTTCCGAGTCGAGCAGCGCCTCGACCTTCACCGCCACCCCCGTGCGAGGGTGGCGAAAAGTAGTATGGGCGGCATGCAGGAACAGGCGTTTGAGCCCAGACTGTCTAAACCGGCGATTGGTCGCTTCGTCACCGTAACGTTCATCACCGGCGAGCGCATGGCCCATGTGTAAGGCGTGAACACGTATTTGGTGGGTGCGCCCGGTAATGGGTCTGGCTTCGACCAGCGTCGCCTCGGCATAACGAGCGAGCCGCTTGAATTCGGTCATGGCCGACTTGCCATCCCGGGCCACTCGCACCATGCGCTCACCGCTCTGCAACACATTCTTCTTGAGTGGCGCATCGACCATCAGCCGTGTTTTGGCCCACTGCCCCGCCAAAAGCGCCACATAAACCTTGTTGACATCATCATCCCTGAATTGCTCATGCAACGACTTGAGGGCACTACGTTTCTTGGCAATCAGAAGACAGCCGGAAGTTTCCCGATCCAGCCGGTGCACCAGCTCGAGCGAACGGGCCTGAGGGCGCAACTCACGCAGCGCTTCGATAACACCATAACTGAGGCCACTGCCGCCGTGCACCGCCATGCCTGAGGGTTTGTTGAGCACGAGAAGATCATCATCCTCGAAGAGAATCCGGGGTTCAATCCGGCCACGTATGAGATTGAGGGGGAGTTCGACATGCTCACGTTCGGCGACCCTAATGGGAGGAAGCCGCACCACATCCCCCGAATCAAGACGATCCTGAGCCTTGACCCGACCGCCGTTGCGACGTACCTCACCGGTACGCAATATGCGGTAAACGTGACTTTTGGGAACACCCTTGAGGCGGGTGAAGAGGAAGTTATCGATACGCTGGCCGGCGTTGTCCGCATCCACTTCTATCCACTGGACGGATGGGCTGATCGGGCTGGAATTCATCGCGGCATCATAGCAGTTTCACCGATTAAATTGATGATTTCACTGAGCGTTGTTATAGTTGCTAATGCTGGGTTATGTCGTCGCTCTATTGAGCGCAAGGACACCGGCCAGGCAAAAAGAGACAAAACCAAAGCTGAAGCTCACTCTAGCGGGATGGAGCCGGAAGCTGCCAGGTCTGGATAATCCGCACCCACGAATTCCAATATGTGCCGCCAGGAGCGGGCCCAAAGGACAGTCCACGGGTTCACTCCTTTGTGCACCTGTTTGAATCCCGCTCCGCTTGCGCCCCATGCTTCGTACAGACGAGGAAGCCCCGTCACGAACTGCGTGAGCTAATCGTAAAAACTAAAGGGTTTTGTACGCTCGACCCATGACGAGCGACGCACACGCGACCCGAATGGTGACTCGTGTATCCACCCATCAGACTGGATGGGTGACGCTACCCGGATTTTGGAGGCTAAGTGCGACCGCCGGATCGGTTGCCTCGGGACGCTAAAGGATTAGTGAATGAAAAGAATGTTAATCAATGCCACGCAACCGGAGGAACTCCGTGTTGCGCTGGTGGACGGCCAAAAACTTTACGACTTTGATATTGAGGTTCCCTCTCGGGAACAGAAAAAAGCCAACATTTACAAAGGCGTGATCAGCCGGGTTGAACCCAGCCTTGAGGCCGCCTTTGTGAACTTTGGCTCGGACCGACACGGTTTCCTGCCTTTCAAGGAAATCGTGCCCGCCTATCTCGGTCTGCCGCCCGACCAGGAGGTGAGCCGTCGCGACATCAAGGATTACCTCAAGGAAGGCCAGGAGCTACTGATCCAGGTCGAAAAGGAGGAGCGAGGCACCAAGGGGGCCGCGCTTACCACCTATATCAGCCTGGCTGGCAGCTATCTGGTCCTGATGCCAAACAATCCTCGCGCTGGGGGCATTTCCCGCCGCATCGAGGGTGATACCCGCACAGATATGCGCGAGGTGATGGCCGCATTGCAAGTCCCAGAGGGCATGGGCCTGATCATCCGCACGGCAGGTGGTGGAAAATCGGTTGAGGAACTGCAGTGGGACATGAACTACCTCCTGCAACTCTGGGACGCCATTGAGCGTTCTGCTCAGGAAAAAGCTGCCCCGTTGCTGGTCTTTCAAGAAAGCAACGTCATTATTCGTGCGCTGCGCGACCACTTGCGCAGCGACATCGACGAAATCCTCATCGATCACCCGGGCACATTCAAACTGGTCAAGAGCTTCCTGCAGCAGGTCATGCCGCAGTTCATCCAAAAGGCTCGTCAGTATCAGGACAACGTCCCGCTATTCAATCGCTATCAGATCGAAAGCCAGATTGAACTGGCCTATTGCCGCGAGGTGCCACTGCCTTCAGGTGGCGCCATAGTCATCGATCATTCGGAAGCCCTGACGGCGATCGACATCAACTCGGCGCGCGCCACCAAGGGCGGCGACATCGAGGAAACCGCACTCAACACCAATCTTGAGGCGGCTGACGAAATCGCTCGCCAACTTCGCCTACGTGACTTGGGCGGTCTGTTCGTTATCGACTTTATCGACATGATGGCCTCCCGGAACCAGCGGGCTGTCGAAAATCGGCTGCGTGACGCGGTTCGCATGGATCGCGCCCGTATACAACTGGGTCGCATCTCGCGTTTCGGCCTGCTGGAAATGTCGCGCCAACGCCTGCGGCCGTCACTCGGCGAATCCAGCTTGCTCACCTGCCCCCGCTGCAGCGGCCAGGGCAGCATACGTAGCGTGGAGTCCCTGGCGCTGTCGGTACTTCGCATCATCGAAGAGGAGTGCATCAAGAAAAATACCGGCAAGGTCATCGCTTATCTACCGGTGGATTCCGCTACTTACCTGCTCAACGAAAAACGTCCAACGGTTAACGATATCGAGAAGCGCCACAATGTCGCTGTCCTGATCATCCCCAGCAAACATCTGGAAACACCCTTTTACGAAATCCAGCGAGTCCGTGCGGCGGAAACCGAAGACGAGGACGAAAAGACGCCGAGTTACCAGATTGTCCAACCGGAACAGCTGGTCAATGATCGTTACAACCGCGAGTCGAGCACGGGCCAGGTCGAGCCGGCCGTCAAGGAATTCATGCCGGATCAGATGGCGCCTCCCCGCCGGGTGAGCGGGCCTTTGACGCCGGCGCCGACGGCCAAGAAAGGTGGGCTTATCAAGCGTTTCCTGACCTTGCTGACTGGCAGCAAACCTGAAGAGGAGCCGGTGACAACAGCCGAAGTTCCGGAGAAATCTGGTGGCAGAAATCGTCCAGCGGGCTCACGCGAGAAGCCCAATCAGCGCCGAATGGATTCAGATCGCCGTGGCCAGCGAAGGGCTGAAAATCGCCCACCGCGCCCCCAACCCACGGAAACAGGCCCAGCGATAGTGGAAGTCGATGCAGCGATCGAGGATCTGGGAACCACTGGCGGAGTGCGGGATGGTGAACGCCAGGGCGTCCGTGAAGGTGGCCGTCGCGGTAATCGCCGTCGTCGTGGACGCCGCAATGAAGGCGGGGCCGAACGCAGCAGTGCCGAAACGACTTTGCTTGCCGAGGAGGCAGGTTCGACGATCGATGAGATCAGCGAGACTGATGCGGTAGGCAACGTCGACCAGATCAGCACCGTCGCAGACACAACAGGCGGTAATGATGTGGTAAACCGCGAACCTACAGCGCGCCCGCAAAATATTCGTGCGTCCCGCTCGCCACGCCATAGAGGCTTGCGGCCGCCGGGCGAGGACAGAACTGCGGACTTTGATGAACCCTCTTTTACAGCCGAACCCGACGCGCCGTTCGTGGCTGAAGCCCGCCCAGAAAACATGCCTGCCGTCGCCGGACAGGCAGATTTGTTCTTGTCTGAAGAAGCCCCGGAACCTGTCATGGAGGACGGTACGACGCCAGAGACTCGAGAAGAGGCCACTAATGGTGAGACACGCAGACCCGCCCGTCGCCGCACCCGGAGCCGTAGGGATCGACGTGTTCCCATTCGACCCGCCCACTCACCGGATGCCGGATTGGACGTAAGTTCTGACGCACCGGTCACACCCAGCTTCGAGCCTTCTATTGCCGTGCAGCCAGAACCGGCCGACAGTCAGCTGACGGAAGTGTACCCTGCGGTTGCAGCTGAACCGGACCTCAGAGAAACACGGCCAGACTCGGAGGACTAACTATCGCCGGCTCCAGGCCGGATAAACCTCCCGGACTTGTACAAAGGCCCCGACCATCTTCCGGATGTCCGGGGCTTTTTTTGGCGTCAGCGTCGCACTAGCTCGGAACCAATGATCTTCGGCGTTATGAAGATCAGAAGCTCCTTCTTTTTGTCCTGTGTAAGGTTTTTACGGAACATGAAACCGACACCGGGCAAATCCCCCAAAAACGGTACCTTATCCGTCCGATCCTGCTGATCACCCTCAAAAACACCACCCAGCACCATGGTTTCGCCATTATTGACCTGGGCCGTCGTCAGGATTTCGCGTTTCTCGATACCGACATTGCCATTGGCATAGGGGCGGACGCCGGGAGCATCCTTTTTTACGGACAGGTCCATCAGGATGTTTTCATCAGCCGTGATGTGAGGGGTCACCTTCAGTTCCAGCACCGCATCCTTGAACTGGGTATTCGAGGCGCCCAATGCATTGTTCTGCGAGTAGGGAATCTGTTCACCCTGGAGGATATAAGCCTCGGCGCCATCGGTCGTGACCACTTTGGGAGTTGAAATGATTTCGGTACGACCGTCGATCTGCGCCGCGGATAACTCGAGATCCAGCAGATATTCACCCACCTTCAGAAAAGTCACGCCGAAATAACCGCCGCTGGCCGCCGCCGCAGTGGAGGCCAGGTCAACCAGGGCATGACCGCTGGTACCACTTTGGTCCGAGGGCGGAACGTTCGCATAGTCGGTATTCCCTCTGGAGTAATTATTGACAGAATTCGCCCTGTTGAGCGCAAGCCGAGCCCCCAACTCACGGGTGAATTCGTTGGTGGCAATGACGATGCGCGACTCGACCAGCACTTGTCGCACCGGCTTGTCCAGCTCACTGATCAGGTCACGGATTCTCTCAAGATTTCGAGCCGTCTCATTGATAATGAGCTGGTTAGTTCGTGGATCTATTGTGACGTTTCCTCTGGAAGAGAGCAGAGTTTGCCCCACGTCAATCGCGGTGGTCTTGGAGGTCGTCCGCTGCCCGGTGATCGGATTGACATCGGCCACAGACCGGTCGCTCTTCTCGCTCGCCCCAACGAGTATTTTTTTCAACTCCTCCGCTTTCGTATAGTTGACTTGGATAATTTCGGTTCTGAGCGGCTCAAGTTCTTCCACCACCTGACGGGCTTCCAATTCCTCCTGCTCCTGCTTATTCAACTCATCCAGTGGCGCAACCCGGATGATATTGCCGTCCTGGCGCTTACCCAGACCCTTGGACTTCAGCACCAAATCAAGTGCCTGATCCCAGGGAACGTCCTGGAGCCGGAGCGTGACGTTACCGTCAACGGTGTCACTGGCTACTATATTGACATTGGTGAAGTCGGCCAGAATCTGCAAAACGGATCGCACCGAAATATCCTGAAAGTTCAGCGTCAGCTTGTTGCCTGAATAGACAATCGGCTTCTTTCTGTCAGCCAAATCAGGCTGCTGGTCCGATACCGCGCGAAATTCAACCGCCAGCAAGCCACCCGATTGATAGGAGGAAAATTCATACCGATCAGACACCGGGGTCACAACAATTCTTGCTCCACCCGGCTCGGATGTGGCTTCGATGTAATGGACGGGAGTCGAAAAATCGATGACATCCAGACGACGCGCCAACCGGGAAGGCAACACCGACTCGGGCAGGCGAACGATGACCTTACGGCCTTCGCGACGGATATCCACCATGGCCTTTGGATTACCCAGTGTAAGCAGCAAACGGCCTTCTCCATTTTCCCCGCGGCGGAAATCGACATTCCCCAGTTCCGGGGTAGTGGCATAGGAGGGTGCAGAACGGCGCAAAGGGTAAGCCGCAGGCGAAGTCATCGACTGACTTCTCATGGGCTGCTGATCACCTCGTTCATTTCCCAGGGTGACATAAACCTGGTTGGCCTGGGTTCTGACGTTATACGGCTGCATCCGGTCCAGATTAAACACCACACGGGTACGCCCACCCGCCTCCACGACCTGAACGGTTTTGACCCCTGCCCGTTCCACGGAAATGGTTTTATTATCCAGCCCATTGGTCACGGCCGGTAAGTCGATCACGATGCGATCTGGATTCTCCGTCTGAAAATCTCGTGTCGACATCACCGGGCCATCCAGCCTGAATACAAACTCCAGCCGATCACCAGGCAGCTGCGAATAGTCCAGCGTCTGTAATCGGGAGCCGGCCTGTGACTGCGAGACAAAAAACAAAAGTCCCAGCAGACAGAGTCCATTGAGATGGAACGCGATGAATCCTCTCTGCCACGGCCCCATAAAAAGCTCGGTCAATTTCATTGCCTTTGGTCTCCCTCATCGGCCATCGTGACCGATGCCTTGCGTTCACGCCAGGCGCCCGAGCTATCGGCAAAGATTTCAACCAACTCAATCTTGTTATCCATTATATTTACGACCTTGCCGTAGTTCTTGCCAATGTAATTGCCGACTCGGACACGATGAATGGTGCCCTCTTTCGCATTGACCAGAGCCCAGACGACGCCTTCCTGGCGAACAGTGCCAACCATTCGCAAGGTATCGAGCTCATAGCTCTCCAATTCCTCCCGAGCCCTGAGAGTATCAGGACGAATGCCGGTCTCGACCCTGACCTCCTCGGGTTGCTGCAAGGCCTCATCCGGCTCAAACGGATCGCGTACCTGATTGGGCCTGAAAACAAAAGGCTCAACGACCTTGATTTCCGGCAAGGGCTCGATGGGCGCCTTGTTTCTGCCTTTCACATCCGCCACATAAGATTGGAGATCACTCATGTCTTCCTGCATGCAGCCGCTCAGCAAGGATGCTACCGAAAGCAGACACAGCGCATGAAAAGAGGAGGAAAAGTGCAGCTTGCGCATCATCGCCGAGGAAACTTCAAGGTTTCTTGGCCGGGGCTTGAGCTGCCGCCTCACCTTCATCCAGATAACGATAGGTTCTAACCAGTGCGCCCATGGTCAGCGGGAACTTGTCACCCTTATTCGCCTGGGCATTCTTCGCGTCGTTTGGCATGATTTTTATGTTATGCACGGTCACAATACGCGGCAGGGAGGCCAAACCGTTGACGAAACTCCCGAAATTCGAGTAATTCCCCACGACCTTTACCTCAATGGGGAGCTCGGCATAGAAATCCTTGATGCTCTCCGCGCCCGGCTTGAATAACTCGAACTCAAGCCCGCTGGCAAGGCCGGTTTGCGAAACGTCCACCAAGAGCTCGGGCACTTCGGTTTTATTGGGCAACTGACGCAGGAGATCTCCAAAGGATTTTTCAATCTCCAGCAACTGCTCCTTGTATTCATCGAGATTCGCCACTTTTCTCTGCTTCTGCTCAAAAGCAGATCGCAACTCCGTCTCCTTGCCCTGCTCGACAGTGAGCTGCTCCAGCTGCGTCGAGGTATCCAGGTAATACCATAGCCCAACAAGCACTCCACTGAGCATCGCGATGACAAAGGCCCTGACCGTCGCGGGCCAGGACCCGGCATATTCGAGATCCCAACTGATTTCAGAGAGATTCATGGCTTACCCTTCGGCACCGGCTTCGCCTGGGCTGCCTCGGCAGTTTCACCTGTCTGCCTGAATTGAAGAGCGAACCGGCTCATCTGCCTACCTTTTTTTTCCCTGCTTTCTGTCTGGGATTCAATGATTTGCAGAGAGGGCTCCTGAAACCAGGCGGACTGGTCCAGATTCCTCATATACACGGATACACGGGCATTGGACTGAGCGACGCCATTGATGGCAATGGAGCGATCACTTTGCGTGAGGTCGCTGATCTGCACGCCCTCGGGAATGGTTTTGCCCAACTCATCGAACAGATGCACCACTTCCGGACGACTGACCTGAAGCTGCTGAATCACATCCATCCGGGCAATCAGGTTCTTTTTCTTTTTCTCGAGCTCCTGAATTTCCTTGATCTTCTGGTCGAGTACGGTGATTTCGCCGGTCAGAAACTGGTTACGTTGTTGCTGGTACTCGATGCGCCGACCGAACTCCATGTGCACCAGAACCATGACCAGGGCCATGATGGCCAAGACACCCAGCGTAAGTGTGGCGAAATTACGCTGCTGCTGCTTGCGTCGAGACTCCCGCCAGGGGAGCAGATTGATGTTCACCATATCTAGTCAAAACTACGCAATGCCAGCCCCGTTGCCACCAGCAAGGAGGGCGCATCCCTGCCGAGATTGGCGCGGGTTGCGCGGGTCGCAAGGTCCATACCCGCAAAGGGATCCACGACTGATACGCCAAGGTCCCCGCTGGAATCAAGATGTTGCTGGACTCCAGCCAGCGCGGCACATCCACCCGCCAGCAAAAGTCTTTTCACCCCGATCTGCGGCTGGGAAGACTGAAAAAAATGCAGTGACCGATCTATCTGCTGACTGAGCGCATCGATAAAGGGCTCGAATATCTCGGCTTCATAGTCTTCGGGAAGGCCGCCATTTTTTTTCGCTCGTTCGGCTTCATCAAGGGATAAGCCATACCTTTTCTGGATTTCCTCGCTCAATTGGCGGGCACCAAAGATTTGTTCCCGGGTAAAAATTACCTTCCGGTCCTGAACCACAATCAATGAAGTGGCATTGGCGCCCGAGTCAATCACTGCGTAAACCTCGGTGACATCCCAGCCATCGGAATTCGCGATCATTCGGTGACTGGCCCGCTCCATGGCGAAGGAGTCCACATCCACTACTTCCGCCTTAAGCCCTGCCCATTCCAGGGCGGCCGCTCGATCCTCCACGAGCGCTTTCCTGGAGGCCACAACCTGAACATCCAGCAGACCAGGCATATTGTCAGCGGGACCCAGCACATAAAAATCCAGGCTGACATCCTCCAGCGGGTAAGGAATGTACTGCTCTGCCTCCAATTCTATCTGTGCCTCAATTTCATCCTCGCGGAGGCCCGCCGGAAAATTGACGGTCTTGACGATGACTGCCGAACCCGGAACCGCAGTAACCGCCGAAGTGCAGCGGGTACCTATCTGCTTTACGGCCTTCTTGATAGCCGAGCCAACAACCTGGATCTGGCTCTCCTTCGCCGACGAGGCTTCGGCGGGGGGCAGAGCCACGATGGCATAGCCCTTCAACTCCATCTTTGAGCCCGACTGGGCTAGCTCGACCACTTTTACCGAGCTTGAGCTGATATCAATCCCGAGAAAAACCGACTGACTTCGACCCAACGAAAACATCAACCTGAACTTCCATTAAAAAATCGCTCGACAACCGCGACATGTGGACTGAGCGCCAAGGTCAAGGGGCAGTAGCACTTGTAGTATAGTAACTCACGTTTTTTAATCGCCGGGCTTGGCAGGGTATCCATCACTGATGTTGGAATCCGTCTCGCCGGAACCGTCTATCGGCACTGGCCATTCACATCATGAGTGAGCCTGAGCCCCCTTCTTTCGTATTTCCCTCAACGTGTCATCCGAAAAAAGTCACCGACCCGGTTCGGGCATCCTCTCATTCTTCCGGTTCATAGGGCGCGTGACGCTGGGCATAGCTGCTGGCGTAATGACCATCGGGCTATTGCTCTTTGGCCTCTACGTTTACCTGCAATCCCAACTCCCCGATCTGGACGCCCTCAATGACGTTCATTATCAGAGTCCCATGAAAGTCTACAGCCGGGACGGACTGTTGATCGGCCAGTATGGAGAGAAGGTGCGTTATCCCCTGACACTGGAAGCCCTGCCCAAAAAAATGGTCCAGGCTTTTTTGGCCGCTGAGGATTATCGCTTTTACGAACATCCCGGCTTTGACTACCAGGGTCTGCTAAGAGCAACCTTCACCTTCCTCACTACCGGGCAGAAGCGGCAGGGTGGCAGCACCATCACCATGCAGGTAGCAAGAAACTTTTTCCTCAGCAATGAAAAGACCTTCCTGCGAAAAATCAGGGAAATCATGCTGGCGATGAAAATCGAGGCGGAAATCCCCAAGGACCGTATCCTCGAGCTCTACCTCAACAAGATTTATCTCGGCAATCATGCCTATGGGGTAGGGGCTGCGGCGAAGATTTACTACAACAAATCAGTGGATGAGCTCGATCTGGCTGAAATTGCCACTATTGCCGGACTCCCCAAAGCCCCTTCGACCTTCAACCCGATTGTGAACCCCAGTCGTGCGCTCACCCGTCGCGACTATGTCCTTGATCGCATGCTGGATCTTGGCTTCATCAGCATGGACGAATATACGCAGGCACTGGTGTCACCCAACACCGCCGCCTTGCACGATCATTCCATCGATCTGGATCTGCCCTATATCGCGGAGATCATCAGAAACCAGATGTACGAGCAGTATGGCGAGGAAGCCTACAACAACGGTTACCAAGTCCGGACCACAATAGACCCAAAACTACAGCTGCTCGCTGAAGACACACTGCGTTCCAGCCTGCATCGTTTCGACGAACGACGACGTTTCCGTCCGATTACGGAACACATTGATCTTGAGAAATACACCACGGAAACCGATTGGGACCAGCAACTGGCAAAGCTGGGCCATCTGGGCTACACGGTGCCGGGGCTAATACTTACCCTCAAGAATGGCAGTGCCAACGTCTACCTGGGATCCGGCAAGCATCTCAATCTCAGCGCCTCAGCCTTGGGCTGGGCGCATCGCTGGCTGAACAACAAGAAACGCAAGAAAGAACCCGAAGGCAGCAGCACGCCCCTGGCCGTCGGCGATGTGATCAGGCTTCGAAGTGATGGTTCGCGGCTGAAGCTCACCCAAATACCTGAAGTGGGAGGCGCATTGGTTTCGGTCCTTCCCAAGGACGGTCAGGTGGTTTCCATTGCCGGGGGCTATGACTTCCATTACAGCAAATTCAACCGGGCCATCCAGTCCAAGCGACAGCCGGGATCAGGCTTCAAGCCGGTGGTCTACTCAGCGGCACTTAGCGAGGGCATGACACCCTCCAGCATTGTCATCGACTCACCGGTCAAGGGAGCAGGATGGCGCCCTATGAATGCATCCCGCCGGTATTACGGACCAACGCCGATCAGGACCGCGCTCGTTTACTCCCGCAACGTCGTTGCCGTCAAGCTCATGCAGAAAGTCGGCATCGAGAAAGTGGTCAAGCTTGCGGAAGACTTTGGATTTGAACCGGAGGAACTTCCCCCCGTACTACCACTGGCCCTAGGTAGCGGATCGGCCAGCCCGCTGCGCATGGCCCAGATGTACTCGGTTTTCGCCAATGGCGGATTCCGGGTCGATCCTTACTTCATCAGTCGGGTTGACACCGATAGCGGCAAGACCGTCTATCAGGCAACTCCGCCTACTGCGTGCATTGATTGTGAGACAACAAAAAACTCCGAAGGGACCGCCAAGCGAGTCATTTCGCCGAAAGTCCATTACATGATGAATTCCATGTTGCGCGACGTCGTTCGCATGGGGACGGCAAAAAAAGCACTGGCACTCGGTCGCTCGGATGTAGCTGGCAAAACGGGTACGACCAACAAATCCTTCGATGCCTGGTTCGACGGCTACACCCCTGCGATGGTGACTGTCGCCTGGTTTGGTTTTGATACATACAAGACACTGGGTCACAACCAGATGGGCGGTGACCTGGCACTACCGATGTGGGTCAGATTCATGCGGGTTGCACTCAAGGGCGTCCCCGAATACAAATTCCCACCCCCTTCAGGCGGTCAAACCAAAAAAACCAGAGTCAACTCAAAGGGCGCTACAACGACCGATTTCGAATATTATCCGAGCAACAAGCGTGACAGCGCTGTTGATACCGGAGACAGCGAGTACGGAAGAAAATCCACAAGCTCAGGCAAGAAGAAAAGTGCCTCCAGTAGCAATCAACTGAAAGGCGCCAAGAGTATAAAGGCCAAACCAAAACAAGGATCGGCCCGATCTTCGGCCAACCGCTCCATGGAGTCTCTCTTCTAATATGGTCCGCAAGGAGCCCTGCGGATCGGCTTGATCTTGCCGGCGATTGAAAATAAAAAACCCGGGGTCACCCGGGTTTTAACATTCTTGGCTCAGGTTATCGGGAGCCGCCTCGGCACGAGGCTCTCTCGACAGACTGGATCAGCGGCTATAGCGACGACGGAACTTGTCAACGCGTCCAGCCGTATCGACGACCCTCTGCTTGCCCGTATAGAATGGATGACATGCAGCGCAGACTTCGACATGAAGATCCTTGGCAAGGGTCGAGCGAGTTTCAAACGTGTTGCCGCAGCTGCAGTTGACTTTGATATCGGCGTAGTTGGGATGGATTTCCGGCTTCATGAAGGGTTTCCCTGAAAAGCAATGGCGGACAAAAAATAAACACCGCATGCTACCGGCAGGAGCGACTTTTAGCAAGTCATTCGAATTCTTAAGCCAGCGGATCCAGCCCCCGATAATATAAAGCCGCAATCCCGGCAACGCTATCGCTGCTGACCGCACTCTCCATTTATCATCCATTTTTTCCTGAACCTGATGCGCGTTGTGACCCTGAATCCGAATATGCGTTTCATGTGATTTTGTAGCGTCTCACCGACCACCCTCTACAGCCAGCTATTCAAGCGGGTTTTTTGTTTCCCCGTGTTACCCCGTGTCGTCCTAGTGCGTACAATATGAGTAGCCATATTGTGTAGCTACTCGCTGGCTACACATTTGGGGCGTCACCATGCAGAGCAAAATCACTGATATTCAGATACGGCACTGGCTCAAGGCCGGTCGTCCCATCGCGAAGGCTCAGGGGGAAGTAGCTGGATTGACGTTCATACTCTCGGCCAAAGGGACCGCTGCTTGGGTGCTCAGGTATCGCCTGGACGGAGTACAAAAGGAAGTCACTATCGGCCGGTATCCTGATTTCAGCATCACCGACGCAAAAACAGAGGCTACCAAGCTGCGACAGCAGATCCAGAAGGGGTTCGATGTCGCGAGGGACAAGCGGCAGTCACAACTCGCCCGCGCTCAGGATCAGTCTTATAAGGCCCTGGCGTTGGACTATGAGACCAAGGTGCTGTCCAGTCTGGCCGAGAGCACACAGGAAGCCCGCCGCTATCACATTCACTCCTGGCTGATTCCCAAGCTGGGTGCCATCCCGGCCAAGGACATCAATCCGGCTGACATCGTGGCGCTGATTGAGTCTGCCGGGCAGCGAAGCTACACCGCCACGCAACAGCTTTTCATCACCGCCAATGCCATCTTTGATCACGGGATGGGAAAGAGCATTGTGTCCAGCAATCCCTGCCGGGGAATCAAGCTGTCAGCCGTATTGGGCAAGGCTCCGCCCAAGAAGGATCGGATCATGCTCGATGAGGGAGAGCTGAGAACGCTCCTAACGCGCATGGCCGATCATCTGAACGAGCGCAGCGTGATTATCATTAAATTGCTTTTGCTTACCGCCGTTCGGGTCAATGAATTGCTTCGGGCCGAGTGGCAGCATGTGGACTTCGATAAGGCTGAATGGACGATCCCGGACAGTCACGCCAAAAAGGGCAAGGGCTTTGTCATCCCACTCCCCTCCTCCGCTGTGGACTTATTCCGCCGCCTTGAAGTGCTGGCCTGTGGAAGTGCCTATGTGCTACCCAGCCAAAGCCGAAGCCGAAGCCGAAACAAGACAATGGACCCCAATGCGATATTGATGGCGTTGGGCCGGATGAGACCCAGCCTGCCGGAGGTTCGCCGATTCAGTCCGCATGACCTTCGATCCACCGCTCGCAGCCACCTTGCGGCTTTGGGTGTGCCGTTGATCGTGGCAGAACGCTGCCTGAATCATTCCTTAGGCGGCATTGTGCAAGTCTACGACCTGCATGATTACCTCGATGAACGACGCAAGGCGCTGACCACCTGGGCTGATTTCCTGAACCATTGTGAGTCTGGTCGGGAGTGGCTGCCGGGTAACGTAGTGCCGATTCGCGCAGCGGTATAATCCACCATGACGGGCTAGGCAGGCCAGCCGAAAGAGGACACCTTCTCCCTCTGCCCGTTTCCCAACTGAAGGACGCCACGAAGGAGCGCGTCATGACCGACAACATTGAATCCCTGATTCTCGAACACCTGAAAGCGATCCGGGGCGACCTGGACACGCTGAAGTCAGACATGCGCGATGTAAAGGCCCGTCTGTTGACGATGAAAACCTACCAGGCCGCCAGCCATATTGATTTAGCCCGCCAAAGTTCACGACTGGATGATCTTGATGAACCGCCCCGGGAAACGAGGAGGCTCCTAACTCTGAGAAGATGGAGCCATGAAAAGCAATAAATCCAACCGTTTTTCCCCCGAAGTGAGAGAACGTGCCGTTCGGATGGTGCAGGAGCATCGAGGCGAGTACCCCTCCCTGTGGGCCTGTATCGAATCGATTGCCCCCAAG
>JBIIEQ010000045.1:0-27554 GCA_044237765.1 Methylococcaceae bacterium | reverse complement strand
TGGTGGGACTTGCGGAAAAAGGGGATGCGTTTCCGCATGAACTGTCCGGCGGACAGAAGCAGCGGGTGGCGATTGCCCGGTGTCTGTCCATGGAACCCGAGATCATGCTGTTCGACGAGCCGACCTCTGCTCTGGATCCGACCATGGTCAGTGAAGTGCTGGCCGTCATTCGTCGTCTGGCCCGTGAAGGTATGACCATGGCGATTGTTACGCATGAAATGGAGTTCGCCCGTGACGTCTCGACGCGGGTTTTCTACATGGATCAGGGGCTTATCTATGAGGAAGGGCCGCCCGCAAGAATTTTCGAGGCCCCGCAACGGGAACTGACCCGCGAATTCATCAACAAGGTCCGCAGCCTCGAATGCAAGATCACCAGCCGCGACTACGACTTGTATGCCCTGTTTGGGCAGATCGAGCGATTCTGCGAGAAGCATGCGCTTCCCAACGAAACCGCGCAGACCATCGAATTGTTAGCGGAGGAACTGCTCTCGTTGCTGGTGACTGTACCCAGCACCCCGGATATCCATCTGGTGGTCGCTTACTCGGAAAAATCTAAATCGCTGGAAGTCAAAACCGACAGCGCCGGTCCGCCGGGTAATCCCCTCAAAAACCCGGATGCACCCGATAACCTGGGCCGCATCCTGATAGAGACTTATGCCCGGGATATTGGTTACTCGCGGCAGGACCATCGCAACCGATTGACGATGACGCTCAAGTCAGCGGAAAGCTCACGCCATGAATAATGCATTTTTCGGATTTTTTAGAATCAAGCCAATGGTGTGGTTGAACCTCCTGATGCTTATGGCCTATTCGGCTCTCATCTCCCCATTAACCCTGGCAGAGGAACCTGATCAGGGTTGGCGATCCATGGCCGATCTCGACCAGAAACGCATCGGTTATGTGACCGGCATGGTGTTTGATGGCTGGCTTCATCAAAACCACCCACACGCAAATCTGCCCAGCTTCAACAATCCTTCCGACCTGATCCAGGCGTTGAAGTCCGGCAAGGTGGATGCCGCCGTACTGGCACGAATCAGCGCCAAGGCTATCGTTCAGGCAAATCCCGAACTCGCCATTCTTGATGATCGATTCATGTCCTTTCCTCTGGGGATCGGTTTTCGTCAGGATCGCGATGACCTGCGCGAGCGATTCAACCAGTACCTGGCCAGGATTCACGCAGATGGCCGCTATGCGGTCATGCACAAGCGCTGGTTCGTCGACGATCCGGAACAGGCCGTTATGCCCGACCAGCGGCCAAAGTCTCGCAATGAAAGTGTGAGTCTCGCCGTTGCGGTGGCAGACCTGCCCTACATTGCCTACAAGGATGAACGCTACATCGGTTTCGACATCGAGATTCTGCAAGGCTGGGCAGCCGAAGAAAACATCGATCTGAAAATTCAGGCGCTGGATTTCGGTGCCTTGTTGCCCTCCATTGCATCCAGCAAGGCCGACATCATTGCCGATGGCCTGGCGATTACCGAGGAACGGCGCAAGGCCGTCGATTTCTCGGAACCCTATGGTCAAGAGCATGGTGCCGCCATCGTGGTCGCGGCGAACATGGCGTCTCATGCCGGAAATCCTGATGCCCGTAAAATTCAGGGGCTGGCGATGAAAACCATGGCGGACCTCGCCAAGGTCCGCATCGGCGTACCTACCGGCACGACCATGGATCTTTATGCGACGCGTCATTACCCGGATGCCGAAATCGTGCGTTTCAACACCCGAGCCGATCTGGTCCTGAGCCTGAGACACGGCAAGACCGACGTGATCCTAATCGATGAAGTGGCTGCCAAAACGATGATCTTGCCGGACAATCCGGAACTCGCCATTCTCAACAGCGATTTTGATCGAACAGATACCGCCGCCGCGTTTCAACAATCCAGCACCGATCTGCGCCGGCGCTTCGATGAGTTCCTGGAGATCAGTCGAAAAGATGGCACCCTGAAGGAGATCGCCGAACGCTGGATGGTGGCCAGGCCGGGACAGGTTGAAATGCCAGTGATACCCCAGAGCACCGAAGGAACCGCCCTACGCGTCGGGGTTGCCCAGAATCTGGGGCTGCCATTCATTACGGTCTCGGACGGACGGTATGTCGGCATGGAAGCCGAGATTGCCCAGCGTTTTGCAGCCCATGAAAGGGTTCCGCTTAAATTCGTGCCAATGGAATTCGACGGACTGATTGCCTCTCTCACGATCGGCAAGATCGACCTGATCGTGTCCGATCTTTCGGTCACCGAGGAGCGCAAGAAAAGTGTCAGTTTTTCCCAGCCCTACGGGGCCGAACAGATGGCGGCCGTCGTCCGATCCAGTGACCTGCATTCCTCACTGAGAGCGGCGTCACCTGCCGGCAGTGTCTCAAAGCCTTCAGAGCAAATGCCCGGCCGGATGGATGCCTTTATGGACAGCCTGCACTCCACCTTCTTCAAGGAGGCACGCTGGAAGCTCATCCTCCATGGTCTCTGGACCACCGTGTTGGTATCGGTCTTCGCGACGCTGCTGGGCACTTTGCTGGGTGCGGGCGTGTGCTTTTTGCGTATGTCCGATCACTGGTTGCCAAGACAGATCGGGCGTTTCTACATTGCCGTGGTCCGGGGTCTCCCTGTGCTGCTGCTGTTGATGCTCATCTTCTACGTGGGATTTGCCCGGATTGATGTCAATCCATTGCTGGTGGCTATCATCGCCTTTGGCATGAACTTCGCCGCTTATGTCGCGGAGATGTTCCGCAGCGGGGTGGAAGGCGTGGATCGGGGGCAACATGAGGCGGGCATCGCGATGGGGTTTACCCCGGTTCAGACCTTCTTCTACATCATTCTGCCGCAAGCCGTCCGCCGCATCCTGCCGGTCTACCGGGGCGAGTTCATCTCGCTGGTGAAGATGACCTCCATCGTTGGCTATATCGGGGTCCAGGATCTGACCAAGGCCAGCGACATCATTCGTAGCCGCACCTTTGAAGCCTTCTTCCCGCTGGTGATGGTGGCTCTGATCTACTTCTTGGTGATCTGGGTCTTGGGTTGGGCGCTGGATGCGATAGATCGCCGCACCGATCCGGCCTGGCGTCGGCGGCGGGACTAGCCGCCCGGCAGGCCCAGAACCCGCGCCATGACGATGGCATTTTCCCGGCCATTCCGGGCGGCGGGATAATAATCCTTGCGCATGCCGATCTCGTTGAAACCCATGCTCTCGTAAAGGCGAATGGCAGCGGGATTGCTGGGCCTGACCTCCAGAAACAGACTGTCAGCCTTGAACCGGGTGGCCTCATCGATCAGCTTCTGCAGAATGGCCCGGCCATAGCCCCGGCCCTGCCAGCCCGGTGCCACGCAAAGATTCAATACGTGCGACTCCCCTCCTCCAATCGTGGAGATACCATAGCCCACGACTTCTCGCGCTCGCTCGCCGATCCAGCAGTGGTAGCCAATCTTGAAGCAACTGCGGAAGGTTTCCGGTTCCCACGGAAATTCATAGGCATCGGCTTCGATAAGGGCGAGGACCTCGATATCCTTGCGCTCCATCGGGCGCAGTATCAATTCGGCGTTTTGCACAAGGCTGGGAAAATGTTGGTAGTAGAAGTCCGCTTCCGCGTCGTATCGAATCCAGCGTCTGGCCTTGTCCAGAAAATCGAGCAAAGCATCCATGTGCCTAGTTCCCGGTGGATTGACTGAGGGTACGTCGAGCCAGCTTGAGATCTTCCCAGGCCCGTCGCTTTTCCGTCTGGGAGCGGAGCAGATAGGCGGGGTGATAGGTCACCACCAGCGGGGTGGAATGATAGTCGTGCACGACTCCGCGCAGCTTGCCGATGGGCGTCGCGGTTTTCAGTAGGTTCTGGGCGGCAATGCGGCCTACGGCAATGATGATGGACGGTTTGACCAGCGCTACCTGTGAAAGCAGGTGCGATTCGCAGGCGGCTGCCTCTTCTTGCGAGGGGTCACGATTCTTGGGCGGGCGACACTTCAGCACATTGGCGATGTAAACCTCTTCACGTGACAACCCCAGCGCCTTGATCATTTCATCGAGCAATTGTCCGGCGCGACCAACGAATGGCTCACCCCGGAGATCTTCCTGTTCCCCCGGGGCCTCGCCGATGAACATCCATTTTGCCTGTCGGCTGCCCACCCCAAACACAGTTTGGGTGCGGGTTTCGTGCAAGGTGCAGCGCGTGCAATCACGAACGCATTGCTCAAGTTCATCCCAATCGAGAACCAGGGATTGAACGCCTTCCGACAACGCTTCGGTGGGGTCGGTCATGGATAAGCAGGACGTAGGTCCATTGGGCACGGGAAACCAGGGCGTCCAGATGTCAATGCCCATGGTCTGCAGGCGATCATGTCGTGGATCCGGGCGACTCATCTTCGGTGGGTCGGATTGCTCAGACGTCGCCCGCTACCTGGGGATGCATCCGTTGACTCGGAGCCCGCAGCCGATTCACGGCATGGATATAAGCCTTGGCGGAGGCAATCACGATATCGGTATCGGCGCCCTGTCCATTGACGATACGGCCGGCTTTTTCCAACCGGACAGTGACCTCTCCCTGTGCGTCGGTGCCGGTCGTGATGTTGTTGACGGAATAGAGCAGCAATTGCGCCTGGGTTCCCACCAGGGACTCGATTGCCTTGAGGCTGGCATCCACCACGCCACCGCCCGAGGCCGTTCCGGTCAGTTCTTCCTGATCAATGCGCAGGGTAACGGAAGCTGTGGGAATCTCGCCCGTTTCGGAACAGACCTTCAATGCCACGAGATGCACGCCCTCCTCTTCCGCCGCCAGTGCGGCATCACTGATCAGGGCCTGCAGGTCTTCATCGAAGATTTCGTGCTTCTTGTCCGCAAGATCCTTGAAACGTGCGAAGGCGTCATTCAGTTCCGCCTCGGAACCAAATTCGATGCCCAGTTCCTGCATGCGGGTCTTGAAGGCGTTGCGTCCGGAATGCTTGCCCAGCACCATGCGATTGGCCGTCCAGCCAACGTCCTCGGCGCGCATGATTTCGTAGGTTTCTCGATGCTTGAGCACGCCGTCCTGGTGGATGCCGGATTCATGAGCAAAGGCATTGGCGCCGACAATCGCCTTATTGGGTTGCACCGGGAAACCGGTAATACTGGATACAAGCTTGGAACAAGTCACGATTTCACGGGTATCGATGTCCACATGACAGGGAAACACGTCCTTGCGGGTCGTGATCGCCATGACCACTTCTTCCAGTGCCGCATTGCCGGCTCGCTCACCGAGACCGTTGATGGTGCACTCCACCTGACGGGCACCGTTCAGCACGGCGGACAGTGAATTGGCCACCGCAAGTCCGAGGTCGTTGTGACAATGCACGGAGAAAATCGCCTTATCGGCATTCGGGATGCGTTCGCGCAAGCGCAGAATGGTCTGGCCGAACTGGTGAGGCAGGCTATAGCCGACGGTATCAGGGATGTTCAGCGTGGTGGCGCCGGCATCGATCACGGCTTCCAGAATTCGGCAGAGAAAATCCTCTTCCGAACGGCCGGCATCTTCCGGTGAAAATTCGACATTATCGGTGTACTGACGGGCGCGCTTCACTGCCTTGACCGCATGCTCGATCACCTGCTCCGGTGACATGCGCAACTTCAGCTGCATGTGGATCGGCGAAGTGGCGATGAAGGTGTGGATGCGCGACTGGGGCGCATCGCGGAGCGCCTCACCCGCACGATCAATATCCTTGTCCAGCGCGCGAGCCAGGCCGCAGACCATACTCTCCTTGATGGTCCGGGCAACGGCCTGTACCCCTTCGAAATCGCCGGGACTGGCCGCCGGGAAACCGGCCTCGATGACATCCACACGCAAGCGCTCCAGAGCCTTGGCAATGCGGACCTTTTCCTCGCGGGTCATGGAGGCGCCGGGGCTTTGCTCGCCATCGCGCAAGGTCGTATCAAAAATGATGAGTTTGTCGGTCATGGGGGAATCCTCTTGCTGCGTTCGTGTTTTTTGGCCGGGGAAGCTGTTTCTGTGTGGTGTCTTGATGCCCCTCAGGGCAGCAGAACTCCCGGCATGGGCTCACGTGCTTGAAGCAGAGGATGGCTCACAGTACCCAATGGCGCCTGAGCGGAAAACGAAGAGAGAAAAGTATGCATTGGGGTGATTTGAATTCGCATGGATTCACTATAAAGGCCGCAACAGTCTCCGACAAGCCGACACAGACTCAGACCTTGGCGCCCCGTTCGGAACGCATGCGACGGCGAAGCACCAGGGTCAAGACCAGCCCCGATATCGCGTAGCAGGTAAACAGCGTGAACAAGACCAATGGCGGATTGGTAAACAGGAAAGCGAACACCAGCATGATCAGGATCGCCCAAATGAACGACACTCGCCCGCGGAAATCGATCTGCTTGAAGCTGTAATAACGGAAATTGCTCACCATCACCAATCCGGTGAAGATCGACAGGCCGACGGCCACATATTTGACTGAATCGGGAGCAATGTCATGGGTCACGCAGACCCAGATGAACCCGGCGAGAATGGCTGCAGCGGACGGACTGGGCAGTCCCTGAAAATATCGTTTGTCCTGGGTATCGATCTGCGTATTGAATCGCGCCAGGCGCAGCGCTGCGCCGGCCGCATGGACAAACACCGCCACCCAGCCCAGCTTGCCGAGACTGGACAGCACCCAGGAATACATCACCAGCGCCGGCGCCGCGCCGAAAGAAATCATGTCGGCCATGCTGTCGTATTCCGCTCCGAAAGCACTTTCGGTATTGGTGAGTCGGGCAACGCGTCCATCCAGGCCATCCAGTACCATGGCGAGAAAAATGGAAATGGCAGCGACCTCGTATTGGCCGTTCATGGCAGCGGTTATGGCGTAGAAGCCGGCAAACAGCGCCGCCGTTGTGAAAAGATTCGGCAACAGGTAGATGCCGCGCCGACGATTTTTCTTGGGAATATTCTTTTCCATCGCAAATCCGGACATCACAGGTTGAGGGAAAGCTTGGATACTGATGTCGCTTGCCCGGGCGCTGATCCGTTCAGCTGAGCCCAAACAAGAAAGGGTGAGACCAGCCCACCCTTTGCATGATCGATTCTTCGAGCGATCAGTTTTTCGTCTGGTCGACGATCTTGTTGGCCTTGATCCAAGGCATCATTCCGCGCAAACGCTCACCGACTTCCTCAATCGGATGTTCCCGACCCAAGCGACGTTTGGCCTTGAGGGTAGCCGCGCCCGCCTGGTTTTCCAGGATAAATTCACGGGCAAACTCGCCGGTCTGGATTTCGCGAAGAATTTTCTTCATTTCCAGCTTGGTCTGCTCCGTGACCACTCGTGGTCCACGGGTCAGGTCGCCGTATTCAGCTGTGTTGGAGATCGAGTAACGCATGTTGGCAATACCGCCTTCATACATCAGATCGACGATCAGCTTCAGTTCGTGCAGGCACTCGAAGTAGGCCATTTCAGGTGCATAACCGGCTTCCACTAGCGTCTCGAACCCAGCCTGTACCAGCGCAGTGGCACCACCACAAAGCACGGCTTGCTCACCGAACAGGTCGGTTTCGGTTTCTTCGCGGAAGCTGGTTTCTATAATGCCGGTGCGGCCTCCGCCAATCGCGGAGGCATAGGACAACGCCAGCTCCTTAGCTTTGCCCGAGGCATTCTGGGCCACGGCAATCAGGTCTGGGATGCCGCCGCCCTTGACATATTCGCTGCGAACGGTGTGGCCCGGGGCCTTCGGCGCGATCATGATGACGTCCAGATCGGGGCGCGGCTGGATCAATCCGAAATGGATACCGAAACCATGGGCAAATGCGAGGGCCGCACCCTTCTTGATGTTGGGCTCGATCAGCTCTACATAGAGCTTCGCCTGATGTTCGTCAGGCGCCAGAATCATGACCACGTCAGCCGATTTGACGGCCTCGGGAATATCAGCGACAGCCAGACCGGCATTCTGGGCCTTGGCAGCGGAAGCTGAACCGGGACGCAGGGCAACGACCACGTCGACACCGGAATCCTTCAGGTTGTTGGCATGGGCATGGCCCTGAGAACCGTAACCGACGATGGCCACTTTCTTGCCGCGGATGATGGAAAGGTCGGCGTCTTTGTCGTAATAGACCTGCATGTAAGTTCCTCGAATGATGATACGTTCAGATTGAAAATTCAGGCGTGTAATCCACGCTCGCCGCGGAGCATGCCGGTGGTGCCGGAGCGAACCACTTCGATGATCAGGTCTTCACTGATGGTCCGCAGAAAGGCATCCAGCTTGGACTTTTCACCGGTGACCTCGATCACATAGGTCGTCGGAGTCACATCCAGAATGCTGCCGCGAAAGATATCACAGAGCCGCTTGACTTCATCCCGCATGGGACCCGATGCACGGACCTTCACCATCATGAGCTCGCGCTCGATGTGCGAAGACTCCGAGAGATCGATCAGCTTGACCACATCGATCAGCTTGTTCAGCTGCTTGGTGATCTGCTCGACGATTTCATCACTGCCCGAAGTCACGATGGTCATTCTGGACAGAGAGCCATCCTCGGTGGGAGCGACCGTCAGCGTTTCGATGTTATAGCCACGGGCGGAGAAAAGACCAGCGACACGCGAAAGGGCGCCGGCTTCGTTCTCGATGAGTATGGAAATGATATGGCGCTTCATGACAGCTCCCGATCCACGGAAACGCCTGGCGCCATGCGCATTTCATGATGGGCCTTGCCGGCCTCGATCATCGGATACACGTTTTCGGCCGGGTCGGTCAGGAAGTCCATGAACACGGTCCGATCCTTCAGCTTGAAGGCCTCCTCAAGCGCCGGACGAACATCTTCCGGTTTGTCGATGCGCATGCCGACGTGGCCATAAGCTTCCGCAAGCTTGACGAAGTCCGGGATGGTTTCGAGATACGACTCCGAATAGCGGCTTTCGTAGGAGAACTCCTGCCACTGACGCACCATGCCCATGTAGCCATTATTGAGATTGACGACCTTGATCCCGGTCCGGTATTGAAGGGCCGTGGCCAGTTCCTGTATGCACATCTGGATACTGGCTTCACCGGTAATGCAGGCCACATCCGCTTCCGGGTGCGCGAGCTTGACGCCGATCGCCGAGGGCAAGCCAAAACCCATGGTGCCAAGACCGCCGGAGTTAATCCACCGACGCGGCTTGTCGAATGGGTAAAACTGAGCCGCCCACATCTGGTGCTGTCCCACATCGGAGGTGACAAATGCCTCCCCGCGTGTGACCTCCCATAGCTGTTCGACGACGTATTGCGGCTTGATCCGCGGGCTCGAGCGGTCGAAGCTGAGGCAGTTAATGGAGCGCCATTTCTCGATCTGTTCCCACCAGGAGGCCAGTGCCTTAGCGTTCGGCTTCTCCCCGGTGGCTTCCAGCATTTCGAGCATTTCATCCACGACGGGGCCGACTTCGCCGACGATGGGCACATCAACCCTGACCGTCTTGGAGATGGACGCGGGATCTATATCGATATGAACAATCTTGGCATGCGGGCAAAACTGCGCGAGTTTGCCGGTGACGCGGTCATCGAAACGGGCGCCAACGGCGAGCAGCACGTCGCACTCATGCATGCCCATATTGGCTTCATAAGTCCCGTGCATGCCCAGCATCCCGACAAACTGACGATCACTCGCGGGATAGGCACCCAGCCCCATCAAGGTGTTGGTGATGGGAAATCCGAGCCAGCGGGTCAGCCTCACCAGTGATTCGGAGGCGTTGCCGAGAACGACACCACCGCCGCTGTAGATCATGGGCCGCTTGGCCGAAAGCAAGAGATCGACGGCTTTCTTGATCTGCCAACGGTGCCCTTTGATGTTCGGGTTGTATGAACGGATGGAAACCGATTCCGGATATTCGTAAGGAATCTTGATGTTCGGGTCGGTAATATCCTTGGGGATGTCGACCACGACCGGACCCGGACGGCCACTGGTCGCAATGAAGAACGCTTTCTTCATGGTTTCGGCCAGTTTGGAAAGATCGCTCACCAGAAAGTTGTGTTTCACGCACGGGCGGGTGATGCCGATCGTGTCGCATTCCTGGAAGGCATCGCTACCAATGACCGGGGTCGGCACCTGGCCGGTGATCACTACCAGCGGAATGGAGTCCATGTAAGCCGTGGCAATACCGGTGACGGCATTCGTAGCGCCAGGGCCGGAGGTCACCAAAACCACGCCGGGTTTGCCGGTCGCCCGGGCGTAACCATCAGCGGCGTGAGTCGCGCCCTGCTCATGACGAACCAGAATATGTCGGACGTCGTCCTGCCGGAATAGCGCATCATAGATGTGCAGGACCGATCCGCCGGGGTAGCCAAAAATGTATTCGACTCCCTCGTCCTTCAAACACCGGACAACGATTTCAGCGCCGCTGAGTTTCACGCAACCTCACCTTAGCCATAAAAAATTCAGGGCGTCAGGACGCCCGGGAATGGATCAAAAAATGGTTGACTAACTTACTAGGACTTACAAGCATCGTCAAGGCGCCACAGCTTGAATGACGGGGGCGACGAGGCTCCCCGAGACCATTTCGTGACCCATCGGAAAACGAATGCTTCCAACCTGCAAGACAGCCCTACTTTTGCTGTCGCCAGCGGTAATGAATCTTCCCGTCATCGCAGCGCCACCCGCCACGATTGCTGCCATCGGCCGCCCCAACGGCCTGACAATGATTCGCCTCGACAAATTTCTGCCAATCTCCCTCCCCTTCATGGGCGGTCAGAATCAAATAGGCGACAACCATCAAGGCAACACCCAGCGCCGAAAAAATGGCGATTTCCACTGGTTTCATGATCAGGACCCTCCGCGATACTCACAACTCGATGATTCTCTGACTCAAACACCAACTTAAATACAGCCCGGCGGTTTCGGTAAACCGGCTACCATGCAGGTATATTTGACGGGACTACCGGCAAACAGTGCATTCAGGTAACGCGAATTGCCCTTTTCCGGCCCCAGCGCTTTTGCCACGGCTTTCACAAACATCCGGTTATTCGGCAGATGCCGAAAGCGGGCATGGTATACGCGGATAAAAGAGATGATCTCCCAGTGCGCGTCGGTCAACGTCAGCGGAATGCGCTCTGCCAATTGATCAGCGACCGTTTCGTCCCACTGATCGGCTTCCAGCAGAAAACCATCATCCGTGGTCTCGCGTTGTGCGTTCATCGGCTTTCCCTCAAGGCCAGGTCACGCTGGTGGTATGTCGCGTCGTCAGCCCGACAAAGCCCTCAAAATCGATGATGACGAAAGTCGGTAGTACACGGTTGGGCGCAATGCCCCTCTGTGACAGATGTTCCCGCAGGACGAATCGCTCGACCTCCACTCCATCAGGCTTGTCTGCTGGAGCCATGGCCCCATAAACGCCAGCCTCCAACAATATCAAGGCGTCATCGGGCCCCAGCCGATCACGACACCGCGCCAGTCCTTCGGTGGAATTCACCAGATGCAGGACGCCCATCAGTCCCCCAGGATTGCATCGTGACGGGCGAGCAACCCGGCCACATCCTCGCGCAGTATGGTTCGCACGGACAAGCGGGCTTCGTCCAGATTCATGTCCCGCTGCACCAGAGATTCCTCCTCGACCCATATGGACTCTATGTCATAAAACGCCAGCAACTCCAGCAGACCTGCTGGTTCCATCGTCGGGACGGGTTCACCCGTCTCGCGGGTCAAACGATACACACCGTCATCAACAAACAGCACGGTGATCGCCTGATCGAATGCGGCCAATGTCAGCATCTGGTCAAACAGCTCGCTGTCGATCACGCCGCCCTGCGGGGGGCGCCGCAGAAGAAAAAGGAATCGCCGCGTATTCACTCAGCCACCAAACACGATGACGCGGTCGGCCCGCAGACAGGCATCCACCCACAATCCGAGCCCGCCTGCCACGAAACCGGGACAACCGTTCGCGTGACCCCGACGCTCAGCCGCCGATATGCAATAAACCAGCTCGATGCCTTCATCCCTGTGTAAGGCGGTCCAGTCAGGAACAGCGGCCTCTGCCGAATCACCGGGAATGAAGGCGTTGTAAATACCTTCCTGGTAGAAAAACACCCGAACCACTTCATGTCCCGACGCCAGAGCGGCTTTGATAAACTGGAAACCGGTCCGGGCCGACCCCGACCGTGTCGGGCTGTCGTTGATCTGGATGGCATATTTCATCGGCCTGATTGAAACCTCGGGGCGTTCGCCCAACATCGGACACTGCATCATCGACTTGGTGGAATTACCCGCTTGACCCTGAAACCCAATACGCTGCTTGCAGTCCTGCTGATATCCACCCTCGCCGGGCTGGATGCCAAGCCCATCCGCGCCGCAATGCCGGATATCGAGCTGCCGGATATTGGGGATCCCACCGGCACGCTGATGACCCCGCAACAGGAGCTGGAACTCGGGGCCGCGTTTTATCGCAATCTCCACTCGCAGATGGAGATCAACAGCGACCCGGAGGTTTCGGACTACATCCAGTCGCTGGGCTCAAAGCTGACGACCAACAGCGATACGCCCTCTCAACCGTTTACCTTTTTTGTCGTGAACCAGCCGGTCATCAATGCGTTTGCTGGCCCGGGTGGGTATATCGGCGTCAACTCCGGCCTCATTCTGCTCTCGGAAGAAGAAAGCGAACTGGCTTCCGTCCTGGCCCACGAAATCTCACACGTCACCCAGCGTCACCTGTTTCAGACCTTTCAGGCAGCGAGCCGCATGGCCATTCCCTCGGCACTGGCCATGCTGGGGGCTGCGTTGATTGGCGCGGGCGGTGGCGGGGGCAATGCAGCCATGGCCGCCATGATGGCCGCTAGGGGCATGAGCCAGCAGTACCAGATCAATTTTACCCGCGATAACGAAGTGGAAGCCGATCGGGTCGGCATGCAAATCATGTCGAAATCCGAATTCAACCCGCGATCCATGCCAGCTTTCTTTGAGCGGATGCAGCAATCCACTCGCTTTGCCGGCAATCGCATTCCCGAATTCCTGCTGACTCACCCGGTGACCGTCGCGCGTATATCCGATACTCGGGATCGCTCGGAACATTTTGCCTACAAGCAATATCCCGATTCAATGGCCTATCAGATCATCCGGGCCAAATTGCGCGTCACCACCGCACCTACCCCACGCAATGCGCTGGACTACTTCAACAGCATGCACAATCGTGGCACTGGCCAGCAACAGGACGTCATCGCCTATGGCATGGCTCTGGCACAATCGAAGCTGGGACAAACCGAAAAGGCCAAGGCTACGTTTCAGCGGCTGGTACAAACCTACCCGCACCAATCGCAATTCATGAATGCCCTGGCTGGCACCGAGATGGATGCCAAGAATTTCAGCAAGGCGGCGGAACTCTATGAGCTGGCCCTGCAGCGCTTCCCCGATAATCAGGCGATGACACTGAATCATGTGCGCGCCTTACTGAATACAGGGCAAGCCGCGAAAGCCCGACAGTTGCTCCACGGCTTTCTCAAACATCACCCCGCCACGCCGGACGTCTATGAACTGATGGCCGAAACCTACAGCAAACTGGGCATGGAAGGCGAATCCCATCGCTACTACGCCGAAGGTTATTATCAGCTCGGCCAGACCAAGTCGGCACTGCTGCAACTGCAGCTCGCCAAGCGGACCGCCGGCAATAACTTCTATCTCAATTCCGTGCTGGACGAGCGAATGGCGCGCTGGCAGGAAGAGGAACGATCCCGCAAGGAGTAGCTGAAAGCCTGGCGAGGCAAAGCCCCGACCTTGAAGCAGAAATGACGGCTATGGCATCATTTCCATTCATTTTTCGGCCGATTCGGGAAATCAAGACCCGAATCGGCCGCCTCATTTTTATCTCACCCCACCACTCAGGAACACCCCATGCCCGGTCGCAATCACCTTTATATCCCCGGCCCCACCAATATCCCCGATTCCGTTCTCAGCGCGATGCACGTGCCCTCCGAGGATCACCGCTCGCCCAATTTCCCCAAGCTGGTCACGCCGCTGCTGGAAAGCCTGAAGAAAGTGTTCCGCACCGAGAAGGGCCAGTGCTTCATCTTCCCCGCCACCGGCACCGCCGGCTGGGAAATCGCCATCACCAACACCCTGTCACCGGGGGACAAGGTGCTGGCTTACCGCTTCGGCCAGTTCACCCACCTGTGGATAGACCTCGCCAAGCGCCTGCAGATGGATGTGGAATTCCATGAGGTCCCCTGGGGCGAAGGGGTGCCGCTGGATCATCTGGAAGCGCGCCTGAAGGAAGACAAGAACCACGACATCAAGGCCGTTCTGATCTGCCACAACGAGACCGCCACCGGCGTCACCAGCGACCTGCCCGGCGTGCGCAAGGCGCTGGACAGCGCCAACCACCCGGCGCTGTTCTTCGTTGACGGCGTCAGCGCCATCGGCTCGCTGGAATATCGTCACGATGACTGGGGCGTTGACGTCGGCCTGGCCGGCACCCAGAAAGGCTTCATGCTGCCCGCCGGCCTCGCCCTGCTGGCCTTCAGCCAGAAAGCCCTGGCTGCCCGCGAACACGCCAAATGCCCGCGCGCTTTCCTCGACATCCACGACCACATGGTCCACAACCCGGGCGGTTACTTCCCCTACACTCCGGCCGTACCCATGCTCTACGGCCTGAAAAAGGCCATCGAACTGCTACTGGAAGAAGGCATGGACAACGTCTACGCTCGCCATGCCCGCCTCGCTGAAGGGGTGCGCCGGGCCGTCGGCGGCTGGGGCCTGCAGATGTGCGCCAAGGACCCCAAGTGGTACTCCAACAGCGTCACCGCCATTGTCGTACCGGAAGGCTTCGACGCCCGCGACGTCATGCACTACGCCTACCACCGCTACAACCTGTCGCTGGGCGCCGGTCTCTCGGAAGTTCTGGGCAAGGTGTTCCGCATCGGCCACCTCGGCGATCTCAACGAACTGATGCTCGCCAGTGCCATCGTTGGCTCGGAAATGGCCATGCTCGACGCCGGCATCAAGGTCACCCCCGGCAGCGGCATCGCCGCCGCGTCCGAGTATTGGCGTCAAACGGCCGCGCCGTTGGCGGCCAGGGGCTAGTTGGAAATGGGCGGAAACCTGGCGTTGTGCTGGGTTTTTGCTTTGCTGCAACCCAGCCTACGGACTACCGTAACCATGTCCCTGCCCAGGCCCTTCAATTGGCATCTAACCCGCATATTGCTAGCATTCACAAAGGTGACGCTGAGTCGCCCACTTTTGACATCCGTCGGCCTGCGTTCAAAAACTAGCAAAAAGAGGAGAATTGTTATGCTGAACTTACACATCAAATGGGCAATGATCCCTTTGGTGGTGCTTATTCTTGGCTTCGGCGAACTGGCATCAGCGGCTTCCAAGCCAAGAATTAAGCTGTGTAATCAACCCTTTGCACTGTGTGCTGCGTCTACCGGGACCCTCACAGGAAATTTTGTCACGGTGAAGCCTGTGAAAGGCGCCAAGCAAATATTTCCTGAAGTTTTGGTCAAGTGCCCTATCATGCAGGGTTATTCGATCGCGGGATTCAACCTGAACCAGATGGGAAATTCCTGCAAGGCACCCAAGGGCTATGTATATAGTTTGTTCTGGTCTCTGGATCAATTCCCGCAGGAGGGTGATGACTGGATTACTACGGCTCCCATTTCCCAAACTTGCGCACCCAATCCCACCACGATCTACAGCCCCTCTTATCCGGCTGGTGGCAGCACGCAAAAGGTGAGCCAATGCTGGTCTATGAAATGCAAGGTTACCGACCAAACCACCCCCTCGGGCAACAAACTTGCGGAATGCTCCTGCGCTTATGGAGAGGCACCGCTTGGTGGCCTGATTAATACAACCGAATCTTCATTCACCTATGCGGGTTACGGCAATCCCTCTGGATGCGATGAGAACCCCGTGTCGGGTGCCGTTCCAAATAGCCTCAGCGCAGATTGAATCTGCAGAGAAACCGCACAAGGGGGCACTACTTTCTATGTGCCCCCATATAAGAATGATTCCATAACTGGGTAACCAAAGAAAGAAACCTAGCCGGCCAAAACAGCTACCCCCCTCTGGCGCTCTTCCGTTTCCAGTGGAAATTAGCTTAGCTTGATGCGCTATAGTCACTGCTGCTGAGGTCATCCCGGATGGATCCAATTTGCTGTTCACGTCTGCCTTGGGTCTCAAGGCGCCTTGGTAGGTATCCGATATTCGCTTTGAACCCGAGCCGGGCGAGATTCACTTTGATCTAATCTGCGAGGCCAAGCGGTTGGCCTGTCCGGCGTGTGCGGCAATGGAGCAGCCCTAGGCTGGGTTGGAGCAACGCGAAACCCAGCTTTGCCGACCACTCGCTGGGTTTCGTTCCTCAACCCAGCCTACAGTTTTACGGAAAGACAAAAGCAGACTGGTAACCAAGCCTTCACCATGCAAGACGGTACAAATGCGAACCTATCAGCGTTTACGTATTGACGGGGCCTGTTACTTCTTCACCGTCAACCTAGCGGAACGCGAGGGCAATATTCTGCTGATCCAGCATATCGAGCCTCTACGCGAAGCCTTCCGACGAACTCGCCAGGATCATCCCTTCGAGATCGATGCCATCGTGATTCTGCCGGAACATCTGCATTGCATCTGGCAGTTACCGCCCGACGATAGCGATTATTCAACCCGATGGCGTTTAATCAAGGCGCGGTTTTCAATGGCTATACCAAAAACCGAGCGCATCTCCAAAAGCCGAATTCGTAAATCCGAACGTGGCATCTGGCAGCGACGTTACTGGGAGCATGCCATTCGCGATCAGCGGGATTATCAAAATCATGTGGATTATATCCATTACAATCCCGTCAGGCATGGCCATGCGAAATCCGCCAAGGATTGGCCCTATTCATCATTTCACCTCTGGCTAAAACGGGGTTATTATCATGCTGGCTGGTGTGCTCCGCTGAATATTGCGGGATCATCATGGGAATAAGCATTCTTTTCACATTTTGAATAGCTGGGTTTCCGCTTCGCTTCAACCCAGCCTACCGATATGTCTTACAAGTTGTTACCGGACTGTTGGATGATTCTCTGGAGGCGCTGCGCTAGTCGAACAGACTCATCCTCATCGAGGCACGCGACTGCGCGCGGCCAAGTCATCCTGTTCGAAGCGGTAAAACCCCAAGACTTCTGAAGAAGTCAATCAACCTCGCGGGACAATGATCCCAATGACCAGAAAGTACCCGGCACACCATAACTCCTCCGCGTCATGAATAAACCCAAAATACTTGTTACCCGTCGCTGGCCGGAGCCCTGCGAGGCTCGGCTGCAAGCATTGTTTGATGTCACCTTCAACATCGATAACCAGCCGCTGACACTGGTGGAACTGCGAGATGCCCTGCGCGATTTCGACGCGGTGTTGCCGACGGTGTCCGACAAGCTGCCGGCTGAAGTTTTCCAAGATGGCCCGCTACGCTGCCGGATTCTTGGCAATTTTGGTGTCGGCTTCAATCACATTGACATTGAAGCTGCTCGGCAACGTGGCATTGTCATCACCAATACGCCGGATGTGCTCACTGAAAGCACAGCGGACATCGCCATGATGCTGATGCTGATGTCTGCGCGCCGGGCTAGTGAGGGTGAGCGCCTGCTGCGGGCCGGCCAATGGACCGGCTGGCATCCGACGCAGTTGCTCGGCACGCAGGTGACCGGCAAAACGCTGGGCCTGATCGGTTTCGGGCGCATTGCCCAGGCTATGGCGAAGAAGGCCCATTTTGGCTTCGGCATGCCCATCGTGTTCTACACGCCCCGGCCGGCGGTGCCGGAGTTGCTGGAGCGCTTCCAGGCGCGGCAACTGGATACGATCGAGGCGGTCATGTGTGAGGCCGATTTCGTCGCCCTGCACTGCCCCGGCAGCGCGGCCAATTACCACCTGATCAAGGCCGAGCATCTGGTGCAGATGAAGCCGGGCGGCATCCTCATCAACACCGCACGCGGCGACGTGATCGACAACCAGGCCCTGATCGCCGCCTTGCGCGAGCGCCGGATTGCCGCCGCCGGCGTGGACGTCTACGAGGGTGAGCCGAAACTCGATCCCGGCTTTCTTGAACTCGACAACGCCGTGCTGCTGCCGCACCTCGGCAGCGCCACCACGGAAACCCGCGTCGCCATGGGCATGAAGGTGATCGAAAACGTCGAGGCCTTCTTCAAGGGTATAGCGCCACCCAATCGGGTGGTTTGAGCCCGAATGAATCCCGACACCTCCAGGCTGGACTGGCTCGACGGTCTGCTCGCAGCGGTTGACCTAGATCAGCAGTGGCGGCAGCTCCGCCCGTCATTCGAGGCACTGATGCGTCACCATCGGCTGCCCGGGTCGATGGCGATGTCTTACGGCTCGGTGATTCTTCATCTCGCCGCGTGGGTCATGCAGGAAAAAGCCGGGATCAAGACCTATCTTCTCGGCATCAACGGGGCACAGGGTTCCGGTAAGTCCACGCTGGCCGCATTTCTGGCCCTGGCCTTGCGAGAAATTCATCATCAGCGGGTCGCGGTCTTTTCCATCGACGACCTTTACCAAACCCGCGCAGAGCGCCAGCAACTGGGACGCGACATTCATCCATTGCTGGTCACGCGGGGCGTTCCGGGCACCCACGATGTGTCGATGGGACTCGATCTGATTCGATCACTCAAAGCGGCCGACGAGTGCACGATCACCCCACTGCCCGCTTTCTCCAAAGCCATGGACGATCGGACGGAGCCCTCCGCCTGGGCAAGCTTTCAGGGGCGTCCGGATGTCCTTCTTTTCGAAGGGTGGTGTGTCGGCAGTACACCCCAGACCGAGCAGGATCTCATCATACCCATCAACCGCCTCGAGAGGGACGAGGATCGGGATGGGCGTTGGCGCCGTTACGTGAACGCGCAATTACAAGACAGCTACAAGGCCCTGTTCGCGGAACTGGATGGACTTCTCATGCTCAAGGTGCCCGACATGTCACGGGTCGTCGAATGGCGAACACAGCAGGAAAGGCAGCTCGCCGCCCAGTCGACCTCAACCGACCGCCGGTTGATGGACTCCGCCGCGCTCGAGCGATTCATCATGCATTACGAGCGGATTACCCGGCATAACCTGACGCAACTGCCGCAAAGAGCCGACATGGTGCTGAACCTCAACGAAGAGCATGGTTTTTCCGCTGTGCAGCTGAAGTTACCTCGGCCAAGGCACGGCTAACCCTTGCCTTGCTACCTCTCTGATTTTTCGCGTGTTAGCATCTCGCGCGGTCAGAAAAGCTCCGGCTATCCGACCCCACAGATAAAAACCAAAACACACAATCAGAGGAGAGAGATCATGAGTTTCGATATCAAGCGCCTGTGCCATCGCGAGTTCAATGTGGGCACCAAAGACCAGCAAATCCGGCTCGGTGCTGGCGTCGCCATCATGATCATCGCCTCCATCATGGAAAACGGCATTCTCATGTTGCTGGGCCTGCTGGTGGCCGTTCTGGCGGTTCTGAAATGGTGCCCCGCCTATTCCGCCATCGGAAAGAGTACGGTTGAACCCGGTGACAAGCCACCGGCGATCTGATCATTCAGTGTTTCTTGCTGGGGCGACACAATGATGGTTTGTCGCCCTTTCTTATCCGGCTTCGTTCACTGACTCAACAGGGGAATCAACTTGTCCCTGACCTTTATGATCCGCGCCGATTGATCTGTATCGTCCGGGGCCGCGATGGCGTGCCAGTCGGCAAACAGTCCCAGAAGCACGGGTGGCTGCTGCAGTGATTTGAAATCGGTCTGCAGCAATTCCAGTTGTCGAGAGCGCCGGTCGTTCATGTACGCGGCTGGCGTGAGCAAGTCCAGCAGAATTTCGAGATCAATCAGCACGCGGTTCCGTTCCGATCCGCCGGCCTCAAGCGTGGCCGAGGTGATCTGTGGGGCGCGCTCAAACCGTTGACGCAGCTTCTGCTCCAGTTCGGGAGACAGCGAGGTAGCCTCTTGCCATAGCGATTGAATACGCTGGGCCGCGTCTTCATCGGCATCATCGCCTGCAAGTACGGCGGCTTCCCGATCCCGGGCCCAACCGGCTTTCTGCTCAATGTGGTCCAGCACTGCCCATTGTCTGGCTGCATGCAATTCCTTCAGCAAAGTCCGTGCGCGGCGCAACAGACCTTCTGCCTTTTGATTCAGATCAT
Organism: Methylococcaceae bacterium; assembly: GCA_044237765.1. Lineage (GTDB taxonomy): Bacteria > Pseudomonadota > Gammaproteobacteria > Methylococcales > Methylococcaceae > UBA6136. The sequence goes on along the minus strand of JBIIEQ010000045.1, from coordinate 7,505 downwards.
CGCGCCGTGGACGTCTTTCCTCCGTCGTCGGCTCTTCATTCCACTGTGCCTCGAATGCCGCGATCCCCGCCTCGAGTTGGGCCTGACCTGGCCGCGATTCCAGCAGGGTTTCAAGCGCCTTCAGGTGAGCCTGACGACCCGCATTTCTTTCCTGGCTTTGTGCCTCGTGTTGCTTGCGCTCCGCGTCTCGCCGGGCAAACACCGCATCCACGGCTTCACGGAAGGCTTGCCATAGTTTTTCATTCACCTGTCTGGGCAAGTGGGGCGCATTTTCGGGGCGCCACTGTTGCTGAAGATGACGGGCCTGATCGATCGCGGCACGGAGGTCGGGCTCCTGTTGCAGCAGTCGCGCCGCATTCAGGAGACGATGACGGCGATCAATTTCAGCTTGCACAAAAGGCTGAATTTTTTCATCCAGTTGCCGCATGAGGGCATAGAACCGATTCTGCAATCGACGCTCGTCTCGCGGTCCGGCCTGAACCATGCCCTGCCAATGATTGCGCAAGGCTTGCCGCTGCTTCTGAAGCTCGCCGGGATTGATGGTCTCCGGCGACAGTCCTTGCAGCCACTGTTCGGCCTCATCAAGTAGCGCCGATTTGGCCTGACTGATCGCATCCTGACGCGCATTGCGTTCTTCCCGTTCCGCAAGAATCGGTTCATACGCCTGATTCAGCGCCTGATCGAATTGCTGCCACTGGATCTGAGTCCCTCGGCTCAGTCTGTCGAGGCGCTTCCACTCGGCCCGGAGTTTGGGAACGGCCTCGGTCACATGAACCCGGGTGGCCCCTTCCGCCGTCAGCGCCTCAGCCTCCTCGACCAATTTGTCCCGCGCCTGCTGCGTACTCCAGCGCAACAGGTCGCGCACCTGACCGACCCGTGCCTGAAGTGCATGGTATCGCCCGACCAATCCCTGCGGAGGCAAAGCGTCTGCAGCCATTTCGTCCAGGGTTCGTACCAGCGAGAGCGCTTCTTGTGATTTTCCCGCCTCCAGGGCCTGCTCCAGCGCTTCGAGCCGTTGACGAAAGCGGTCCGTATCGATAGCCGATTGCGGCGGTTTAACCACCTTTCTTGGCATGATCTTGGGTACCGGCTGGCCACCACGCTTGAGCCATTCCGCTTCCAAAGCCTGATGGGCCTGAAGATTATCGGGCTTGGGAAGCTGGTTCCAGGCATCCATCAATGACTGATTGAATTCCTGATCGGCGGTCGACTCGAGAAAAGACCGGCATTCCGTCAGACGTCTTACGTCTTCTTCCAGTACCGACAGTTTCTCGGTGATCTGGGAGAGTCTGTCGGCAATTTGCTTTCTCAGGCTGTGCCCTTCAGTCCATGCAGGCAGTTCTGACACTTTAAAAAACAAGCCGTCAGCGCTCTCCCTGAGCTGACTCAGGTCATTAAGCACCCCCTTGCCGATAGCCTGCAGCAAGCCATTCGATTCGCCAGCCAACTGCTCGAGGGTCCGAAGCGCAGAGGTTTCCTCCTGCGCGGCCTCCCCTGCCTGGCGTGAGAGTGCATGGCAGTCTTCGAGATCCGGTCCATCCGGTAACGCGGCGAGTTGTTTGCGGAGCTCATACAACGGCCCCGAGGCAATCGGTCGGTTGTCGACAAGATTCCTAAACTGAAGACGAAGGCCTTCCACTTGCTCGGAACGATTGATTTTATCGGCATGCTGTTTCAACAACCCATGACAATGACGATAGACGCCGCGATCACGGTCACGCATTTGTTGTGCAAGACGACCCAGCCGGTCGATGTCGGAAATTCGTTGTGCCGCCATAAGGCGAATGTCCGCCAACCGCGCTTTGAAGACGACCTGTTCCAGCGATGCTTCGTCCTGGATGTTTGCAAGCCAGCCGGCTGCCTGACTCTTCAACGCAGAACTACACAGGGCGGCTATCCATATGTCGACCGAGTCATGGGATTCTGGGGCAATCCCCTCCCTGCCCAGTCGCTGCCCCAGAAGCGCTGCCCGAGCGGCGCGATCTTCCGCCGTGGCGGCTGATTCCAGTTGTTGCCTCAGGCTTGCAATATCCGGTTCGGATTTCACCGGCCTGGAAGGCGCTGGAGCGGCCGGCTTGGATCGCTGACCAAACAGTCGGGCAATTAGGTTTTTCATGGCAGCCTCGGCAGCAATGCATCAATGGTGGTCAGGAGTTGACCCGCGGCTTCAATGTGCCGGGTTCACAGTTTTTTGAAAGCCCTTGTGGCGGCCTCGAGCGTCGCCTCGATCACAGCCTCATTATGCGCGGCGGAGACAAACCCCGCCTCGAAAGCGGACGGAGCCAGATAAACGCCCTCGTCCAGCATCGCATGGAAGAAACGATTGAAACGCTCGGTGCTGCAGGCCATGACATCGGCGAAATTTCGTACCTGCGAATGATCGGTGAAGAACAGGCCAAACATGCCCCCGACCCCATTCACCGTGAATGGGATGCCCGCTTGATCCGCCCGTTGCCTGAGTCGATCAACGAAGTGACGGGTCTTTTGAGTCAGGCTTTCGAAAAATCCATTCTCGGCAATCAGTTCCAGTGTCTTCAGTCCGGCCGCCATGGCCACCGGATTACCAGACAGTGTGCCGGCCTGGTAAACCGGCCCCAGTGGAGCTAGCTGTTCCATGATGTCGCGGCGACCGCCAAAGGCACCCACAGGCATGCCGCCACCGATCACCTTGCCCAGCGTGGTGAGGTCGGGACGAACGCCATACAACGCTTGTGCGCCTCCCAGCGCCACGCGGAAGCCGGTCATGACCTCATCGAAGATCAGCACCGCGCCATGGGCATCGCAGACCTCGCGCAGAGCTTCAAGAAAGCCAGGCTGCGGCGGCACGCAATTCATGTTGCCCGCGACCGGCTCGACGATGATGCAGGCGATTGAATCACCCTGCCGGGCAAAGACCTCTCGAACCTGCTCCGCATCATTGAAATCGAGGGTCAGTGTGTGTTCGGCCAGTGCGGCAGGCACTCCCGGGGAACTGGGAACCCCGAGCGTCAGCGCGCCGGAACCGGCTTTCACCAACAGCGAATCGGAATGACCATGGTAGCAACCCTCAAATTTGACGATGGTGTCACGGCCGGTGAAGCCTCGGGCCAGGCGAATGGCGCTCATGGTCGCCTCGGTACCGGAGCTGACCATCCTCACCATGTCCATGGAAGGCATCAGTTCGCACAGGCGCGCGGCCATCCGCGTTTCGATCTCCGTCGGGGCCCCATAGCTGAGTCCCCGGTCCACTGCCTCGTGAACGGCCTGGCGCACGGCCGGATGCGCGTGCCCCAGCACCATCGGGCCCCAGGAGCCGACATAGTCGATATAACGCTTGCCTTCCGCGGACCAGAAATAAGGTCCCTCGGCCCGCTGAATGAAGACAGGCGTCCCGCCCACGCCCTTGAAGGCCCTGACCGGCGAATTGACACCGCCTGGGATCACCGATTTGGCTTGCTGAAACAGTTCTTCGTTGGTCATGACAATGCTTGAGGTTCGATGGTTCGTGAAAGGGCCAGGCGTTCCGTCTCAGGCCATGGGCAGGGTGACACCACGCTGGCCCTGATACTTGCCTCCCCGGTCCCGATAAGACGTCTCACAGACTTCATCGGCCCCGATGAACAGCATCTGCGCGACTCCCTCGTTGGCGTAGATCTTGGCGGGCAACGGCGTGGTGTTGGAAAACTCCAGCGTGACATGGCCTTCCCATTCCGGCTCCAGCGGGGTCACGTTGACGATGATGCCGCAGCGCGCATAGGTGCTCTTCCCCAAGCAGATCACCAGCACATCGCGCGGTATGCGGAAATATTCGACCGTTCGCGCCAGGGCGAAGGAATTGGGTGGAATGATGCATACATCCTGCTGCACATCGACAAAACTGCTGGCGTCGAACGCCTTGGGATCGACGATGGCCGAGTTTATGTTGGTGAAGATCTTGAATTCGTTGGAACAACGGACATCGTAACCATAGCTGGAGGTGCCGTAGGAAATACCTCGCCCGGTCGTCCCTTCGCGAACCTGGCCCGGCTCGAACGGTTCGATCATGCCCTGCTCTTCGGCCATCCGCCGTATCCAGCGATCCGATTTGATACCCATCAGTCATTCACCACGGAAATGGTTGGGAAGCGCGCACTATAGTCGCGGGATTTGAGTGCCAGACGCGCTGCCATTTTGCGGGCAATCTCGCGATATAGGGCCGCCGCCGGCCCCTCTGGCTGGGCAATCACGATCGGATGCCCGGCGTCCGCCTGCTGACGAATCTGGATATCAAGCGGCAAGGCACCCAGCAGTTCGGTGCCGTATTTCTGCGCCATCTTCTGTCCGCCGCCCTCGCCGAATATGGGCTCGGCGTGACTGCAATTCGAGCAGACGTGGATGCTCATGTTCTCGATCAGCCCCAATACCGGCACGCTGACCTGCTGGAACATCCGCAGCCCCTTTTGCGCATCAAGCAACGCAATATCTTGCGGAGTGGTGACAATGATCGCGCCGGACACGGGTATCTGCTGCGACAGGGTCAGCTGAATATCCCCGGTGCCCGGAGGCAGATCGATGATCAAATAGTCGAGATCATCCCAGTCGGTGTTGCTCAGCAACTGCTGCAATGCGCCGGTCACCATGGGACCGCGCCAGATCATGGGCTGATCTTCGTCGATCAGAAATCCGATCGACATCGCCTGCAGCCCGAAGGCTTGCATGGGTTGAATCCGGTTACCCTCCCGGATCTCAGGCTTGCCGGAAAGGCCCAGCATGTGCGGCAGGCTGGGGCCATAGATATCGGCATCCAGCAACCCGACCCGCGCACCCTCGCGCACCAGCGAGGCAGCGAGATTGATGGCGGTAGTCGACTTTCCGACACCGCCCTTGCCCGAGGCAATGGCCACGATATTCCGGACGCCAGGCAACGGTTTCAGATTCTTCTGAACAGCATGGGAAACGATCTTCTGCTCGACTTCAACGGTGACCGCCGTGGCCGCCGTGTCGGCCAGCAGCTTGCGGGTCAGTGCTTCACGGATGACCGAATGAAAGTCCGCAGCGGGATAGCCCAGCGCCACATGGATGGTGAGCGCAGTGCCCTCGATATCGATCTTGCGGACCATCTTCGCGCTGACCAGGTCATGACCCAGATGGGGATCTATCCAGCCCTTGATGCTGTCTTCCACTTCCGTTTGCGAGAGGCCCATGTGAACTCCGGTTAACCCAAAAACCGGAATTTTACACGGCTGAAGTCCCGCTGATGGCATTTGATCCGCCATCAGGAATAGCCGGGACGCATTTCAGAAGCGGGAACGAACAAGCAATGTCAGGCGCAGGTTTTTATCCACGTATAATTGCACTTTTGTTCCGCCCATATTCCCAATGAAAATCAGCATCTACGGCACCGGCTATGTCGGCCTGGTCACCGGCGCTTGTCTCTCCGAAGTCGGTCATCATGTGGTTTGCAATGATATCGACCAGACCAAGATTGATAACCTCAATCGCGGCGTTTTGCCGATCTGGGAGCCAGGGCTGGAGGACATCGTCGAGCGCAATGCCGCCGAGGGCCGACTGAAGTTCACCACTGATCTGCCGACGGCGGTGGCGCATGCTGAAGTTCAGTTCATTGCGGTAGGGACGCCGCCGGACGAGGACGGCTCCGCCGATCTGCAATATGTGCTCGCCGTGGCCGAAGGTATTGCCCGTCATATGGACTCCTACCGGGTCATCATCAACAAGTCGACGGTGCCGGTCGGGACCGCCGACAAGGTGCAGGCCAAGGTTATTGAGGGTTTGAAGGCGCGCAAGCTCGAGTCCCCGTTCGACGTCGTGTCCAATCCCGAATTTCTCAAGGAAGGCGCCGCAGTTGGCGACTTTCTCAAGCCGGACCGGATCATCATCGGCACCGGCAGTGAAAAGGCGCGCGAACTGATGCGCGAACTGTATGAGCCCTTCAACCGCAATCGCGAACGCACCCTTTTCATGGATGTGAAAAGTGCCGAGCTGACCAAATACGCCGCCAATGCCATGCTGGCGACCAAGATCAGCTTCATGAACGAACTGGCCAACATGGCGGAAATTCTGGGGGCGGATATCGAGGAAGTACGCCGGGGCATTGGCGCGGACCCGCGCATCGGTCATCACTTCATCTACCCCGGCTGCGGCTATGGTGGCTCCTGCTTCCCCAAGGACGTCCAGGCTTTGGAAAAAACTGCACAGCAGATCGGTTATGACGCGCCGCTGTTGAGGGCGGTCGAGACCGTCAACAATCGCCAGAAAACCACGCTCTTCACCAAACTGGCCAAACACTTCGGTGGTGAGGACGCCCTAAAAGGCAAGACCATTGCCGTCTGGGGTCTCGCCTTCAAACCCAACACCGATGACATGCGCGCTGCCCCCAGCCGCACCCTGATGGAAGCGCTCTGGCAAGCCGGCGCCAAAGTCCAGGCGTTCGATCCGGTGGCCATCGAAGAAACCCACCGTATCTATAGCAATCGTCCCGACCTGACCCTTGCACCGGACAAATATGCCGCCCTCGAGGGTGCGGACGCGCTGGTAATCTGCACCGAGTGGCAGCAGTTTCGTGCACCGGATTTCGATGAAATGCAGAATCGTCTCGCCAGCAAAACGCTGATTGACGGCCGCAATCTCTACCATCCGGAAAAGCTGCGCGCCGAGGGCTGGAGCTATTATGGGGTGGGGCGTCCGGGCTGAGGCGAGTGAACCGGGGTTTTTCTATCGGCAATCACTCCCCAATTCGGTCTTGCTACGGTCGGCGGGGCGAACCCCGCGCGCCATCAATTGATCGACTAATGACTGGAAGCTTTGCCTTTTGGAGAGACTATCCTCTGCGTTGCGGGAAATCTCCAGCAGGCGCTGGCCATCCGGCAACAGCCACTCTTCGATTTTGAATCCATCCGCTTCATACCGGGTCATGGCGGCGACGCAAGGTTTCGGCGTCGCCTCCAGTGCGTCGGGTGGTGATGCCTCTTTCAGGCTGCAGGCGTAGCTGTAGCTGACTTTCTGGCCATGCTCCAACCAGGTCACATCAAGCTCGCTGCTTTTTTCGTAGTCATCCGAGGGACATGCCCAGTCCACCGTCAGCGGTTTTTCCAGCCGATACTTCAGGCGAATCTGTGTCTTGCCACCCTGCTTGGCCCGCTGCCGCAGGATGATGCCGGCACTCTCCGGAGCCGCAGGCGGGCGAGGCAGATCGTAGTAGCGCACCGTGTAACGTTCCGGCGATTTCGATGACTTCCCCAGCCACTGCAACACGTCCATTGCCGTGCTGGGTCCACCCTCGCGACTATCCCAGCGGATGGCATATTCGGCCTCGGACAGATCCTTGGACGAAAGCACCGGGGGCGCTGCGGTGGCGGCTGTCAGGCACAGCAAAAGCCGGAATATCCGCCGAATTAAATGCGTCCTCATGCCCGATGCCCCCGATCGTTCCTATGTCTGATACCGCGCAAATTGGCCCCACTCCATTCATAGGCCTGGCCAAATCCCCGGACAAACTGGGCCGACTCGGGGGTCAGGCAAAACAGGTG
>JBIIEQ010000106.1:0-7893 GCA_044237765.1 Methylococcaceae bacterium | reverse complement strand
GCATTGATTGCGCCTGGGCATCTTCAGCGGAAAGGCCTGCAATCAGATCGAGACTGTGGTCACGAATCTGATGGTAATCCTGGCGGAGTTGCAGAGTCATGTCTTCTCAGGCGGGCTCAGCAATGACTAGGGCGAACCACTGTTGGTCATCTGTGAACATCGATCGCTGATTCAGTCCGGCTGCCTGGAGCAGCGACTCAAAGCCCTTCAAAGTGAATTTGTAGCTGTTTTCAGTGTGGATACGCTCGGCGCGTTTAAATTGGCGTTGACCCCCACACCAATGAACCCATTGATCAGATGTGGATTCCAGGTGCATCTCGATTCGCCCTTTGGCTGCATTGAAAAATGCCCGGTGCTCCCATTGGCTGAGGTCAAAGTCGGCTTGGGCCACTTCGTTGACCACGGTGAGTATGTTCAAGTTGAATTTGGCCGTAATGCCCTGAGCGTCGTTGTAGGCTGCTTCCAGGATTTCCGTGGGTTTGACCAGATCAATGCCGATCAGACAACGTCCCGAGGGGCCGGCAAGACGGGCCATCTCGCGGAGCAGCCCGACCGCCTCGTCTGGATCGAAGTTGCCAATTGTCGAGCCGGGAAAGAAGACCAGACGCTGGTCGCCGGGAATATCCGCTGGCAGGGTCAGGCCGTGGGTGAAGTTAGCATTCACCTGATGTACCGGGAGTGCCGGATGGTCGGCCCGAATCCGTTTGAGGGAGGCTGTAAGAAACTCGCTGGCTGCGTCGATGGCGAAATAGTGACTGGGACGCAGATCCTTGAAAAGTCGTTCGGCCTTTTCACAATTACCCGCGCCAAGATCAATCATCACGGAACCGGTTCCGATCGCATCAACCAGCTCCGATTGCGCCTGCTCAAAGATGGTTCTCTCTGTCCGCGTCAGGTAGTACTCCGGCAGTTGGGTAATGGCTTCGAACAACCTGGAGCCGGTCTCGTCGTAAAAGAATTTTGACGACAGCCAGGCATTCGGTGCCATGAGTCCTTCATGGATGATCTGAAAGTCAGTGTTCATTGAATCTTTAGTCCGTAAGGGGGTAAGCCCCGGAGAGCATGCAGTATGCTCATTAAAAGTCGGATGTATTCCGGCGATCATGAAACACGGTTCAATCACCCATCGATCTAATCCCAAAGGCTCAGTTCGGTCATGGAATCCGTGGTGCAGACCTCTGTACAGGCCGGCTTTTGGATACGACACTCCGGAGTGATACGGGTCTGGAGTAGCCCCTGGTTATTTATCTCGATGCTCAAGGGTGTCGGGGGATCACCGAGTCATGCGTACACCAGCGAGACCTGCATACGCACTCGGTCAAATCGGCTGCGATCCGCGTACAGGATCATATCCCGGGTCACCGCTTTCTCAGGGTTCAAATCGGATGGACTGCCATCCGTATGAGCGCCGGCAAACAAGATGCCATTTTGCAGGATGATTTCCTCAAGAGCTGGTTCCAGTTGATAACGGTTGCGGATCACCTGGCTGGCATTGCTCGAGGGCATCGAAAACCCCGGGTTTGCGGCGGTCCCCTTGAGAAAATGCTCCTTGATGCCGGTCAGGTTATAGGTCAACCCCAAAACGCGGACGCTGGATTTGCCGACATTGGCGCGGTTAACTGCACAGCGGATAGCGATCTGGTCGTCGTGGCGGCCTGCTTTTTCCAGTAAGCTCGACACTGACAAGGTTGGCGGGGCCAACGCTGGTGCGATTGGCTCTTGATAGACAAAGGTGTAAACCCCCCCAGGCTCCTGCCAAAATCAATGCCACCGTTTGGGTGATGTTATTGACGGTGTCAGCGCCCAACCGGGCGCGACCCGGGTTTTCATTTTCACGATTGTGGGCTGCCACTATTCAACTCCAAATGGCGCAAAAAGAAAGCTGCTCAGTTTAATACGCCCACCGAGCAGCATTCTGAAAGGAATCGCCTGACTGGTGCGCGAGAGGGCTGGCTGGCCCCGGGATTCGCACTTTTTGTTTTTCAGAAAGCATCCTGAGATAGGCACGACGCAGTCTGATGCGGCTGTCTTAGCGATTGCACAAGGGAGATTTTCGGATGTATACCCTGATTACCGGAGCAAGCCGTGGGATCGGCGCCGCGTTTGCCAGGCGCTTGGCCGCCGACGGTCATCCGCTCATCCTGGTGGCTCGCGACGGCGCGCAATTGGCAACCCTGAAGGAAGAGCTTGAGCACCATTATGCGGTGCCCATCGAGGTATGGATTGCTGACTTATCGCACCCCGGCTCCGCCGAAGCGCTCCACGCCCATTGCCAACAGTCCGGGTGGGTGGTTTCTCAACTCATCAACAATGCCGGTTTTGGTCGGTTTGGCGATTTTCTTAGTCAGCCGGCTGCAATCTATGCCGCCATGCTGCAGTTGAATGCAACCACGCCCGTGTTACTGGCGCATTATTTTCTGGCCGACATGCGGCAACAAAGGCGGGGTACCCTCATCAACGTCGCGTCGATGGCGGCCTTCCAGCCTACTCCCTACTTGGCTGTCTATGGTGCCACCAAGGCCTTTCTCCTGTCGTTTTCAGAAGCTTTGGCCGGAGAATGTAAGGGTACGTCCATTCGCATCCTGACCGTCTGCCCTGGGGCGACTGCAACTGATTTTTTCCGGGCGGCGGGGCGTGGTCCTGCGGAGCAGTTGGAGGCCGCGCCGCCCATGCAGTCGGCTGAAGAACTGGTGGAGCTAACGCTACAGGCGTTACGAGGAGGACAGCGGCTATTGGTTCCTGGCTGGAAAAATCGCCTCATGACTGTCTTGGCCAGCCATCTTCCACGTGGCTTGGCTCTGTCTCTGTCAACCCGCGTGTTAAGGCGTCAGTTCGGGCCAGCGGATGATCAGAGCCCATGACCGGTCATGGGCTCTGCAAGCTGTGGTCGACTGCGTGACAGCCCGCCAAAATGCCAAGTTCTCGAAAGCGGAAGAGCAGCTCCACCCTTTGAACGACATTCAAGTGCTCACCCCGGTGAATCTTGGCGACCTTGGTGTCAGGGCGTACAACGCCGAACTGCAACAACGGCTTAATAGTGCCAGTGAACCCAAGATAAGCCGCTTTGGTTCCACTTTTGCCCCGAGCGGTAAGGTGCTGCAAACGGTCAATCACTATGACAGAGAGGTTCAATGGATATTGGCCGTATCGAGAAGAGCGAACTCGAAGACAGTCTGGTGCAAATCGACTCCGAAAGGAGAGGCGTGGAATACGAGTTCGGTGAAATCGACGAAGTGTCCTGGGCCTATGCCACCAGCATTCAAAATTCCAGGGCTCAGAGTATCCGGTGGTGGTGATTACGCTCATCACCCAGCATTACATGTTGCTGGAACGGAATCTGATCTACACCGACGTGACCCGTGGCAAGCAACGGGTGGTCATCCTAGCCCAGCCTAAGGCCACGGCCAAGGCGGGCAGAACCCAAAATCATCACGGCGCCTGACACAATTGCCAGCACGATTGAGCGAGATCTCCGAACCTCCGCCACTGGCAGAGCCGCCAGACAGGGGGCCTGAATCCATTCAGATGCCGAAGGACGGAATGAGCCCCCGCACATTACAGGGCATGATCGAAGAGTTCGTTACCCGGGACGGGACCGACTACGGGGAGCAGGAAACCGAGTTGGCCAAGAAAGAGGCGCAGGTCAAAGCGCAGCTACATAAAGGCCAGGCTGGGATGTTTTTCTACCCGGATGATAAATCCTCCGAGATTTTGCCCACGGAGCAGGTTCCTCAGGTAGGATGACTGTGTGAGTTTGCAGAGTTAGGGGATTCTTTCTGGATTTCCCTGGGTTAATCAACGCAGCTTTTTTATAACAACGATGAAACAATCTAAATTCGTGAAATGCTTGATAGGCCTGATGCTTAGCTTTTCTTCGACTTTGGGTGTCGCCGCGCCACTGGACGGGGTGTCCAACATGCTCAAGGTCTGGGCCACCGTCGCACCAGAAGAACCGCTTGCTGGGGCCTCTGTCAGCGTAAGGGATGCTAGAGGACGCCTAGTTGGGCGTGGCCAAACGGACGAAAACGGGAGAGAGAATGTTCTCTTGACAACGGTCGATCCAAGCGCCTTTCCCCTGAAGATCATGACGACTGGCGGGAGCGCCAAAAACGTTAAATTCCGTGGACGCCTCGCTGCACTGACATCACAGGTGGGTGCTGAGTTTGCATCTGTCAAGATGGACTTACTATCCAGTGCGGCATCAGTCCTGACAAACGCCCGTAGATCTTATCCTCAGGCTCTGTCAGAGGTACGACAATCCCTGGGGATTGGTAAAGGTGCCCCGGATTATGTGCTTCAGGTAAAAAATATCCATGTCGATAAGGTTCGCCTGAATGATGAGCGGAAACGGCTTGGAGGATTTGGCGCCGTGGTTAATGCCGTGGCCAAGGCGACAAGAAATGGACGCCGATTTAAGCGTCTCGAACCCATTTCAGTTAGCGACATCACCCAAAGTATCGCTCAGGGCGATGCAAGACAAGCAAGTCCACAACCATCAATCGCGGCGGTTGATGGGGGTATCAGACTAAAACCCCGCGCATCATCAGCATCCGATGTGTGCAGCGCACCGGTTGGAAATGGGGATGAATCCAAGTCTTCAACAGAAATCATTAACGATGTCGGTGTGGTCGCGATATTTGCCTTAGGCAAATCTGCAGGTGTTCCTACCCCAGCTACAGAAGCCGTGTTGGGGACGTTTTTAAATTTCCCTGATCCAACAGCAGATACATTGGAGGAAATACAAGCGCAGCTAACATGCATTAGCACGCAGATTGCCTATCTGTCAGAGCAAGTGAAGTATCTTAGTCTTCAGGTTTCACTCATTGTGGCGCAGGAATGCAGCACCCATATTGATGGCGTTTGGCAGTCCTATAGAGACGCCATTGCGCACGCCTCAACCGACCCGCTGGATAGTAACAATGATGTGTTCATTAACAAATGGCTACCAGCATGGGGGGGTGTTCATGAATTTTGTGGATCTGCAATCAACACGGCATTATTTAGCTCCAATGGTGGAGGCACGCCTGCGTGGCGGACGCTGGTACAGATTTATCAAGATAAGCATGGTGGTTGGCTGAAGCAATCAGAGGTGCAAGAGCTTCAAGAATTTCTTGCATATTGGGGTGAAATAGAAAATCAACAATTCACTCTTCAAAGCGAATATGACAACTATAAAGGGCGTACGGTAAACAAAAGCTGGTATAGCGACCTCTCTAATATCGGTGGCTTTTACACGGATGCTAATGGCGTTAAGGACACCAGTAAGTGCGCCTCTGGCACCACCTCGGCTAGCAGTACGTTCTGCGTGTGGGCTAATAATATAAAATCAGCCTATCCTGGAGATTTATACAGCGATGAGCTTGGCGTGATGAGCGATGGCAAAGGGGTTATTCTCTACCCATGGAAAAGTGAGACATATCTCGCTGATGACATGATAAATTTAGGGTATCTTGATCGAAGCGATTATAGTTATGGCTCCATCTACGGAGATGGTGCTTTGACGGAACAGAGAGGGCTAGCCATGGAAAGCAGCCCAGAAAACACAGCGGTAGAGGTTGTGAGTAGACCTCGCATTAAAAGAGACAATATTATTAAAGAGGGAACAGCTGCTGCATTCGATGGGTTTGATATTGATGTAATAAACTATTATTTGCAAAGTGTGAAGACCGACGTTTACTCACCTTGGCGTAATCCTCTCACAGGAAAAGTTATTAAAGCCGAGGATATTGCCGTTTCCCAATACGAGTCAAAAGCAAGCTTAGGTGATGCACAGAATGGTACTCTCCTTTTGGTTATTAACCCCCGTTACGCTTTGAATGATGTAAGATCTAGGTATATTAACTGCGGGGGCTCGTCGAATGAGGGAGGACCCAGGGTTTATGGACCTTGTAAGAGCTATCCTGATGGAAAATCGCTCCCCAAGATCGGCGTTCTGCTTGGGCGATCTTGGTGGCCGGGGTCATCAAAGGCAGCTACTTATACCCCTCCGCCACCTCCGACCTAAACATCATGTGATCATGGGGCGGCGCCTTCCAGTGGTTCATCTCGAGTTCTGAAGAGGCAATCTCTTGCGAGGCCCCGCTTAGTCACTTAAAAGGCAGCGAGTCCATGCCGTCCTGTCAATCAGTCAGATTCACATCTGGGAATGATTGCATCGCGGCAAACTTGTTCGCTCCCGATGCCACAGGGCCGGCATCTGTCGTGATTGCCTGTCACGGGGCATGAGGCTGTAAAGAAGACCTTCAGGAGTTATGCCAGTGTGTGTCCGACGCCGGCTATGCCCCCCTGGGTCTGGCCATGGTGAGAGTGAAGGGGCTCTCTGGTATCTCGACATGCCGCAATGGAACCGGGATATCGCGGAATCTGATCCACACCGGCGTGACCCGCGGCAAGCAATTGATCGTTATTTTGGCCCAGCCAAAAGCCTTGGCCAAGGCGGTCAGGACTCAGAAATTATCAGGGTGCTTGACCCACTTGCCGGCACGACTGGCGGAGGACATTCCCGAATTCTCGGCAGAGAGAATCGGATGTCTTGCGGATCCCGCCCAATCAGATGAGCCCGAGGGCCCTACAGGGCATGATCGAGGAGTTCGTCACGCGTGACGGGACCGATTACGGAGAACGGGAAACGCAACTGGCGCAGAAGGTCGCCCAAGTGCGTGAGCAACTACTCCATGGTCAAGCCGGCATCTTTTTCTATCCAGGCGATGAGAGCTTCCAAATATTGCCCGGAGATCAGTTTCCGGAACAGGTCACCTGAAGGAAAACCCGCAAAAAAGTCGGACCTATCCCAATGCCGAGCGAATGTCCGCCAGAATCCCTTCTGGGTTGTTGGGATTGATGTCGATGAATTGACGGCCCTGCGCGGTCTCGAGCATCAAGGTGGGAAACCCCTTCACCCCATAGGCTTTGGTTACCGTAATCTGTCGCTCCAGTTCCGCCTGGGTATTCGGGTGGTCCAGATCGCGGGCAAATCGGTCAGCATCAAGATGAAGGTCTCGCGCTAATTGGATGAGAGTAGAGCCATCTGAGGGATTGCGAGCTTTAAGGTAATAAGCCCGTTGAATGGCCTCAATCATGGCGGGTCCGTAGTCGCCTTGTTGAGCGGCTGCAATCACCGCGCGACAAGCACGATAGGTCGAGCGTCGCGGTGTGCAGACATCCCAGTAGCGGAAATTGAACTCGGTACCCGGAACCTTTAGTTGAATTGCCCACCAGATTTCCTGTAGTTTCTTGCGCATCGCCTCAGGCATGGGCTCGTCGGTATCTGCCGCCAACCCGCCCAGCATAAGAATGAGTTCGACGTTCTCCGGTAATTGCGCTTCAATTTTCCGGAGCGCTGGACGGAACGCCCAGCACCAGCTGCACATGGGGTCCAAGAAGTAGTACAAGCGGGAAAGTTGAGGATGGACTTCCATGTTTAGGTTCTCTGGTGCCGGTCAAATTCGATCCAAAGCAGCCAGCCGGGTAGCTCTCGAAGGTTGGGTCTGCCAATAACTGATTACCTCTTGAAAGAGGCTTCCACGGTCAAGCCTGGGGAAAAACTCATCGAGGTGCGCTCCTCCAGGTTCAAATAACAGCTTCATAAGTTGATATGAACTGGCACCTATCAATCTGCCTCCATCCGCTCCCGTTTCCACACTTGTCCGGTTTGACGGCGCTCCTCGGGCGAGGTGAAGTGATAGCGGTCGATCACCAGCCGGACATAAAGCGGCGGTGCGTCCGGAAATGGGTTGTGCTGCAGCAGGCCGAGTACCAGGGATGAACCGAGTTATGCTCAAAAGTTGTGGATGAGCAGCTGATGGAGGCGGCGTATTCTTGATGGTCTTCAAGGTCATCAATGCCTACGAGAGGAGTGAATACGCCGTGAGTAAAGATAAGATGACTCGGTTA
>JBIIEQ010000044.1:0-28459 GCA_044237765.1 Methylococcaceae bacterium | reverse complement strand
CGCCATCCGCAAGGAAGCCCTACTCACATCTCAGATTGAAGGCACCCAGGCCACGCTGACCGACTTGTTCGATGATGAGGCGGGCTTCAAGGTTGGCAACATCGACGATGTCGAGGAGGTTACCAATTACCTTCGCGCTTTTCGGTGGGTGCAAGAACAATTGCGTCACCCCAACGGACTGCCTATCAGCGTGCGGCTGTTGTGCGATGCCCATCGCTTGCTTCTTGATGGCGTTCGAGGTGCTGGCAAACAGCCCGGAGAACTGCGTCGGTCGCAAAATTGGATTGGTGGTACACGACCTGGTAACGCGGTTTTCGTGCCTCCACCGCCGGAGCATGTGCCGTTGTTGCTGGCCGATATGGAGCGGTTCATTCACGATAATGCGACGAATTTGCCGCCCATCATTAAGGTGGCACTCATCCATGCTCAGTTTGAAACCATCCATCCCTTTCTTGACGGTAATGGGCGCATCGGGCGTCTGCTGACCTCTGCTTTGTTCGAAGAGTGGGGGTTGCTGTCTGAACCATTGTTGTATCTCAGTGGCTACCTCAAGCAGCATCAGGGGGAGTACTACCGGCGTCTTTTGACTATCCGTACGGAGGGTGACTGGGAATCCTGGGTGAGCTTCTTTTTGGAAGGTGTGGTGACTGCCGCTGGCGATGCTGAAAGAAATATCATTGAAGTCGCCAGTCTCGTAGCTACAGGGCGCAGACGCCTGTTGCAATCGGCCAGGACCGGATTGGCCAGCTACCGGTTGTTTGAGTTACTGCCGATGATGCCGCGCTTCACCATCGAACGGGTGCGCCAGCAACTGGACACCAGCTTCCCTACCGCGACGGCCGCCATCAAGGTGCTGGAGGATCTGGGCATCGTGACGGAGATGACCGGGCTGAAAAAGAATCGGAGCTACAGCTACCAAGCGTACATTGAGCTGCTTTCCCGTTGACAAGCTCGGGTATTGTTTTGTGCCATTTCAGGTTCTTTGCGATGAGTAGCCCCAAATCGCCTCCGGATGCCGCGTTGCGTTATCAGGGCTACGGGCTCCGCCCAGCAATGGTTGACCCGTGGGAGCGCCGCCCCCGGCGCGAGCAGACTTTGACCTCGGCACCTTGCCCCATGCCGCTAGTAACCCCGCATCGGCCTGAGGGCAGGCCTCCCACGAGCGCCAGTCTCGTGGGCCAAAGCCCGGCTTCCGCGTTGCATTATTCGGGCTGCGGGTCGGGGTTTGACTGCTCAGCCAACAGAAACCGCCGTAACAGATTCAAACCATGCGTGGTGGCGGTGTTCTGTTTCCGCTGGCGATTGCCGGAGATGAGGCGGCGGTCGGTCATGATTCCATGGCGGCCGGCCACGACGGTCATGATTTCGAGGCGGGTGTTCTCATCGTTCAGCGTGGCAAGGGTGAAATCGCCGGTTTGAACCAAGATGACATCCACTGTCTCGCGGATGCGGATAGCTTTGGCCCATTGGACGATCGACTCTTCATGTGTCGCGTCCGGCGGGGTATCGAATGCCGTTAGATGCTTTACCGGGTGGGTGAGTAGCGTGGCGCCGGCTAGCCAATCGTAGCCAAAACAACGGGTTGCCATGTTCCCCCCGCTCAGGGTCTCAACCAAATAAAGTCGCGCATTCTTGGCGGCCATGCCCTGACCGATGACGTCAATCAGGCTTTGTGGCCCTTTGCCATTTCGGGTGATGGCATAGATGGCATCACCCAGGGCCTGCTTGACGGCGTCCAGCGTGTCATCGATGGCTGCCTCGGGCAGCGAAGGAGGAAAAGTCAGCTTGACCTGATTCTCTGCGCCCCCAGCACGGAAACCCAACGAGGTCCCGTCGGGTAAGGGGATCGGATTCAGCAATTCCTGCAAGGTTGACTCACCCAGTCCCAGGGTCCGCAGCACCACCCGGTGCGGTGGGGCCAGTGCATAAAGCCAGCGCAGTTCTGGCCGGATGGCGGTCTGGTACATGGCCTTCATCTCGCTGGGCACACCCGGCATGAAAAAGAACCGGCAGCGCCCCGCCGTGATCGAAAATCCCGGTGCGGTGCCCCAAAGGTTGTCGAGCCGTGTCGCCCCGGCAGGCAACATCGCCTGCTTGCGATTGACAGACGGCATGTCGCGATTCATGCGCGAAAACCAGTCCTCTATCTGAGTCAGTGCCGTAGGGTCCATGGCAAGAGGCCGTTCAAAGGCCAGACTGACGGCCTCGGCGGTCAAGTCGTCGCAGGTGGGTCCAAGGCCGCCGGTGCATAGGCAGAGATCGGCCCGTCGGGAAATTTCTCGCAACAGGTCGACCAGGGCTTCCAGCCGATCGCCGACTGCGGTGTGGCGGGTCACGTCAAAGCCCAGGCCGATAAGCTCGCTGCTGAGCCAGGCGGCGTTGGTGTCGGCAATCTCTCCGGTCACCAGCTCTTCGCCCTGGGAGAGTATTTCGGCGGTGGCTTGGGTCATGTCCTTGTCATCAGGTAAGGGGGGCGGGCCTGCTGGGCGGGTTTATTTATAATGCCGATCCGCTTGCGTGAAGGGCGAGTCCCTTATTTTTGCAAGCCTTCTTCAAAGACACCACAGGAACTCACCGATGACCGACCTCGTTTCCAACAAGCCGATTCCCGTTCACGAGCGACTGATCATGGCGCTGGATGTGCCAAACGTCGAGCAAGCCAAGCAGCTGGTGCTGCAGCTCGGTGATGCTGTCAGTTTCTACAAGGTTGGTTTGGAGCTCTTCATGAGCGGTGATTATTACGAGTTGATTCACTGGCTGAATGTTCAGAACAAGCACGTCTTTGCCGATCTCAAGTTTTTTGATGTGCCGGAAACGGTGGCCCGTGCCATTCGGGTCTTGAGTCAGCATGGGGTCGATTTTGCGACCGTGCATGGCAACGACGCCATCATGGAAGCCGCCGCCAAGGCCAAGGGCAATCTCAAGGTGTTGGCCGTGACCGTTCTCACCAGCCTGGATCAGGGTGACATGAAGGATCTCGGGTTTGACTGCGACGTGCCGAAACTGGTGCTGTCGCGGGCACGCCGTGCGCTGGAGCTGGGCTGCGACGGGGTTATTTCTTCGGGTCTGGAAGTGCCGGCGCTGCGTGCCGAGGTCGATAACAAACTGCTGGTCGTATCGCCAGGCATTCGCCCGGTCGAAAATCGTCCGGCGGATGACCAGAAGCGGGTCGTTACCGTGGAGCAAGCCTTCCGCAATGGGGCAGACTATATCGTCGTCGGCCGTCCCATTCGCGATGCCGCTGACCCGCGGGCGGCGGCGTTGGAAGTGCAGTCACAGATTCGCGCCGTTTTTGGTGTCCATGCCTAGATGAGTTGCTCATTCAAACGGTCAATATCGACAGGTGAATAAACCTCAGAAGGCTACTGCAAAGCCAGCATAGCTGATCAGTGAGGGGCTGAATTGATTCAAGCCAGCGCTGGTCTGTCCATAGATCGACAAACGGTCATTTGCGGTCCAGATGAATCCGCCGCCCACAGCGTCCTCCGAAAGGTCTGTAATGGCATCGAACTGAGAAGGGGATGTGCTCGAGGTTATACGACGGCGCCGGGTTGTATCGTGGTATCCATGAATGAAAAGAGCAAAATCCTTGTCGAAGAAATCACGTTGGAAGGCCCACTGGAAACCGAATTCCCACTCGTTTTCTCCACTTTGAAAGTCTTGTACACGCGCGGTACCCAGGTTGTACTCGAAGTCAATTTCCCATGGCAATGATTGGTCGAAGTTGAATGAAACCCCTGGCTGAGTCCCTCCATTGGTGGCGGTATTTCCCAGCCACTCCGTTTGAACGTAAATCTCGACTCCCATGGCGGGCAGGAAATACTCGGGTCGTTCCAACCAGGACTGGATCTTGACGTCAAAACCGAGTGGGGCGAAGGACCATGCCGAGACCTGCCCCCCCACCCAGTTGTATCCACTGCCAAACAGTCGAAGTTCGATATCGTCAGTTGCGCCATAACGGATCAGGTATTCGGTAGCAAATTCCTGTGGCTGAATGCTTGACCCGCCGTAATAGCTGAAGGGTGCCAGCTCGATATAGGCTCGTCCTTGGGGCAAGGTAAAGGCACTGTCAGGAAAGTTGGCGAGATCGGTCCCGGGGTTGGATATGTTGGGCAGGGCCCGCCAGGCATCGGGTTCCAGCTGCCGTGCCCGGGACCGTTGATAACGGCCTTTCAGAAACAAATCCAGATGTTGCTTTGTGTTGTTGAATGCATGAGCCTTGAAGGTGGCCGACGCATCGAAATCGGCAGAGTGTTCATGTGGGTCTGGCTCTTGATCGACCCCAGTAGTCCAACTGTCCTCGGCCATACGCTCGCCATGTACGCGAAAAATATCGAAAGGATCATTGTTCTGGGATGAGGTGCCGGCGCTTGTTGAGAGAGGCACCAACATCAATAGCAAAGTGATGCGAGACCAGCCTCGCCGAGGGCGTGATGCGTTGGTAACAGACCGACACACGTCGGAACTCAACGCGGATTGGCTGTTGTGGCCGTATCGTCCAGCAGGGGAATGTGCTCGGCAATGCCGGCTTCGACGAAGGCGTGAATCTTGAATTCGATTTGCGAGTAGAGCGCCAGTTTGTAAGCTGGGAGAACATGGCCGACCCGCTTGAGGTGTTCTCTGAGCAATCTCTGGCGCTGCTCTTCCAGCGTCAGTCCCTCCTCGATGAACTGTCGAGCTTCGTCCTCGCTGAGGTTGTCGTAGTTCTCGCCAAAAAGCCCGAAATGGTGACGTCGACGTTCCCGCCACTTTTGGAGGTCTTCCGCAAACCGATCGTAGATGGGCCAGAATTGCCGGGCCTCATCGGCGCTCAGAGCGAGGTTGGTCTCAATCAGGCGGTGTCTGTCTTGTTCCAGTGTAGGCGCCGTCCGAGCGGGGGGCGAGGATGGTTTTGCCTGGTTAGCCATGGGAGCAGCGATGGCCAAAATGGCCATCGCCACAACAATGCTGAGTCGCTGAAAGGTCATGAATGCCTATGACGGCTTATCGATATCCTTCATGGCTTTCAATGCTCTGGACAGGAAGCCGCCTTTTGGTTTTTCTGCAGGCTTGGGCTGTGGCTCGGGAGTGGGTTGGGTTGCCGGGGCTGATCTCACCTCGGGCGCCACCTGAGCGGCAGTCGGCTGGGCGGGTTCAGGTTCGAAAACGGGATTGACCGATTCGGGTGGCGGTGCGACGGGTGTTAGTGGAGGTGTTTCCTCCAGAGTTTTCATGACCTGCTCGACGCGCGGAGATTCGACCGGCTCTGAAGCGGCTTTCGTGTTGTCGATATCCTTGATGGCTTTGAATGCTCTGGACAGGAAGCCGCCTTTTGGTTTTTCTGCCTGGGCAGGGGGGGGCGCCACGCTGGGCGATGGAGCGGCCACGCTGGGTGTTGGTGCTGCCGGGGCTGGTGCCGGGGCTGGTGCTGGTGCCGGAGTGGCTTCCATGACAGGTGTGGTCTCGGAGATGGGGGCCGGCTGGAACGGCTCTGGCTCCGGGATGTAAGCCGGTTGCATCTCCGGGGCCGCGGCGGGGGTGACCTCCGGAGCGGCTTCCGACAGCGCACGGATCGCCGCCTCCACTCGGGTTTCCCGAGGGGAGGGCGGTTCTTCAGGGGTGGTTACCGGGTCCGGTGTTACGGCCAGGGAGGGTGCTGCAGTCACCGCAGGCTCACTCGGAGCTGGAGGAGCGGGTGCTGGCGCTGGCGCGTTCACAGGCTGTAGGGTTTCTTCGATGTAGGACTGAACCCGGGTCCTTGGGGTTGCTGGCGGCTCACTGGCCAAGATCTTGATGGCTACTTGCGGAATCGCTGGCTGAGGCGCAGGGGCTTCGATTGTCGATGCCGGCTGGACGGTCTGTGGGGGTGGTGTGAGCGGAGTCGGTGGCGCGATGGCGGGCTGGGCCGGGGGATAGACCGGCGCCTGTGGTTTTGGTGAGGCCACTGCCGCATTCGGGACAGCGCCGCGAGCGAGAATCAAGGCCTGGGCTGCAGCCAGTCGGGCCACCGGGACCCGGTGCGGAGAGCAGGACACATAGTTGATGCCGACCTCATGGCAGAAGCGGATCGAGTTGGGGTCCCCGCCCTGCTCGCCGCAGATGCCGACCTTGAGGTTCGGGTTGGTGGCGCGGCCGAGATCCACGCTCATTTGCATCAGGACGCCGACACCCTTGATGTCCAGGGTTTCGAAAGGATTGTCATGCAGGATGCCGGTTTCCGTGTAGAGCGGCAGGAACTTGTTCTCGGCGTCCTCGCGCGAGAAGGAATAGGCCGCCTGCGTGAGGTCATTGGTCCCGAAGGAGAAAAACTCGGCCAGTTGCGCCAGATCACCGGCACGGGTACAGGCACGGACGGTTTCGATCATCGTGCCGAACTTGAAGGTCAGGTGAATGCCGTAGTGAGCCTCGACCTCGGCGCGCACCTTGTCGACACTGGCCCGGACCCGCTTGAGTTCCTGAACCGTGATGACCTGCGGCACCATGATTTCCGGGCAGACCGGGATGCCGGCCTTGAGGCAGCCGGCCTCGGCTTCAAGAATGGCGCGAATCTGCATCTCGTAGATTTCCGGGTAGGTAATCCCCAGCCGCACGCCGCGATGGCCAAGCATCGGGTTGACCTCATGCAGGTCACGTACCTTCTTCAGCATCAGTTCCTTTTTGGCGATGATGCTGTTGACGTGGTCTTCGTTGACCGACGCATCACCCCCTTGTGTCTGGCCCAGTGCGTTCATCGCCGTCAGCGCGGCCGTCCGTCCCTTAACCACAAGACGGTATTCCTTGAGCGCTTCAATCTCGTCCAGCAATTGCGATTCGTTGGGCAGGAACTCGTGCATCGGTGGGTCGAGCAGCCGGATCGTCACGGGATTGGGCGCGACAATCCGGAACATCTCCTCGAAATCGTGACGCTGCATGGGGAGGAGCTTGTCGAGGGCGGTCTGCCGTTCTTCGACAGTCCGGGCCATGATCATTTCCACCACGACCGGCAACCGCTCGCTGGCATTGAACATGCGCTCCGTGCGACAGAGACCGATGCCCCGGGCGCCATACTTCACGGCGACGCGGGCCATGTCCGGCGTGTCGCCATTGGCCATGACCTTGAGCTGGGCTTTCTCATCGGCCCAGCTCAACAGGACGTTCAGTTCATCGGAAAATTCCGGGGGCAGGGTGGGGATTTCACCCAGATAAACGTAACCATTGGAACCGTCGATGGTAATGACATCGCCTTCACGCAGGGTGATGTCGCCGATCTTGGCGGTGCGGGCGCGGCTGTCCACTTCGATGCCCTCGGCACCCGCGACGCAGGCCTTGCCCATGCCGCGTGCGACCACCGCCGCGTGGGAGGTTTTGCCGCCACGGCTGGTGAGAATGCCCTGGGAAGCGAAGAAGCCGTGGATATCCTCGGGTTTGGTTTCCTCGCGGACCAGAATGACCTTCTCGCCGGCGCGGCCCAGCATTTCCGCCTGATCGGCATCGAATACGCAGCGACCACTGGCGGCACCCGGGGAGGCGGGCAGGCCTTGTGCCAGCGATACCTGGTTATGGTGCGGATCCAGCCGCGGGTGCAGCAGCTGCTCCAGCAGCGCCGGGTCGACCCGCAAGAGGGCCTGATCCTTGGTGATGAGTCCTTCGCCATACATTTCGACGGAGGTTCTCACCATCGCCGTCGCATTCATCTTGCCATTGCGGGTCTGCAGGCAATAAAGCACGCCTTTTTCGATGGTGTATTCGTAGTCCTGAACCTCGCGGTAATGCGACTCCAGCTTGTTGCGGAGTTCCACCAGCTGGCGGTAAAGCTCCGGCATTTCATGGGCCATTTCCGATACGGGTTTGGGCGTCCGGATGCCGGCCACCACGTCCTCGCCCTGGGCATTGACCAGGTACTCGCCATACATTTCGTTTTCGCCGGTGCCCGGATTGCGGGTGAAACCGACGCCGGTGGCGCAATCGTTGCCCATGTTGCCGAAGACCATGGTGACGACATTGACCGCCGTGCCATTGGCCATGTCCGGCGTGATGTGGAACTCGCGCCGATAATCGACCGCCCGCTTGCCCATCCAGGAGTTGAAGACGGCTCGGATGCTGATTTCCAGCTGCTGATAGACGTCTTCCGGGAACGGCTTGCCGGTTTCCCGCAGCACGACCGCCAGGAAACGCTCACAGGCATCGCGCATATGTTCGGCATCCAGCGCGATGTCGGCCTTCACGCCGGCGGCGCGCTTGACCGCTTCAAATTCGGTATCGAAGTGTTCTTCCTTGACGCCCAGCGCCACCTTGCCGAACAGCTGGATGAAACGACGGTAGGCGTCGTAACCGAAGCGGACATTGCCGGTCATCTTGATGAGGCCGCGCAAGGTGGTCTGGTTGAGGCCCAGATTGAGAATGGTGTCCATCATGCCGGGCATGGACAGCGCGGAGCCCGAACGCACCGAGACCAGCAGCGGATTGGCTTCGCCGCCGAATTCCTTGCCGGTTTTCAGTTCCAGCGCCTGGATGTTGCGCAGCACCTGCTCCATCAGCTCCGGCGGCAAGGCCTGGGTTTCCAGGTATTCCAGACACGCTTCGGTGGTGATGACGAAGCCGGGCGGCACATTCAGGCCGATTTGAGTCATCTCGCAGAGGTTGGCCCCTTTGCCCCCCAGCAGGCGCTTGTTCTTTCCATCCCCTTCGCTGAAGGCATAAACATATCGCGTCATGATGACTCCTCAGATCTGTTGTCCGGTTGGGTGTATTGCAGGCTATGCCACATCGATGCCCGGTGAGGGCTGATGACTGGGCCTGACTGGGGACGCATTTTGCCCCACGTGGCAGACGGTGTCGAACGAGCATAATTTGACTCTGAAGTTCCAGATATTGGGCGAGACGATCTGCTGGCGGGGTAACATGCCGTGTTGGATTTAGTGAGCGATTGGGACGCCGGAGTGTGGCAAATACCGCAGACAGGTGTGTCATATGCCGCAGTTTTGCCTTCGGAAGTAGAGGGCTGAAAAATAACTGACTGAAAAATATTGTATTTATTCCGGGCATGATAAGTGCATTCCTGACGACCGTTGACGCCTGTGCTCAGTTGTTCGGGCGATAGATCACTCCGGGATGTTCATCAATCATGTCTGTGAACCGTTTATTGTTGTTGACGTTGATGCTGGGTGGGGCTCAAGTGGCTCTGGCCAGTCAGGCCGAACCGGCCAAGGCGGTGAGTCCATTGGCGGGTCATGTTGAGGTCGATATCAACAAGGCGGGCATCATTGCCCTGGATGCTCGCGGGGCAACGATTGCTCAGGTCATCGATGCGCTGGCGGCCAAGGCAGGCAAACCGATTCGCTACCAGGATGCGCCAGATCAGCCGGTGAGCATGTCCTGTCATGGGCAGGGGCTGGAAACCCTGCTGCGCTGCCTGCTCGGCACTGATGCGGACCTGGCGTTTTCCTATGACGAGGCCGCTTCCGGCAAGACGGGTCATGGAGCGCTCGCGGGGGTGAAGATCCTTTCATCGACGTTCCAGAAATTGCCCTCGTATGCGTCCATGATGGCAGCAGCCCAATCCGCTGATGGGCAAACCCTGAGTCCCGAGGATGCGCTGGCAATGACTCTTTCCAGTAACCCCGAGCAACGCGCTCGTGCCCTGGAACAAATTGGCCGCATCAAAAAGATCGACGAGGGAACGCTTCGGTCTGCTTACACCGATGCATTGAAGGACCGGGATGGCGACGTGCGAGCGGCCGCGGTCAACGGGATGGCCTTGCTGGATGCGGAGGCGAGTTTCCCGATACTTAGTGCCGCCATGGCGGATGAGAATGCCTCCGTCAGACTGGTTGCGCTCGACGGTATGGATGTCGTTGATGAAAATACGCTTCCTTACTACAATCAGGCGCTGAGTGATTCGGATGAATCGGTTCGTGCACTGGCGGAGCTACGTTTGGGAATTGAGTAGGCCCCTGCTCAGACTTGGCGTTCTTTGTCCGAGTTGAACCCCGAATCCACTCATGCCCGGCCCCCAGCTTTCTAATCAGCCTTATGCGTGGCAGTAGAAATGGTGGGTGGGCGGATTGAAGAACCGAATTGATCTCAAGTAGACCCTATAACTGTGATTAGCAAGTCCACGATGAAACAACACAAGTCACACACAACCAGTCCATTGTCCCTGGGGTCCGGTCCCTGGCTGGGATTGGTCGCGTTGTTGGGGTCAGGTTTTACCTTTGCCGACGATACCAAGGATGTGCTGCCTGCCGCAGCAAACGCTGCCATTTGTTACGAGGTCACCTGCTACGCTAATCAGGGGGGACCCGAGGCGGCCATGTACCAATTCAATATCAAGGGTAATACGGCCAGCCGACCCTTTAATGTGCAGATGACTGCTTCAAAAAATGGTGTGAGTCAGTCTACCGTGGCCCGGCAAAATGGCAGTGGTATTGCATCACCGACCATAACCTTCAAGGCCGGGCCCGGCAAATACAATGTCAAGGTCGATAAAGTCCTGCGCGAAGGTCAGACCTCCTTGAATGGCACCATGGAATATCAGATCACCGCTCACTGTTTGGCATCGAACGGTGCCCATACGGGTGAGGATATCAAGAAACTCTCTTCCTGCAGCGGACCGCCCCCGCCTCCCCCCCCGCCCGCGGCCAAGTACAGGAGTTTTTCCAGTTCACTGTCCAAGCTGGCGACGGTAAAAGGCTGGAAACTTGAATGTGATTCGACCAAAAAGGGTTTGGAAACCAGTGACTACAAGTTCCAGATCAAGTTTGCCAGTCTGAACAAGCCATTCAATCTCGCACTCAAGGTTCGCAAGGAAGGTTTCCCGGATCAGGAAGTCGTGGCTACCGATAGCAAGAAAAAACAGCCCAGCGAATGGGGTGTACTGGAGGGTGGGAATGGCACCTATTATCTTGATGTTATGAAGCAGGCGGGTGAGTCAGGAAGTACCACAGGTAACGTGTCTTTTGTTGTTAAACACAATTGTTTTTCATCGGACGGCACTGCCACCGTTCTGAAAAACCTTAAGACGTTGCCTTGACCGAATTTCGAGCTTTTATGAATACACATATTCTCAAACTGTTTGCTGCTCTGATACTAGTTCAGGGTGTGGCACAGGCCGCCGACATTCAGCCAGGCGCGGCGGCACCCAATTGCAAGCTGTCCAAGCTGGACGGCACGGTCACAAAAGACCTGGCGCAGTACAAAGGCAAGGTTGTCTATGTGGACTTCTGGGCATCATGGTGCGGCCCCTGTGCTCAGTCCTTTCCCTTTATGAACAAGATGCACGGGGATTTGCAGGCCAAGGGTCTTGAAATTGTCGGGGTCAATCTGGACGAGGAACCGGCCGAGGCGAAGGTGTTTCTGGAAAAGACGCCCGCCAAGTTTGCAGTGATGGCCGACGCCAGTGGCGAATGCCCGCAAGGGTTTGGCGTGAAGGCCATGCCGTCCTCTTACCTGATTGATCGCAAGGGAGTGATCAGGCACGTCCATCTCGGTTTCAAACCCTCGGAGGCTTCCCAATTGCTTGAGCAAGTAAACTCCCTACTGGAAGAGAAATAGGGATTTTCAAGTGTCTGGTTGTCCGCATGTTTTCCCGAATGAATCAGCAGCCTGTATGGCAATGGAAAAAGTTATCCATGCTGCGTTGTAGGCCCTCATTGATAGGCATACTCCTTTTTCTGGTCGGGTATTTGGCGGGATGTGCCGAAGTGAAACCCTGGGAGCGGGGTACCTTGGCCAAACCCCATATGTCGCTGCAACCCTTCCCGGTGCAAGCAGGCTTGCGTGAACACATTTATGGTTCCAGGGAGTCGGCATCGGGTGGATCAGCCTCCGGCGGGGGCGGTGGCTGTGGTTGCTACTGATCGGTGGGGCATCTTTTGGCGCTAGGATTACTTACCTCCGCGATAAGGGCGGCGAGGGGTGCCGGGAACCGATTCGAGTTATCCACCCATACCGCGGTCAGATTGCTGGAACGATTCAGCGCGTCGGCGTTGCGTTCATCAGACCTCCGTGGGCCCGATGCCAGCAGTCTCAGGAATCTCACGGCGGCGGCACTGGCCCTGCCTGGGCTTTCCTTGTCATCGGCCCATGCGGCTACGGGTGACATTGCCTCCTTTCAATACGGACATTACAAGCAAACACCCTGGCAGCTTCTGGATGGTCTGAAATCCCAGTACAACCCCTTGCAAGTGGACAATGTCCAGGCCAATGGCCTGCTGTCTTTTGAGGACCGCTGGAAATTCAACTTCAATTTTGTCCAGGACACCTGGTCGGGGGCTACACCCGTCGCCTCCGCGCCGAATGCGCTGGGGGGCAATAATCCCACCAAGGCCGGTGCATCGCCGCTGATCAAAGGCAATGGTTCGATCCGCTATGACAAGCAGATGAATCCGTATCGGCTGGACTCGGACACGGGCGAATATGTCGAGGATACCCGGCTGGTACAAACGGTGGCCTCTGCCTCGCCGGAAATCCGTAATCAGGGCGATTTCCGCCTGGGATATGAGTGGGATGAGTCGGCGGTCAGTCTGGGCGGGGGCATTTCGCAGGAGCCCGATTTCAACTCGGCCTTCGGCAGCATCAACGGGCGGATGGACTTCAACCAGAAGCGGACAGCCGTCAATCTGGGGCTGGTTTACAACAACAGCGATATCAATGCCCTGATCAACCCCACCTACGCGCCCTATGTCAACAAGTCCTACTATCGATCGAAAGGGCAAATACGACTGGAAGATAACCCCAATGGGGCACCCTCGGAATATGTCACCGGAAACCGACAGGACTGGTCCAGCCATCTCAGTGTCGCTCAGGTGGTCAACAAGGAATTACTAGTTGAGTCCGGGCTGGGCTTTATTCGGAATACCGGATATCTTGCCAACCCCTACAAAGCCGTCGACATGGTATTTGTCGATTATGACCAGGACCCGTGGGATCAGAACGGTACCGAGCTCTATGCCGGCAATGTGCAGGGTGTCATGGATCGCCGACCGGAGGAGCGCAATCAAGGGATTTGGGATGTCCGCATGGTGCAATATGTCGAGCCGCTGGACGCCTCTTTCCATGCCGGCTACCGACTCTTTCAAGATGACTGGGGCATTACCGCGCACACATTCGATCTGGATTGGGTACAGCCCATCGGCAGTTGGTCCGTGACGCCAAGATTTCGCTACTACTCCCAGGATGGGGCCGATTTTTACCAGCCGTATTTCCTCTTTGACGGGGCGGCCCCTTCGGTGCCTGGCCCCTATGGCATACGTACTTTCAATCTGGCGGGTGTACCGCTGGACGCTTACTCCAGCGATTACCGTCTATCCGCCTACGGTGCCATCAGTACCGGCTTGACGGTGGCAACTCAGGTTGGAAAGGCGATGGCGTTTGAAGCCGGTTTCGAGTGGTATACCCATGCCGGGGATTTGCGGATGGGCGGGGCGGGGCAGGGTAGTTGGGCTGATTTTGATTACTACCAGTTCAACGCCGCCGTGAAGGTCGACTTATCCGCCATGAGCATGGCGAATGTCGGTGGTGACGAGCATGCTCACCATCACCATCATGGCCATGAGGATCACCGCCAGGCCCACATCGGCATGGATGCACCGGCAGGCGTCCTGTTCAATCATATGCTGCCCAATGCGGGTGATTTGATGTTGGGTGTTCGCTATGCCTACACCCTGCAAGAGGGCAACATGTACCATGGTTCAGGGCGAGTAAGTGATCAGCAGATCGTCAATCAGGGCTGTCAACCCTCGGGCAAATGTACCTATACCCCGCTGGACATGACCATGAACATGTACATGATTGACCTCATGTATGCGCCGACTGACTGGATGACTTTGATGCTGATGCCGCAGTTCATGAGCATGGACATGCACCTGCGGCGACTGGACGGGGCGCCACCACCCAGCCCGGATGACATCCACGCCAGTCATGGTTCCAATCCTTATCACGGCGAGGGCGGGATCGGTGACACCTATTTCTCCGGCATGTTCAAGCTGTTTGAGGCCCCGGGACACAAATTGCACATCACCCTGGGTTTCACCGCGCCCACCGGCAGCATCAATCGAAGAATCAATGGCAACAGCGAATTCGAGCATTACGGCATGCAACTCGGTAGCGGAACCTGGAGTTTCTGGCCCAGCATGACCTACAACGGTTTCGAAGGCGATTTCAAATGGGGTGCACAGGCCAGTACCATGGCCCAACTGGAAGGTGCCAATGATTCCGGATATGCCGTCGGCAACCTGTTTCAGGCCTCCAGCTGGGGTGGTTACCAGATACAGGATTGGCTGAGTGGGACGGTTCGCGCTCTCTATACCTACCAGGACAGCATCAACGGCCAGTATCCTGAATTGTTCAAGGTGACCGGACCCATGGATTCCCCGCAGAGTTATGGCGGGCAGTATCTCGATATCGGCATTGGCCTCAATGCCATGGTTACATCAGGCGATTTTGCCGGCAATCATGTCGGGATTGAATGGTTGCAGCCGGCCTATAACGACTACAACGGTTATCAGCTGGATCGAACCGGAACCCTTTGGGCCAGCTGGGGCCTCTCTTTCTGATCTATGCGGGAGGCCCGTCCCTGATTTGACAACGCTCATCACGAACCGGGGCCGATGCCTGGCGGGTGGGGGCTAATGGCCTGAATATTGGGACTGACTTTCATGAAAATGGGCAAGCTCGTCTACTACGAGCGCAGATTCAACGCCATGGGTTCGCCCTGTGAGATCAAGCTCTATGCAAAAAACCGCGCCCGCGCCGATCACATGGCGAGCCGAGTGGTGGCTGAAGTCTCGCGGCTGGAGGCCCGTTATTCACGGTACCGGGCCGACAGTTTTTTGTCCGACATCAACCGCGTCGCCGCTGCCGGGGGTCATCTCAGCGTCGATGAGGAAACCGCCGGCCTGTTGAATTATGTCGAAACCTGCCATCGTGAAAGCGGTGGCTTATTCGATATCACCTCCGGCGTATTGCGGGAAGCCTGGCAATCCTACCGTGACACTTTGCCCGATGCCGCGCAGATCGAGGCGCTGCTCGGTCGGGTGGGTTGGCACCGGCTGCGCTGGGATTCCCCCGTGCTGAGTTTTCCCCAGCCTGGTCTGGAGTTGGATTTCGGCGGTGCGGTCAAGGAATA
Source organism: Methylococcaceae bacterium (assembly GCA_044237765.1). GTDB lineage: Bacteria > Pseudomonadota > Gammaproteobacteria > Methylococcales > Methylococcaceae > UBA6136. Next base: position 13,374 of record JBIIEQ010000044.1, on the reverse strand, counting down.
CGCCGTGGACCGGGTGGCGGCGCTGTGCTGGCAGGCGGAAATCCGCCATGGTCTGATCAATCTGGGCGGCGATATCAAGATCATCGGTCCGCATCCGGATGGCAGTCCCTGGGCGATTGGAATCCAGCACCCGAGACGGCCGGGCGAGTTCATACATACGCTATGGCTGCGTCACGGGGCCATGGCCAGCAGTGGTGACTACGAGCGCTGTCTGGTGGTGGACGGACGTCGCTATGGTCACGTCCTTAATCCGCTCACGGGGTGGCCGGTGAGTCATCTCGCTTCCGTCAGTGTGGTGGCGGAATTTTGTGTCGTGGCAGGCAGTGCATCGACCATTGGAATGCTGCGTGAAAAAAATGGTACGTCCTGGTTGGAGCAGCTGGGTACCCCGCATTTCTGGGTGGATATTGACGGAAAAACCGGTGGCAACTTGCTGGGTACAACGGATGGTTCAGGTGCATGACACCGGCAGGTGTCATGCACCTGTTGGACGGTGGGTGGTCTGAATCATCAGCTTGCAAAAGGTCAGGTTAGAAACCGTTAGCGTCACTTTGAGATTGAGTTTGGCTTCCCTGCAGGAAGCCCAGAAACAAACAGGATTTCCCGGGTGGTCCGATTGCGTGGTGATCCCAATTAGGAGGATTGGCAAAGATGAACCTTAAAAAGAGTATCAATGGAAACGGAGTCAATGGCGCGCACGTCAAAATGACGGCCAGACTTTTCCTAGGGGTGGTGATGGCGCTGTTCGTGGCTCAGTCGACCTGGTCGCATGGCCGTCCCCCGGATCCTTTGTGGATGGCGAAAATTCCCAAGGTGCCCGGTTTGGGCAATTATGTGACCAACAAGGCCGCCGCAATCCAGTTGGGCAAGGCCCTATTCTGGGATACCAATGTCGGGAGTGACGGCGTGGCCTGTGCCAGTTGTCATTTCCATGCGGGTGCAGATTCCAGAACAAAAAATCAGTTGGCACCGGGCGGAACTCATGACAGCGAGCCGACCGCCAACACGTTTGAGCCAATGTTGAGTGGCGCCGCCGGCGGGCCCAATTATGAACTGACCCAGGGTGATTTTCCGTTCTGGCAGTTCGCCAACCCAAATGACAGAAATTCAAAACTCATCTATCACACCGATGATGTCGTCGGATCATCCGGCATATTCAAGCAGATCTTTCTCTCTGTCAGCCAAACCAACCCGAATGATGACTGCCTGACCGAGCCGGACGATATCTTTCATGTTGGCTCCTTTAACACACGCCAGGTCACCAGCAGGAATGCCCCCAGCGTGATCAACTCGGGCTTCAATTTTCGTCAGTTCTGGGATGGACGCGCCAACAACAGTTTCAACGGCTCATCCAGTTGGGGGCACCGTGATCCAAACGCCGGTGTCTGGGTCGTGAAAAATGGGAAGCCCATCAAACAGAAAATCGACCTAAAGAATTCGTCCAATGCCTCACAAGCCGTGGCCCCCCCCCTTGATTCGATGGAAATGTCGTGTGGCGGACGCCGGTTTGCCGATATTGGCCAGAAGATTCTCCAGCGGGCGCCGCTGCAGACCCAGACGGTGGATCCGGAGGACAGCGTGCTGGGCCAACTGGTCGGTGATTCCGGGAAAGGTCTCAAGGGCAGCTATGCCGATCTGGTGAAGAAAGCCTTCGCCAAGCGTTGGTGGAACGGCAAGGGCGAGTTTGGACAAAGGCTGGACGGTACCGCCTATTCGCAAATGGAGGCGAACTTCTCGCTGTTCTTCGGTCTGGCGATCCAGTTATACGAAGACACGTTAATTTCTGACCAAACCTTGTTCGACACCAAGCGAGACAAGGATAACTATCCGATCGCCTTTAACGCCCAGCAGCGACATGGGCTGCAACTCTTCCTGGACGATCACTGTTTCCTATGTCACCTCGGGCCCACGCTCTCCTCGGCGGCCAATCCGGAGGTGTACACCAGCAAGACGGTCAAGTTCCACAATGTCATGGACCGGGGTGGATTCAACGAGGAAAGCGGGGGAACCGATGCCGGAAAACCCATGCTGGATATCGGCTTTGCCATTACCAGCGTGACCCCCATCGCCTACGATCCGGGTATCGACTATCACGACCCCTGGGGAAATCCGCTGTCTTTTACCCAACAATACATAGATTGGCTGGCCAACCGCAATGCTCCCATGGTCGACCCGGTCAAGGTGCTGGCGTGTGACTTTCAGTATCCGTTTGCATTTGATTTTCCGGCCAACGAGTTGATGCCGGATCCTAATGCCAAGGGGAATGATTGCCGAGGGTACAAGGAACTCTCCAAAGTAGTCACACCGGATACTGCCAACAGGCAGTTGGCCCTTCCCCGCGGTGGCAAGCTGTCTGCCGCCATTGCCGGAGCCTTCAAGATTCCCCCATTACGCAACGTGGAGCTGACTGGCCCGTTCTTCCACAATGGCAGTGTTAAATCTCTTGAAGAAGTGATCGAATTCTACGACCGGGGTGGCAACAATGTCGGTAATCCGGGCCATTTTGAAACCTTCGTATTTCCTCTGGGCCTGACCGAACAGGACAAGGCCGACCTGTTGGCCTTCCTGAAAACCCTGACCGATGAACGTGTCCGCTGGGAGAGAGCCCCCTTTGATCACCCGTCCATTCAGATACCTCGCGGTGCCAAGGCGGAGCCATCCCCGCTGGGCCCGAATCTGGCGGCCGATGAGTATCTTGAAATTCCGGCGGTGGGTAAAAACGGGCGGAATACAGCCCAGGGTCCGTTGTTGCCTTTCGATCAACTATTGAAAGACTGATGCGATCGGATGCTTCATATCCCTGCCGAGATGACGGCCGTGGAAATCCGAATGACTAAAGGGAAGAGACACCCGGCAAAGGCCGGGGTCCCTGGTGTTGTTGTGGGTCTGATCGGCTTCTGCCTCGCCTGGGGCGAGGCGGGCGCCGTTGCTGAACGAATCGACGAAAGCTCCCGTCCTCTCAAGGGCATCAGCGTCCCGGTGACCCCGGGTTTGCTGGATGGAGAATCCCCGATTGTCATCGACAAGACGGCGGCGATACAGCTGGGCAAGGCCCTGTTCTGGGACATGAACGTCGGCAGTGACGGCGTGGCCTGCGCCACTTGTCATTTCCATGCCGGCGCCGACCGGCGTACCCGCAACCAGCTGGACACCGGCATCCGCCATGAAAAGTCCAAGACCGGCAGCACCTTCGAGCCCACTGCCAGTGGGGCCCAGGGCGGCGCCAATTACACCCTCAAGGCCGGCGACTTTCCCCTGTTTCAGCTCAAGAATCCCAAGGACAAAAGCTCAAAAATCCTGTTTCAGACCGACGACGTCGTCTCCTCCGCCGGTGCCTTTTACGGAGAACTGCAAAGCGTCAAGACCGAAGGCGACGGTCAGGATGTCTGCAAATCACTGAAAGACCCGATCTTTCATGCCGGCCGTCTCAACACCCGCCGCGTCGCCACCCGCAACGCCCCCACTGTCATCAACGCCGCCTTCAGCTACCGGGGCTTCTGGGACGGCCGCGCCAACAACCTCTTCAACGGCGAAAACGCCTTTGGCGCCCGCGATCCAGAAGCCGGCGTCTGGGAAGTCAAGGACGGCAAGACCGTCAAGACCCGACTCCTGCTCAAGAACGCCTCGCTCGCCTCCCAGGCCGTCGCCCCCCCGCTCGACATGAAAGAAATGTCCTGCACCCTCAGGACCTTCCCCCTGCTCGGTCGCAAGCTTGCCCCCCGTCGACCGCTGGAAGCCCAGGATGTCCACCCCGAAGACAGCGCCCTCGGCCCGGTCCGCCATGACACTGGCAAGGGGCTCACCGGCAGCTATGCCGACTGGATCAAGAAAAGCTTCGCCCCTCGCTACTGGTCCGGCCAGGGTGACTTCGGCCGGCCGGGCAGTGATGCCCCCCCGTTCAACCAACTGGAAGCCAACTTCGCCTTTTTCTTCGGACTGGCCATACAGCTGTATGAAGACACCCTGATTTCCGACGACAGCCCGTTTGACTCCCCACGTGATGCCGAAGGCTATCCGTCTGCCTTCAATGCGCAGCAGCGGAGGGGGTATGACCTGTTCCAGACCGAGGTCTGCGCCACCTGTCATGCCGGTCCCAACCAGTCATTGGCATCACAGCCGCATCTCGCCGAGGATGCGGCCACGCACCCGCCGCGGTTGATCGATCGCCGAGTGCTTAATGGGGATTTCGATGGCAAGGGCGTTGTCCAGGCGGTGATGGACGTCGGTTTCGCCAACACCAGCGTAACGCCCACGGATTACGATGTGGGACTGGGGGGCAATGACCCCTGGGGTAATCCCTTGTCTTTCACCGATCAGTTTCTGGCTCGGGTGCTGAATCCCTCAAAAACCCTGGTTGACCCCATCAAGGTCTTGCCATGTGACTTTACGTTCGCCTTTACCAACGACTACAAGCAGGAGGAGCTTGTCCCTTCGCTGGAGAACTTCCGTGATTGCGGAAAGCGGGTTATAGACAATCAGGTGCCCAAGCCTGACATCGCGGCGCGTGAAGTCAACAAATTGGCCAATACCCGCCTCTTCCGCAGTACCTTGGGGGCTTTCAAGATCCCCTCGCTGCGCAATGTGGAACTGACCGGCCCGTATATGCATAACGGCGGCTTCAAGAGCCTCGAGGAAGTGCTCGAGTTCTATGACCGTGCGGGTAACGTCACCAACCTGCAGCATTTCGCCACCGGGGTCTTCAGCCATGGTTTCACCGAGCAGAAGAAGGTCGACATCATCGCCTTCCTCAAGGGCCTGACCGACGAGCGCGTCCGCTGGGAGCGGGCGCCGTTTGATCATCCTGCGCTTTTAGTTCCGCACGGACACACCGATCAGCCCAATTCGGACAATCTCATGCAGGCCGCGGATGTGTGGCTGGAACCAGTACCGGCAGTAGGTCGTCAAGGCCGCCCGGAAGAGCGGGGCGCCCTGCGGCCTTTTGCCGACCATCTGGACAAATAGCGGCAATACACTGAGGTGGATCGACCGTGTTATTTGGCTCAGTGCTGTGGGATATCACACAGGCAGGACACCGAAAAGGCCTATAAGCCAATATAAATCATATGGTTGCTGGTTGGCATGATAAGTGCTTTTTCCTGCGCGTTGGAATAATCCTTTTCCAGCAATGATGGAAAGAACCACAGGAGTAAAAATTGAAAACTTCAAGCACAATAACTGCGACAGCGCTGGTCGGGATATTCATGGCGACGAATGCCAGTGCATGGACAACCGTTGATGCGAAACCCTTTGACATCAACGGTGCCGGTCAGGTGAATCAAATTCGAGCATCAGGCTTTAGTGATCCCGCTTTCGGGTATCAGGGTTGGGCTCACCAAGGGCGCTGGGGGACTTTCAATGCAGTGAAGGGAAAGCAGTACAAGATTGTTGTGGATGGCCGTGCGAATGTAGGTGTACATCCCGCCGTAGCGTTATGGAAACGACCAATCGGGACACCCTCTCAACCTTACACTTATTGGGACGGTGATCAGAATAAATTCGTCTCGCTGACTAACCTGACTCCCGCCGTCAACGTACCGGACCACTTTTTCTTCCCAATGCAAAGCTACATAGAGTCTGGTGTAGCTCAGCAACATGTTATGGAGTCATCCGGAGGGGGCAGCGACTGCCAAACCCAATGGACTAGGACTATTAATGGAACAACAATCACGGCCCCTAATTGCAGCTTCTGGTCTGCAGCATTGAGAACGAAAGATGAGTTGGCTGCTCAACCTGGAGTTCTTTTGGAAGATGGTACAACTAATATCGGTTACCCACGCATGCTCTTTGCCAAGGCAGTCTATGATGCGGATCGGGCTGGTAAGATGTGGAACACGCTTAATGTTAATCCCTTGCTGGAGCAGCAGCGTGATGGCAAACAGGGCTTCCTGACAATGCAGTTCACCGCTGATGAAACTTCTCAGTATGAGTTTTTCGTGGGAGCTATGAACCCGGATCCAGGGACACCAGTTGCGTGGTACAACGTTGAAGTATCGGTAAAACGATAGGCTGTAAATAAAATAGGGGGCTCGATGGAAGTCGATGTCGAACTAATGCCATCGGGTTCTCTATTTCAATGAATCTGAAGGAAGCTCCGGATTGGACCATTACCCGCCAATAAATCCATCACGCTGTTAAGAATCGCCAGCATTAATGCAATATCTTGTTAGTTTATGGTCAATGAAGCGAAGCGCGAAACTGTTTATTACGCTAATTTGCCTTTTTGGCCCGTTATCGCTATCTGCTAATGCACTCAAGAAAGATCTTGGCTCCCGCCCTCTCAAGGGCATCAGCGTCCCGGTGACCCCGGGTTTGCTGGATGGAGAATCCCCGATTGTCATCGACAAGACGGCGGCGATACAGCTGGGCAAGGCCCTGTTCTGGGACGTGAACGTCGGCAGTGACGGCGTGGCCTGCGCCACTTGTCATTTCCATGCCGGCGTCGACCGGCGTACCCGCAACCAGCTGGACACCGGCATCCGCCATGAAAAGTCCAAGACCGGCAGCACCTTTGAACCCACTGCCAGTGGTGCCCAGGGCGGTGCCAATTACACCCTCAAAGCCGGTGACTTCCCCCTGTTCCGGCTCAAGAACCCCAAGGACAAAAGCTCAAAAATCCTGTTTCAGACCGACGACGTCGTCTCCTCCGCCGGTGCCTTTTACGGAGAACTGCAAAGCGTCAAGACCGAAGGCGACGGTCAGGATGTCTGCAAATCACTTAAAGACCCGATCTTTCATGCCGGCCGTCTCAACACCCGCCGCGTTGCCACCCGCAACGCCCCCACTGTCATCAACGCCGCCTTCAGCTACCGTGGCTTCTGGGACGGCCGCGCCAACAACCTCTTCAACGGCGAAAACGCCTTTGGCGCCCGCGATCCAGAAGCCGGCGTCTGGGAAGTCAAGGACGGCAAGACCGTCAAGACCCGACTCCTGCTCAAGAACGCCTCGCTCGCCTCCCAGGCCGTCGCCCCCCCGCTCGACATGAAAGAAATGTCCTGCACCCTCAGGACCTTCCCCCTGCTCGGTCGCAAGCTTGCCCCCCGTCGACCGCTGGAAGCCCAGGATGTCCACCCCGAAGACAGCGCCCTCGGCCCGGTCCGCCATGACACTGGCAAGGGGCTCACCGGCAGCTATGCCGACTGGATCAAGAAAAGCTTCGCCCCTCGCTACTGGTCCGGCCAGGGTGACTTCGGCCGGCCGGGCAGTGATGCCCCCCCGTTCAACCAACTGGAAGCCAACTTCGCCTTTTTCTTCGGACTGGCCATACAGCTGTATGAAGACACCCTGATCTCCGACGACAGCCCGTTTGACTCCCCACGTGATGCCGAAGGCTATCCGTCTGCCTTCAATGCGCAGCAGCGGAGGGGTTACGATGATTTTCAAGTAGAAGTTTGCTCGTCATGCCATACCGGACCCAATCTCTCGTTGGCCTCGGAACCGCACCTCTCCGAAGACGCCGGGACCCATCCGCCGCGTCTGATTGACCGTCGGGTGCTTAACGGGGATTTTGATGGCGTGGGGGTTCTGCAGGCGGTGATGGACGTCGGTTTCGCCAACACCAGCGTAACGCCCACGGATTACGATGTGGGACTGGGGGGCAAGGACCCCTGGGGTAATCCCTTGTCCTTCACCGATCAGTTTCTGGCTCGGGTGCTGGATCCCTCAAAAACCCTGGTTGACCCCATCAAGGTCTTGCCATGTGACTTTACCTATCCGTTCACCAAGGACTATCAGCCAGCCGAGTTGCAAGCCTCGCCGGAAAATGCTGAAGACTGTGGTCATCGGGTGAATCTTAATCAGGTGCCGGTAAGCAAACTGGCGGCAAAGGAGGTGAAAAAACATGCAAACATCCGGCTGTACTCCAGTATTCGGGGTTCTTTCAAAATTCCCTCCCTGCGCAATGTGGAACTGTCCGGGCCATACATGCATAACGGCGCTTTCAAAAGTTTGGAGGAGGTGATCGATTTCTATGATCGTGGGGGGAATGTCAGCAACGAGCAGCATTTTAATACCGGGGCCTTTCCGCATGGATTTACCGATGAAACCAAAGCCAACCTGCTGGCCTTTTTGCAGGGGCTAACCGACGAGCGCGTCCGCTGGGAGCGTGCCCCGTTTGATCATCCGGGTTTGAAAGTACCCCACGGACAGAGTGATGTGTTAACTAACCCTTCCGCATCCCGGGGCGAGGATCAGTGGCTGGACATCCCGGCCATCGGACAACATGGACGACCTCAAGCACTGGGGCCTTTGCAGCCCTTTGCTGCATACCTTGGCGATTGAGTCGATTGCTGCGTCATTAAAGTCACTGTGTGATATCCCGCACTTTGGCTGTGTGATATCACACAGTTACCGGGCGTCATTCTCTGAGTGCCCCCTTTTTGCTGGTGTTCAGTGTGTGGCACAGAATGTGTATTATCATTTCATTGTGCAGGCTTCGAAAGCACGCCGATTTTTTAATCAAGGAGAATGAAATGACGAAAACCAAAACCAGCCTTTTTACGGCAGTCATCACGGGGTTGCTGGCTGCTTCCACGGCAAATGCCTGGACTACAGTTACCCCGGTTAATTTCACCCTCAACGATGCTCCGGAAGTGATGTCCATTCGTGCGGCGTCGTTTAGTGACCCAAGGTTTGGTTATCAGGGCTGGGCCATGCATGGTAAGTGGGGCGTTTTCAATGCCACCAAGGGGAAGACTTACAAAGTGACCGTGGACGGTAGATCAAATCCAGGTCTACATCCGGCGGTAGCGGTGTGGAAGCGACCGATTGGTACACCAGAACAGCCTTACGTTTACCCCGATGGCTCCAAGGTGACCAATCTGACCCCAGCAAACCGTGTGCCGGATCATAATTTCTTTCCGGTCCAGAGCTACATTAACTCAGGAAAATCACAACGTCATGTTATGGAATCTGGCGGCGGTAGTGGATGTACTACCAGTTGGACGCGGACAATCGCGGGTACCAGCGTCACCGCCACCCCTTGCGATTTCTGGAAGGCTGCTTTGTTACCCAATGCAGAGGTCACTGCGACTACCGGACTGCTTTTGGAAGATGGCTCCACAGACATTGGTATGGCCAGGATGCTATTTGCCAAAGCCGTCTATGACGCGGATCGTGCGAAGAGCCTTCGTGACTACAGCTTGAATGTCAATCCGGCACTCGAGCAAGAGCGCGATGGCAGGCCCGGTTTCCTGACTATGGAGTTCCGTGCGGATGAAACGGCTCAGTACCAGATTTTTGTTGGTGGCATGAACCCGGATGATGGTGTGGACGTTAATGCCTTTATGCCGGTCCAGGTCACAGTCCGACGGTAAGCCAAGGTTAACCTTCAAAGGTCTTGGGCTACTTCTTGGCCTTAGGCCCCTAGAATGCCATGGTGGTTACGCTCGTTCTTGGTAGGTTCCACCTTGGCGATATGAGGGTTCGGCGTATTTGTTTGCTTTTCACTAGTGAGGGGGAATAGGCCCCTATGATTCGGGCCGGTACAACCGGCTCGAATGTTTTCTGAATTCCACTCAAACCGGGGAATCCACAATGTGCTGCCGCCTTTTTTCAAACTGGATTCGATCCTTCTCTGAGCAGCCCAAAGCCATCGGGCTCTGGATGGCTGTCTGGCTTTGGATTCTCCCCTCGGTAGCGTTTTCCTCCGCTTTCTATAACCTGACCGAATACACTGTCGACTCGGGCAGTCGGGTTTCGCTGCCTGCCAGTTGGCAACCCAATCCCGGTGCGGTGAATTACACCGGCTCGCTTGATGTGTATTGGCTGGCACGAATGGCCAACGATCATGACACCGTGGAAATTTCTAAAAACAACGCGCTGAGTCTGGGATTGCCGGCCAATTTCACCCTGGAGGCGGCACCGGATAACTGCTGGGGCATGGATATGGGGTTTGGGCTGGTGACGCTGGCGCAAGCGTCCGACCTCAGTATTACCGTGGAGGCAGATAATTCTGCCATGGTGCCTGGCTTCGCGCTCTACAAGGGCTGGGACACCAGCAAATCGGCCACGCGGCATACCACCATTTATTTTGGGACCAATAATCCGCTGGGCACCCAGGGCTTGACCTTTGTCGACGATGCCATCGGCACCCAGGCCGGGGGCAGCATCAACCAGACCTTCACCAATCTTCCCGCCGGCAATTATGAAATTTTTGTCACGGTGGGCACCAATCGTTCGGCGGGTGGGCAGTACAAGGTAACCTTGGTAACTACCCCCACCGGCGGGGGATCGCAGCCGCCTGATTCCCCGACCGATGTCGTGGCGACTGCCGGCGATGCCACGGCCCTGGTCAATTGGACTGCCCCCATCAGTAATGGCGGTTCGGCCATCAACGGCTATGTGGCGACCTCCACTCCCGAGGGCAAGTCTTGCTCAAGCGTGACGCCAGGTTGCCAGGTTGCCGGCCTGACCAACGGCACCTCTTACACCTTTACGGTGACCGCGAGCAATGCCGTGGGAACCAGCGCCCCTTCGGCGCCAAGTAATGCGGTAACACCCGTCGCCGCTACCGTTCCGGGCAGCCCCACGCTTGTCAACGCCAGTGCCGGGGATGGTCAGGCCTATGTCAACTGGACGGCACCCTCTAGCAATGGGGGTTCCGCAATTACCGGCTACACGGCGATAGCCACGCCGGGAGGCAACGGTTGCAACAGCACTGGTCTCGGTTGCTCCGTTGTCGGACTGAGTAATGGCACGCCCTATACATTCAAGGTGACCGCGAGCAATGCGGTCGGGAACAGTTTGCCCTCGGTTCCTAGTAATACGGTAACGCCAACGGCGGCCCCCACCGTTCCCAGCGTGCCCACGCAGGTAGTGGCCACTGCCGGCAATCAATCGGCCATCGTCAGCTGGAGTCCACCCGCCAACTCGGGTGGAAGTGCCATTAACGGCTTTCGCGTGATTTCTACCCCCAACAGTTCCGGTTGTTCGGCGGCGACAACCACTTGTACGGTCAGCGGGCTGAGCAATGGCACTGCCTATGTTTTCAATGTCATTGCGATCAATTCGACAGGGGATAGTGATCCCTCATCACCCAGCAATACGGTGACACCCGCGGCACCGGTGATCACGGATCGACTGGCTTATAACCTAAACCCATGGGGTGCATTGCCGGCACAGTGGAATCAGGTCCCGGCCAGTTTCAAATATCTCGGCAACCTGCAGGTTTATTGGTGGGCGCACCTGGCGACAAATCATGAAACCATTCAGCTGAGCCGGGCCGATGCCATAAGAAGCGGGGCAGGGGAGGGCTTTGATTTGTGGACCAATAGCCCCAACACCAACGGCCAGTCGATAAACTTTGGCCTGGTTCGGCTGGATGCTCCGGCCAACCTTGATATCGCCGTGTCAGCGGACAGTAGTCAGGCATCCCAATTGATTCCCGCTGTTGTTCTCTATCGGGGCTGGAATACCAGTTTGGCAGCCAATCGCTATCAGGATTACACCCCGAGACAGAACAATCCGTTAGGTACCCAGAATCTGGTCTACCTGGATCAATCATTTGCAGAGAGTCAGGGTCAGACTGCCCATTTCGTCGCGGAAAATCTGCAACCTGGCGATTACCAGGTTTTCGTCACTGTGGGCAAGAATGCCTCGCCAGGAGGTAGCTATCAATTGTCCTTGTCTAGCATGCCCCCTCCGGCCAGTGGTCGTTGTGGTGTGGCGGCCAATCAGCTTTCACCGCAGCAACCCACGGAAAGCGACCTTTGTGCCTCGGGGACGTCCAGTCATCTCAGGCGTCTGGCCAAGTCCCGCTATGAGTGGCTGTGCCATGCCGAAACGGCCGAAGCAACCGGCGAACGCTGTTACACCGTGGCCAAGGACGGACGTCTCAATCAGGCACCCCTCATGCTACAGCCGGGCAATATCGCGGTGAAAACCGGTGCGAGCGTCATCCAGACCGCCGAAGGCGGCAGTGGTCCCGGCAAGATGAGCTTCGCCAAAAAATCCGCCAGCCCGGGAACCCGCTGCCAATTGAACGTGAAAAAGAATCAGGTTGAGGTCAAGACCCACGGCAAGGCAGGGCGCTGTGAGGTGACGGCCTCCAGAGCGGCCAGCAAGGGCTTCAACAAGGTCGAATCCTACCCGGTCGCCATCAGCATCGAGCCATGAGATTCCTCCGGGTTTCTGACCGTGAGTCAGGGCCAGCATCATCACCGTGGCAGATGTGTGAGGTGAACCTGATGACATCATAAAAGTCTGTAAAACCTAACGGCGGGTTGTATCATGGCCGCCCCGATTCAACTTAGATGTACCTACTCATGCGAGGACACCCATGCAATTTAAATTAGTTATCGGACTTGGCAGCCTCTGGTTATTTTCCAGTCTCTGTCACGCCCATACACTGGGAGCGGCCACCCACAATACAGAGGCCTCTGTTTCACGCTTTACCGTGACCTGCTATGACGATGGCAATGGGGACACCGACAAGTACTCGGTGCAAATCAAATACAACACAAATCTGCTAGTGGGCCTGAGACTCACGGTCACCAAAGTGGGCGCGGGCGGAGGCGTCTCAGTCGATGCCACCCAAGCGGGCGTATTCAGTCCCTGGATATTCAATAAGGGTGGTAATGGTCCATACCAGTTGACGGTGACCAAAATAATACGGGGTGATGCCCCTGCCGGAGGGAAGATACCCTTTAGCATCGAGCATCACTGTACGGCGGCCAATGGGGCGCATACGGGCACGTCGGACAGTGTGAACATCAGTCCGCCCGGCCAGGATGACGGAAACCCCCCGGTCCCGCCAGTCACCCCCCCTGTCAAGCCGGTCGGCCAACCGCCGGCAAATACACCGGGCTTCTCCGGTTCACTGACGAGTCAGATCAATACCCGTCGTTATCAGGTGACCTGTGCGCCGAAGAAGATCAAGAAATCAACAATGCCGACCGATAAATATCGCTTCTGGGTAAGAGGCGCGACCATGAATTCGCCATATAAAGTCCAGATGAAGGTCACAAAAGGTCAAGGGTCTGTAGAGTTAGTTGACTCTAATAACACGGACAAACTGTTCTCTGCTGAAGGTCTGCTGGTTGAGGGGGATGGCATGTATACCCTGGAAATTGGCAAGTACGCAGAGGATGGCAATACATCCGGCAATCAAGCTTTCTCGGTCAAGCATGAATGTTTGGCCCAGGATGGCAAGAGAACGACCACCGGAAAGGCTCGGCCGCAGCCCTGAGTCTTGGATTAGCCGCCTGTGACTCACGGCTGCTGACCGAACAGGTATCCCTACGACAGGCTTCTGAGTTATGCTCAAAAGTTGTGGATGAGCAGCTGATGGAGGCGGCGTATTCTTGATGGTCTTCAAGGTCATCAATGCCTACGAGAGGAGTGAATACGCCGTGAGTAAAGATAAGATGACTCGGTTAA
>JBIIEQ010000043.1:0-28991 GCA_044237765.1 Methylococcaceae bacterium | reverse complement strand
GCGCAGGGGAGCGGCTGGACTCGCTTGACCGGATAGGCGTCGGGGATTTGGGGGTAGACGGAGCCGGGGGCTCCGAACTGGGCGGGGCCGGCCCGGGATCAGCCGGGCGCGGTGCGGGGCGCACGGGTGCTGTTCGCGGTGGCGTTGCCGGAGGGGCCGACCGCGCGGGCGGAAGATTGGAGTCTTCGTCGTCCAGGGGGCGGGGTGACGCTTTGGGCGACGGCCGGGGTTTGGGGGCTAGCCGAGGTGGTGGCGCTGGGGGTTCCAGCGGCGGACGCTCGCGGGTCAGGGGTTCGGGTGCCTTTTCCAGGTTCCGCTCGACCGGCTTGATAGGCAGTAGGTTCGGGTCTTCCTCGATCTCACGCTGAGTAGGTTTGTGGACCTTGGGTGGCGGCAGGGGTTTGTCTTTCTTAGGTGCTGGGCGTTCGACCGGTTTGTCCAACGCCCGATTGGGGTCGGGTTCCGGGCGGGCGCGTACGACGGGTTTGGGGGCTGGGACCGGTTTCGGGGCTGATCGGGGCGTGATCGGCGGCACCGTTTCCGCTTTCGGGGCCGGGCGCTGAGGGGGTGTTGCCGGGGCGACGGCCGGTCGGGTCGGCTGGACCATCGCTTTGGGGGCGGTCTTCGCCGCCGGCGCTGCCTTGGGTTTGGCCGGCGCGGGGGCCGGGCTCGGCGGTTTGGCGTCTGGTGCAGGAGCAGCCACGGTCGGCAACGGCTGGGGGGCCGGCGTCAGGGTGACTTCAATCGGTGGCTTGGGCTGAGGGGGCGTGTCGGGGCGGTGGCCCAGCAGGTCGCGATAGCGCCAGACACCGGCATGCAGCAGGGCCGACACGGCGATCACCAGTCCATAGCGGACCAGACGCGAATCCGTCCAGCTTTGCTGTTGCGGCGACAGGCCGAGGCGATAGGGCGTCATGCGGGCGTTCGCCTATCTCCGCCAGAAAGTAGGCGTGAAAAGAATCAGCGCCGTGAATATCTCAATACGGCCAAGGAACATGGCCACAGTGCAGATCCAGGTTTGGAAATCAGTGAGGCTGGCATAGTTGGAGGCGGGGCCGACCTCACCCAGTCCGGGGCCTGCATTGTTAATGCAGGCGATAATGGCCGTGAAGGACGAGATAAAGTCCAGGCCGCTGACGACGAGTAGAAAGGTCAGTGTCACCACGGTCATGAAGTAGGCAAAGATGAAGCCCAGCACCGATAGCAGGATGCGGGAGCTGATCACGGTGTCACCCAGTTTGAGGGGGTTGATGGCGGCCGGATGGGACAGCAGGAACATTTGCATCAGGCTTTGTTTGACCAGAATTAGCGTCCGCATCATCTTGATGCCGCCGCCTGTGGAACCGGTGCAGGCCGCAATAGAGCTCAAAAAAAGCATCCACAGAGGGGCAAATATGGGCCAATCATTGAAGTCGGTACTGGCAAACCCACAGTCCGTGCCGATCGATACCAGATTAAAGCTGGCGTGGCGTAACGCGGTGAAAAAGTCCTCGTAGACGTCCTGATGCCAGAGATAGAAGCCGATTCCCAGACAACTGCCCAGCATAAGCACCAGAAACGGCAGGGCTTCGATATCCTGCCGGTAGGGTGAGAGGCTTTTTTGCTGAATCGCCAGAAAGTGCGAGGCAAAGTTCATTCCCGCCAGCAGCATGAAAACAATTAGCACCCCCTCGATTTCCGGGGAATTGAAATAGCCCACGCTGGCATCATGGGTTGAGAATCCCCCCAGACCCATGGTGGCAAAGGCGTGGCAGATGGCATCCAGCCAGTCCATTCCCGCCCACTTGAGCGAAATGATGCATGCCACCGTAATGGCGGCATAAGTCAGCCAGAGATTCTTCGCAGTCTCAGTGATGCGCGGGGTGAGCTTGCTGTCTTTCATTGGCCCCGGCGTTTCTGCCACGTACAGCTGCCGTCCACCGATGCCGAGGATGGGGAGAATGGCGACCGCCAACACGATGATGCCCATGCCGCCCAGCCAGTTCAGTTCATGCCGCCACAGGTTGATGGCCGGAGGCAGGTAGTCGAGATTGCTCAATACGGTGGAGCCGGTCGTCGACAGGCCCGACATCGTCTCGAAATAAGCATCGGTAAAGGACAGGTCCACGATGTGGGACATCAGCGGAAAGGTGGCAAACGCCGCCATCCCCAGCCAGGCCAGCACGACCAGAATGAAGCCGTCGCGAGCTTTCAGCTCACGCTGAAACTGATGCGTGAGCCCCCACAGGATGAGCCCCGAGCCGAGGGTAAGCCCCATGTCGGTCACAAAAAGCATTGCGGTCCCATCGTCGTAGACCAGCGAGGTGAGGATGGGCAGCAGATAGGTGACGCTGAACACCGTCAGCATCAACCCGAAAATGCGCGTCAGTGACAGGAGGCGGATCACGACGAATCAGTCGATCGCGGGTAGGGCGAATTCCCGCTGCGGGGCAGGGCAAGTAGACACGTCAACATCCTGAAGGCGCACAGCCCTGGTGGATAGAAAAACGCGAATGATACCCGACCCGGCGGCAAATCCGAAGGTGAATGAATTGATGCGGGGATGGCCCTATTCAGGATCCCAGGCCGGACGTCCCATGCTGTTCGGGTTGGTCAGACCCCAATAGCCCATGTTGCCCCAGGGACCGGAAGGCGACCAGCCGGCTTGCTGGTTCTCGGCGATTTCATGCGTGACCATGGCCTGATTGGCGTTGGCCATGTCGACGGACAGTTGCTGCAGATGGTCGAATTCCTGCTGACGGCCAACGTAGAGGCAGCTGCACAAATCCGGGTCGGAATAAATGTAGTAGACATTGTCCGGTCGCGGGATACGGGTCACCCGCTCCGGCGGCAGGGTGGTCAGCATCTTCTGCCGTTCCTGCGTATCCGCCAGCATCAGCTTGAAACCCGCCGCCTTCAGCTGGTCCTCCATTGATCGGGTGCTGGATTCCCGCATGTCATGCTTGATGGTGGTGCAGGCCCCGAGAGCCAGGAGGCCGAGGAATAATATGCCGCTGAGTGGGGAGGAGTTTTTCATGGGATGTTTGTGGAGACTGCAAAAAGCGCAAGTTTAAGGCTAATCAGCTGGATTGGGTGGGTGAAAGTCGGTAAGAGGGAACTTTACCGCAGGACGACCGAGGAAGGTCCGTATCATCCTGACGACTCAACAGCGGCGGAAGGTTCTAAGACCAAAAGCACAAGAGGGCAAAAGGCAACGATTTTTGGCCATGAAAATCAGGGCGACAATGGTTTCAGCAGAAAATTGACGACAAATTGCTCATGGTTCTCAGCCACCAGGGCGGTTATCCGGTCCATTTCAATGGTCATGTAGTCATGAATGATGCGATTGAGTAACCCGATAATCGAGTTCCACTGTGGGAGATCTGTCGTTTCAATGAGCCCAAGATTGGCCATGGCTTTGAATGCGTCATAACCCGAGACCGGCACCGGTTTTCCGCTTACTTTGAGCAACTGCTTGGCCTTCCCTATCGAGTTTTCAATCAACACTTGCAAGGCGTGCAGCACTCCCGACTGTTCCAGGGGCGACAGTGATTGGCCTGATTTCAACAGAGCCTTGGCTTCTGCCAGCAAGGCACTTTGCTCAGCGGCAATCCGGGCTGTCTCCGCCTGATAAAGATCAAGCCGCATGATTTTTATCCCAGTAAAAATCTTCCAGCTCACGCCAGGTGCTTTGCAAGAAACGCATCCATGCCAGCGAGTCATCCTCATACAAGAGGACACCTTCCTCCGCCACGCTGGCGCGCATGGCGAGATTGGCGCGCCGCAGCTCTACCATGTCGATGGACGATGGGTCCACACCGATGGCTTGCGTCAGGGTTTGACGTAAGGTTTCCATGATACCGATCACGGTCAACCAGTCCAGCTGGGGCGCCCACTGTAGTGCGATGTCCCAATCACTCTGGGCGTGAGCGCTTCCGCTGGCCCTGTTGCCGACCAGAACGGCAAATTCAAGCGAAGGATGTTGGCTCAATACCCGCGTCAGGCTCTGCATCTGTCACATCGGTGTGATCAGCGGGTGGGGTTCATGCATTTTGACCAAGGCCGTTTTTGAGGCATCAGGCGTCGATGGGAGAGGTTGGGTTCGCGGCATGATTGTAAGGTTGGGTATTTCCCGAGGTAACCAGCCCGCAAGGCAGGATGCTATCACTGTGGATGTCATCGTAACGATTGCCGGGAGTGAAGGATCTCTGGTGATAGGCGGGGAGTACAATGCTGCGCACCGACACAATCTCTACACGCCATGCACCGCAAGAAACTCCCCATCGGCATTCAGACCTTTCGCAAGATGCGGGAAGACGACTATTACTATGTCGACAAGACGCCCTTGGCCTTTCGGCTGATTGAAGAGGGCTCGCACTTCTTCCTGTCCCGTCCCCGCCGTTTTGGCAAGTCGCTATTTCTGGACATGCTGGGGGAATTGTTTGCCGGGAGTGAGGCATTGTTTCATGGGCTTTACGCTCATGAGCGTTGGGATTGGTCGACCATGTATCCGGTTATTCGCATCAGTTTTGCCGAGGGGGTATTGCATGACCGCGCCACGCTGGACCGACGCATTCGTGCCATTTTGCTGGAGAACGCGGAGAGGCTGGGTGTCAGTTGCCGCGATCCCAATGACATTCCCTCCCATTTTGGCGAGTTGATCCGAGGCTCATATGCCGCGACGGGTCGGCGCGTCGTCGTGTTGATCGACGAATACGACAAACCCATCCTCGACAACATCACCGATCCCGGCATCGCCCGGGAGATGCGCGACGGGCTGCGTAATCTGTATTCCGTCATCAAGGGCCAGGATGCCCACATCCGCTTTGCTTTCCTGGCGGGGGTATCGAAATTCAGCAAGGTCAGCCTGTTTTCCGGGCTGAACAATCTGAATGACATCACCGTCGATGCCCCCTATTCGGCTATCTGTGGCTACACCGAAGCCGATGTGGATACTGTCTTTGCTCCCGAGTTGGATGGCCTGGACCGGCAGCAGATCCGCGACTGGTACAACGGCTACAACTGGACCGGCGAGTCCGTCTACAACCCCTTCGACCTCCTGCTGCTGTTCGACAAGCGCCAGTTCCGCCCCTACTGGTTCGAGACCGGCACCCCGACGTTTTTGGTCGATGTGTTGACCGAGCGTCAGGCCTGGCTGCCGGAATTGGGTCAGCTCGAATCCAGTGCCGACATTCTCTCCACCTTCGATGTCGATGACATGCCCACCGAAGCCCTCATGTTTCAGGCCGGGTATCTGACCATTGACCGTGAAGAGGAAATCAGCGGCACTTACTACTACCAGCTGCGCTATCCCAACCGCGAGGTCTACCAAAGCCTCAACGGCACACTCCTGCGTTACTGGACCCCGGACACCCAGGCTGAGATCAAGCACCGCAAATCACTGTATCGATTGCTGCTGGCCAATGATTTCCCGGGTCTGCATCAGCTGTTCATCAGCTTCTTTGCCAGCATTCCATCCGACTGGTACCGCAAGAACCCCATCGCCCAATACGAAGGCTATTACGCCAGCGTCTTTTACGCCTACTTCGCCGCCTTGGGTTTGGACATAACTCTGGAAGATGCCAGCAATCACGGCCGTCTCGACATGGCCGTCCGCTTCAATCAACAGATCTATTTGTTTGAATTCAAGGTCGTCGAACTCACCCCCGAGGGAAAAGCCCTGCAACAGATCAAGGACAAGGGCTATGCCGACAAATACCGCGCCGAGGGATTGCCCATTCATCTGATCGGCGTCGAGTTCAGCCGTGAGCAGCGCAGTGTGGTGGGTTTTGCGGTGGAGGGTGTGGATGCAGAAAAACCGCAACACCCCTTTTCAACCTGACGTTGCGACAGCGGAGGGAAGGTTCGCTGTCGTCGAACTATGAGGCATCTTAATCCGTTGAGCGGCTTACGGGTTGCTCCTCGAGTGCATATCTACATTGCTGCTGCGCTGAGAAAAGCGGGTCCCCCGGCGATCTGAAGCGGGCATTCCCTAAGTATGGTCAAGAACACAAGAAACTCTGTTTGTGGCAATATCTGTCCCAATTTTTGTACAGTCCCATAGTTTTTCATTTTTTTAGGATATGTCATGTGGTCACCATTGATGCTTGTTAACCCTGTGCGATGGCTTGCTTTTTTGGTTGGCTTGAGTCTTGTTCCGGTCACCCAGGCGGCTGTACTGACGCCTTTCTCGGTGAGGTACACCACGAATGATACGGGCGATATCGCCTTTGCGGCCAATACCTTGATGACGGCTCCTGCGTCTGATCCTGACGCGGTGAATGCTCAAAATGGGGTGGGGACCAAGTTGAGCAATAATGATTTCCAAATGACCTATGTGGATGCCGACAGTGATCCTGCCACGTTCAATTCCAGCTTTTCACGGCTGAATATGCCTTCCGGGTCCCAAGTCCTGTTTGCCGGGCTGTATTGGGGTGCCAGAACCAATATCTCGTTTCCCACTGGCCTGACCAAAAATCGGGCCTTGGTTAAATTCAAGGCGCCGGGTGACGCGAATTACCGGGACCTCACTGGCGCGGTCATTGGTACCGGCGGTAGCGACTATCAAAGCTTTGTTGATGTTACTCAGGTCGTTCGGGTTAGCGGTAATGGTGCCTACGCCGTGGCGAATGTTCAGGCAGTTAAGGACGCGTCCGATTATTACGCTGGCTGGTCGATGGTGGTGGTCTATCGAGCCCCGAATGCTCCGGCCCGAAATCTGACGGTATTCGACGGCTACGGCATTGTCCGCAGTAGCGATCCTTCCATCGACATCAATATCGCCGGATTCGTAGCCCCTCCAACGGGGCCAGTGAATGCCACCCTGGGGTTCATTACTTATGAGGGTGATCTCGGGTACACCGGCGACAAGGTGCTTTTTGATGGGGGGCTCGGTCCGGTGCAGCTCTCCAATCCGGCCAATCCCCCCAATAATTTTTTCAACAGCACGATTTCCGATCGTTCGGCCCAGGTATCGACCAAGGCCCCAAACTATGTCAATCAGTTGGGCTTTGATGCCGATCTGGTAACCGCTGACAGCATCATTGCCAATGGTGCCAGCAGCGCCAAGATTCGCATGACGACGGGTGGGGAAACCTATTACCCGGGTGTGGTCACAAGCGTGATTGAGTTGTTTGCGCCCGAGGTGACCGTACAGAAGTCGGTTGTCGATTTGAATGGTGGAACGGTTGTGGCGGGTGATCTGCTTGAGTACACCGTGACGGTAAGCAACGCCGCAAACGCTCAGGATAATGCGGTGAACGTCATTCTCAATGACTTGGTCCCTGACTTTACGACATACCATCCGGGTTCTTTGAAAATTGATACCGTCACCAAAACGGATGCGATAGATTCCGATCAAGCAGAGTTTATCAACGGCAATGCCGTCCGTTTTCAGTTGGGCACGGGCGCTGGTGGAGTGAACTCCTATGGCACGGCACAAGGTGGATCGCTGACTCCGGGGCAGTCAACCATCGTGACCTTTCAGGTGGAGGTCAGTGCAGGTATCACCGGGGATACGCTGATCGAGAACACGGCGACGGCTACCTATGCAGGGGCCACCTCAAAACTGTCCCTGACGGCGACCGATTCTGCCAATATCGCGGGTTCGGCTTCTGCGGATCTCGCGGTGACCAAGACGAACAGTCAAAACAGTTACATTCCAGGTAATCCGACAACCTACACGATTGTGGTCACGAATAATGGCCCGAGCGCTGTGGTGGGAGCTTCGCTCCTTGATGTCATTCCTAACGAAGTGAGTAGCGCAACTTGGTCCGCAGTCTATGGCGCCGGCTCGAGTGGGCCTGTATCGGGAACGGGTGACATCAATGCTGCCATCAATCTGGCCAATGGCGGTACAGCGACTTTCACCGTAGTGGCCCAAACCCGAGCGGAGGCTTTCGGTGACCTGAGTAACACAGTGGTGGTCAATCCGCCTGCAGGTGTTTCAGACCCTGACCTATCGAACAACACGGCCACTGATATTGATATTGTTTCCGTTCCTTCGGCGGATTTGCGTGTGAGCAAAACCGTCAATAACACTGGCCCGCAAGTGGGCGGAACGGTTCAGTTCACCATGGTGGTGAACAATGATGGTCCCTCCCAAGCCACTGGTGTAGTGCTTTCCGATGTCTTGCCTACGGGGTTTACTTTGGTGTCTTCATCACCCTCCGGCGGGACCACGTATGATGCTGCCACCGGTCTTTGGAATGTCGGGAGCTTGGCGAATGGTGGTGGCGCGTCACTTCTTATGATGGCGACTGTTAACGCCAGCGGCAATTACCAAAATAGCGTGATTGTTAGCGAGTCTGGCGTGTCCGATCCTGATCCAAGCGACAATACTGCGAGCATTACAGTTAATCCCGCTTCGGCCGATTTAGCGGTCACCAAATCCGTCGATAACCCCAGTCCACAAGTAGGTAATGCGGTCCAGTTCACGGTTACCCTCAATAATCTGGGGCCTGCAGCAGCTTCCAATGTCGTGTTGGCGGATGTGTTGCCAACGGGTTATGCCCTGTTGAGCGCGGTGGCCAGCACCGGGACTAGCTATAACAGCTCAAATGGGGAGTGGACGGTGGCGGCTCTGACCAGCGGTGCCGGAGCCACGCTGCGCATCAATGCCACGGTGAATGGCTCGGGAACTTATACCAACACCGCCAGTATCAGCCGCAGTGATCAGCATGACCCAAATCCCGCGAACAATAGCGGCACGGTGACGACGGCACCCACTAGTGCCGATCTGGCGGTTTCAAAGCAGGTCGATATCGCCAATCCGTCGGTTGGGGATGTCGTGGAGTTCATGGTCGTTGTAACGAACAAGGGACCGAATCAAGCCACCGGGGTCAGTTTGCTCGACCCACTGCCGTCCGGTTATACCTTCACCAGCGCAGTGGAAAGCACGGGCACGGCTTACAATTCGTCCAGCGGGGTATGGACGGTGGGTGCCCTGGCCAACGGCGCCAGCGCCACGTTGCGCCTCAACGCGACGGTCAGGAGCACGGGCAACTACCTCAATCGGGCAGCGGTCAGCAACAGCAATCAGCCCGATCCCAATCCTGGTAATAACTCCGCAGAGGTGGCTGTGGGTCCGATCAGTGCGGACTTGGCCGTCAGCAAGCAGGTCAATGTCGCAAGGCCTGCCGTGAATGATGTTGTCCAGTTTGTCGTAGCGGTTAGCAACAATGGCCCCAATCGCGCCACGGGTGTGAAACTGGTGGACAATCTGCCGAGTGGTTTCGAGTTTGTTAGCGCAACACCGGTAGGCGCATATGACGCCACCAGTGGCCAATGGACTGTTGGCGACCTTGCCAATGGTGCCAGTGCTACCTTGCGTATTAATGCCCGGGTATTAGCTGCCGGTTCTTATGAGAACACCGTTGCAGTGAGTGCAAGCAACCAGCCCGATCCGGATGCATCAAATAACACCAGCAGTGTCAGTGTAGGTCCTATCAGTGCCGATCTGATGGTGAGTAAGCAGGTTGATAACCCGAGTCCCCAGGTGGGGGACCGGGTGCAGTTTCTCGTGGTGCTGACCAATAAGGGCCCAAATGCGGCGACGGGGGTTAATCTGCTCGACAACCTGCCCAGTGGGTTTACCTTCGTGAGTGCTGTGCCGAGCGCGGGCACTCAGTATGCGTCTTCCTCCGGGCAGTGGAGCGTCGGTAACCTCGCCACGGGAAGCAGCGCCACTCTGCGCATCAATGCGATTGTCAAATCCAGGGGGTCCTATCAAAACTCGGCCGAGGTGAGCCATACTGATCAGCCGGATCCTGACGCCGCCAACAATCGGGCGGAAGTTGCTGTCGGTCCAGTGACGGCTGATCTGGTAGTGACCAAACAGGTCGATAACCCGACTCCACAGGTCGGGAGCAGTGTCGTATTTATCATGACGGTGACCAATCAGGGGCCGAATTCGGCGACCAATGTGAGCCTCATTGAAAATCTGCCCAGTGGCTATTCCTTTGTCGGCGCTACCCCCGTTAACGGCACTACGTATGATCCAGTCAGCGGCGAGTGGGCGGTGGGATTCCTTCCGCAAGGGGGTTCGGCGACTTTGGAGATCACCGCGACAGTCAATGCCGCTGGCGACCATACGAACACGGTCAGTGTGAATCATAGCGATCAACCCGCTTCCGATTCCGGCAGTACTACCAGCACCGTGACGACCGGGCCTCAGAGTGCGGATCTCGCAGTCAGTAAAAGCGTAGATAACCCAACCCCTTTTGTCGGAGATACGGTGCAGTTCACCATTGTGGTCACCAATCAGGGCCCTAATGACACATTGGGAGTGAATCTTCTGGATAATCTTCCCAGTGGTTACCGCTTTGTCAGCGCTACGCCGAGTGCCGGTAATTATGACGCCTCCAATGGGCAGTGGACAGTCGGCAGTTTGGCTAATGGAGGCACTGAAACACTGACCATGCGTGCGGTCGTCCTTCGAGCAGGCGCGTATACCAATGGTGCTTTGGTGAGCTACAGCAGCATGCCGGACCCCAATGGGCAAAATAATTCCTCCAGTGTTGCTGTGAATCCGCAAGTCAATCCGTCGCCTCCGCCACCCAATCCAATCCCCACCTTGGGTGATTGGGGGAGGATCCTCATGATTTTGATGATGATCCTGAGCGTCGGCCACTACGGGCGGATAATAAAACGACGTTAAAGTCATTTGATCTCTTACTTCAGGTAAAACGGGCGCCTCGGCGCCCGTTTCATTGAATTCGACGTAATATGCATCTGTATTACTGCATCCCTTCATGACACGATGAAAAAATACGCGTTGATCTATTTCCTCATCCTCGGATCGCTGTTTTGGATTGAGACCACCCACTGGGCACAATCCTTCACCGTCGGCACTTGGACACAGTTTCTGGCTGATTTCAGCGGCGGTCTGATGCAGGCCTTCGATGACAAGGTCGTTGTGCAGGGCTCGGACATCCGCAACAGTCAGACCGGCTATGCCGTCTCCATCAAGTCCGGATGCAACGGGGTGGAAGCGGCGATGATTCTGGCGGCGGCCATCCTGGCCTACCCGGCCCCGTGGCTGAGGAAGCTGCTGGGAATGGTGGTCGGAGTCCTGGCTATCCAGGTCCTCAACATCGTGCGGATTATCAGTCTCTATTACCTCGGTGCCTGGAGCCAGAAGGCGCTGGATATCGCCCACCTGTATGTATGGCCGGGGCTGATCATTCTCGATGCGCTGGTGATCTTTCTGTTGTGGATCCACTGGCTGGGCAGGGGTCGGAAGCTGGCGGGAGCGGCGGTGTGAAGTCCGTGATTACCCGTTTTGCGGGATTCACCCTGCTTTGGTTGCCGGTCACCTTTGCGCTCTGGTATTTCACGGCGCCTGCGCATGCCGAGTTGGTGGGTCAGCTCATGCAGTGGCTGGTCAACGCCACCTTTCCGGTCAAGGTGCCAATGGTTCGCAAGGAAGCTGTATTGGAATTTCTACTCAATGTCCCTGCCTCGCTCTCACGCCGGGGAGGTGACGGCAGCATCATGGCTACCATCACATTGGATATCTTGATCTACAGTTGCGGCATTCCGTTGTTTCTCGCCCTCATACTGGCGACCCCCGGCATCAAGACCCGCTGGCAGGCGTTATTTGTGGGGCTGGGTGTTCTGCTGATCTACGAGGTGGCTGCCCTGTTTGTTTCGGCTTGTTACAACACATTGAACATGCTGCACATGATCGGCGCCGACACTCGGTGGCTGTTCGGATTGCCCTGGAGCCCGCAACTCAATCTTTTGGCACAAACCACCTTCGCGCTGGTGTTGCCAAGTGCACTGGCGGTGTTTCTGTGGTCCGCTTTCAATGCGGACTTGATCCGGTCGCAGTCATCTGGCCTTGACTCTGAGTGAGGCGTTTTATTGCACAGTGGATGACACCTTGTTGGGTGTCATCCTGAAGCGAGCAATGCGAGCAACGCGAGTGAAGGATCCCAGGCTACCGACACAAAAGAGTCTTGGAGGTTGGGCCTGCCTGGTGACCGTGGGTCGAGATCCCTCGTTGCACTCGGGATGACACAGTCATTCAGGACAACACAACGAGGCTGTCATCCTGAGAGAGCAGCGCGAGCGAAGGATCTCAGCTACGGCACGGGGCAGCTATGGAGGTTAGGCCTGCCGTGTGGCTGTGGCATGAGATCCCTCGTTACACTCCGCATGACATGGTAATTCAGGACGACACAACAAGGTTGCCATCCTGAACGAGCAATGCTTTCGAGTCCTGGCGGCGACAGGGAATATAGGCCGGGCGTTGCAAATTCTGGATCGGCTGGATGCCGAAGATGAGCTCGCAGGCGGGTCCTAGGTAAGCCAGCAGGTTGATATCAAGAAAGCGCGATTGCGGTCGGTGACTTCTGGGCGCTAGTCAACCCAGCATTTTGCATCCTTCAGCAGGAGCAAAAGTTGCTGATCTCCTGAGGGTGATGCGATAAATCCGAATCGTTGGTAAAACCTGACCGCTCCATCATCGATGGGGTGGGTCAGCACGGCGCGTATGCCCGCGTGTTCGGCAATCATCAGGCTTCGCCGAATGGTGTCCTGCAACAAACCTGATCCGATGCCTTGGCCTTGTGCGGAAGATGTTACTGCAAGCCGAGCCAGAATAACGACGGGAATCGGATATTGCCCCATTCCCTGACGCAAACGCTCGGGAGCATCCAGCGTGTCGATCTAGCCCACCGTCAGGCTAAATAGCCCACGACCTGATATCGTTCATCCGCCACCACAAAGGTTTTTGCTGGTCCACTGCTATGTGATTGCCGTGCAAAGCGAATCAGCCAATCATTCAGTCCGTTATTCCCGCAATCAAATCCGTCCAGGATATGAAGAGATCTGAGTGGCTCAGGGACGCGAAAGGACATCACTTATCCCAGGGTGCCTTTCGAGAAAATAGCTCCTGCAAGCCGGGGTTATGTTGTTTGGGCTGATCCAGAAGATCGAGAAGTGCCTAGTAGTGGCTGCCGGACACTAGCAAAAGGCGCTGATCCAGCAATGCGTGTTCGGCGGTCAGGCAGGCGCTGTCTAAAATGAAATCAGTCATCGATTTGTGCGACACCTCGGCGGCTCGGCGTAGTACTTTTTCTTGATCGAGAGTGGCGCGCAGACCCAGACGGGCTGAGCGCGTGACCATATTAGGGTTTGGCGGGGTGGTCATAGTGGAGCGCCCTCAGGGTTGATGACGCCCAGGAAGTTAGTACAAGAGACAAACGTCATCCAGCCAATCCAAGCGTTGATCATGGTTTATGTGAATCTGCTTTGGCAGAACGGATGCCAATGTCCGGCGCAATGGATATTGGTCGAGGCGGGTTAGGTCATGACCCTGGTTGATCTTTGGAATAGGCCAATGGGATGCTGGGGGCTTGGTCGCATTAAGCCCCCCCAGCACCTTTGAAGTTTCCGCCTACTTGATCCGGGTCAGTTCCTTGCCGTCGCTGTCGAAGTGACAGATGCTGCCGCCAAGGTAGTAGCCGCATTCGGGGGATTGTTCGACCTTGGCGCCTTCACCGCTGAGGGTGATCTTGAGTGAGCAATGCTTGGCTTCGCCCTCTATTTGCTTGCGCAGGGTGATTTCATTTTCGCCAGTGGCCTTGGCGTCGCCGCTGACTTCGGCCTCGCAGGGCTTCTTGCCCTCTTCCGCGCTGCCCGTCGCCTCGAAGTTCACATCCATGCTGGCATCGACGTCATCACCGATGCGGGTGATCTTCAAATGTTGCACATGGTTGCCGTCGCGGCGGAGGTAGTGCTGGGTGTCGGCGAGAACGGCGCTGGACATCAACAGGCCGAGTGCGGCCAATAGGACAGTTTTCATGGTGGACCTCGTTATGATGGTAGGGGGGGCGGTTAGTCGCGCAGTAGTTCGTTGATACCAACCTTGCCGCGAGTCTTGTCATCGACCTGCTTGATGATGACGGCGCAATACAGGCTGTGGCTGCCATCCTTGGCCGGTAGGTTGCCGGAGACGACCACCGAGCCGGCGGGGATACGGCCATAGCTTATCTCGCCGGTCACGCGGTTGTAGATCTTGGTGGACTGGCCGATGTAGACGCCCATGGAAATCACCGAGCCTTCCTCGACCACGACCCCCTCGACGACTTCCGAGCGGGCGCCGATGAAGCAGTTGTCCTCGATGATGGTGGGGCCGGCCTGCAAAGGCTCCAGGACGCCGCCGATGCCAACGCCGCCGGACAGGTGGACGTTCTTGCCGATCTGGGCGCAGGAGCCGACGGTGGCCCAGGTGTCGACCATGGTACCGGAGTCGACAAAGGCGCCGATGTTGACGAAGGAGGGCATCAGCACCACGCCGGAGGCGATATGAGCGCCGCGACGCACGGCAGCCGGCGGCACCACGCGCACGCCTTGGGCCGCAAATTGCTCGGGCGAGTAGCTGCCGAACTTGGGCTCGACCTTGTCGAAGTACTTGGTTTCGCCGCCTTCCATGACGCGGTTGTCGGTGACGCGGAAGGACAGCAGCACGGCCTTCTTAAGCCATTGGTTGACGACCCACTGACCATCCTTCTTCTCGGCAACGCGGGCCTGGCCGCTGTCGAGCAGGTTGAGTGATTCGAGGATGGCCTCGCGCACTTCTGCCGACACGCTGGTCGGGCTGATGTTGGCGCGGTTTTCGAAGGCGTCGTTGATGATCTTTTCGAGTGACATGATGTTATGCAGCGTGTGAGTGAGTTTGAATAAAATCGCGGATGCGGTGCGCGGCGTCGACGCACTCGTCGAGCGGGGCCACCAGTGCCATGCGGAAATAGCCGCGGCCGGGATTGACCCCGAAATGATCGCGTGACAGATAGCTGCCAGGCAGGACGGTCACGTTTTTATCGGCATAAAGCGCCCTGGCAAATTCCTGGTCGTCGCCGTGAATCCGGGGCCAAAGGTAGAAACTGGCGGCCGGGATCGTGACCGGCAGTGCCTCGCCCAGAATCTCGGTAACGGCGGCAAACTTTTGACGATAGAGTGCGCGGTTGGCGACGACATGATCTTCATCCTGCCAGGCCGCGAGACTTGCGCACTGGACTGGCACCGAGAGTGCCGTACCGTGGTAGGTTCGATATAGCAGGAATCGCGAGAGGATCGTCGCATCGCCCGCCACGAATCCGGAACGCAGACCCGGTGCGTTGGAGCGCTTGGAAAGGCTGTGAAACACGACGCAGCGCTTGAATTCGGTATTGCCCATTTCCCAGGCAGTTTGCAGCAAGCCGGTCGGCGGGGCGTATTCGTCGTTGTATAGTTCGGAATAGCACTCGTCCGAGGCGATGATGAAGTCGAAACGCTCTGCCAGTTCGATCAGCTGGCGATGGGTTTCTGCGGGCATCACCGCGCCCGTCGGGTTGCCGGGCGAGCAGATATACAACAGCTGACATTGCGCCCAAATCTCCTCGGGCACATGGTTGAAATCAGGCAGGAAACCGGATTGCTGGGTCGTGTTCAGAAAATACGGCTGCGCTCCGGCCAGAAGCGCGGCGCCCTCGTAGATCTGATAGAACGGATTGGGCATCAATACCAGAGCGCGCTGGCTGGGATCGACCACCGCCTGCGCGAAGGCAAACAGGGCTTCCCGGGTGCCGTTGCACGGCAGGATGTGTCGTTCGGGATCAACGGCCTCGCTGGGCAGGTTAAAGCGCCGACCCAGCCACTCGGCGATGCCTTGCCGCAATTCGGGCAGGCCCTTGCTGGCGGGGTACTGGGTAAACGCCCCAAGGTGAGCCGTCAGGGTTTCGCCGATGAAGGCCGGGGTTGGGTGCTTGGGTTCGCCGATGGAGAGGGCGATGTGCCTGAGACTGTCTGGCGGATGAATTCCGGATTTGAGCTTGGCCAGCTTCTCGAAGGGATAGGGCTGGAGGGTGTCGAGCAGAGGATTCATCAAGAGCCGGTAGGAGTTTGGGGCAGACAGACAAGCGCGGAATTATAGGGGAAAGCCCCTATAGGGCCAAATCAACGGCCGTCTCATGCGGCCCCGGCGGAGGGGCCACATGGCGCAAAAGCCCTGCTAAGCAGGCGTCATGCGATCCCGGGTCGGGACAGCAGGAAGGGAATGACCTCTTCGAGCGCAATCTCGATGGCTTCACCATCGCGGCGGTTTTTGTATTCGGCGCGGCCGGTTTCCAGTAGGCGTTCACTGATCACGATCCGGTGCGGAATGCCAATCAGCTCCATGTCGGCAAACATGACGCCCGGTCGGGCCTTGCGGTCATCGAAGAGGACGTCGAGCCCCGCGGCTTTCATGGCGGTGTAGAGGTGTTCGGCCGTGGCTTGCAGCTTCTCCGATGTCGCCATATTGATTGGGGTCAACGCCACTTGGAACGGGGTCAGTGCCTCCGGCCAGATGATCCCGCGCTCGTCGTGGTTCTGCTCGATGGCGGCGGCGACCACGCGCGATACGCCGATGCCGTAGCAACCCATAGTCAACACGTGATTCTTGCCGTCCTCGTTCAGCACCGTGGCCTGCATGGCTTCGCTGTACTTGGTCCCGAGTTGGAAGATGTGGCCGACTTCGATGCCGCGGGCGATCCGCAGCGTGCCCTGCCCGTCGGGGCTGGCGTCGCCCTCGATCACAAGCCGCAGATCGGCGACCTCGGGCCGGGGCAGGTCGCGTTCCCAGTTGACGCCGGTCAGATGCTCGCCGTCGACGTTGGCGCCGCAAACAAAGTTGATCAGTTCCGCCGCGCTGCGGTCGGCGATGACGGGGATGGCCAGGCCTTTGGGACCCACCGAGCCGGGAGCGCAGCCGGCGGCCTCGCGAACTTCCGCGTCACTGGCGAATTCCAGCGGGTAAGCCACGGCGGGCAACTTGGTGGCCTTGACCGGGTTCAGTTCGTGATCGCCACGCAACAGCAGCGCCACCACGCCGCCTTCGACGCCCTTGACCAGCAAGGTCTTGAGGATGCGATTCGAGTCGACTTTCAGGAAGGCGCTGACCTCGTCGATGCTGTGCTGACCCGGGGTGGCCACCGTCGCTAGTTCGGCGTGAGCTTCACCAAGGCCCTTGAGTGCCACGGCTTCCGCCATTTCGACATTGGCGGCATAGTCGCTCTGGTCGGAGAAGGCGATGGCGTCCTCGCCGGAATCGGCCAGCACGTGGAATTCATGTGACAGGCTGCCGCCGATGGCGCCGGTGTCGGCCAGCACGGCGCGGAACTCCAGCCCCAGCCGCTCGAAGATGCGGCTGTAGGCGCCATACATGGCCTCGTAAGTTTCGTTCAGGGAGTCCTGGGTCATGTGGAAGGAATAAGCATCCTTCATCAGGAATTCGCGGGCACGCATCACGCCAAAGCGCGGACGGATCTCGTCGCGGAATTTGGTCTGGATCTGGTAGTAATTGACCGGGACTTGCTTGTAGCTTTTGATCTCGTTACGCACCAGATCGGTGATGATTTCCTCATGCGTCGGGCCAAGGCAGAAATCGCGGTGATGCCGGTCCTGGAAGCGACACAGCTCTGGCCCGAAGACTTCCCAGCGGCCTGAGTCCTGCCACAGCTCCGCCGGCTGCACCACCGGCATCGAGACTTCCAGCCCGCCGGCGCGGTCCATTTCCTCGCGCACCACGTTCTCCACTTTCCGCAGGACCCGCAATCCCAGCGGCAGCCAGTTGTAGAGGCCCGCCGCCAGCTTGCGGATCAGGCCGGCGCGGATCATCAGCTGATGGCTGATGATCTCGGCGTCGGCGGGGGTTTCCTTGACGGTGTTGAGCGGGAATTGACTGGTGCGCATGATGGATGATGGGTGGGGTAAAAATGTGGCGTATTGTAACGGGTTTGCCTATGAGTCGGGGTCAGCCTTGGGCAAGAGCGTGGCCCCGTGGCGAGGGATTTCGGCCAAGCGCTCAGCGGGTATTCCGGCGTGTATGATAGGACCCCATGTGGTTGGAAAAGAGCATTACCCTGAAGGCGCGGCCCCGCGGATTTCACCTGGTGACGTCAGAGCTGCTGGCCCAGTTGCCGGAGATCGACCGGTTTCGGGTAGGGCTGGCGCATTTCTTCATTCAGCACACTTCGGCCTCGCTCACGATAAATGAGAATGCCGATCCCGATGTGCGGCGCGATCTGGAAGTGCATCTGCGGCATTTGGTGCCGGACGGGGCAGGGCACTATGTGCATGTGCTGGAAGGGCCGGACGACATGCCGGCGCATGTGAAGGCGAGTCTGCTGGGGTCCAGTGTCAGCGTGCCCATGTCGAATGGCCGGTTATGGTTGGGCGTCTGGCAGGGAATTTATCTCGGCGAGCATCGCGACCATGGCGGATCGCGTCAGATGATCGTGACGCTGCACGGCGAGCCTTTTGCTGATTGAAGTATCCCTATTCGCCGGATGGGTCTGGCCTCTCGACGCACACTTCTGGAGTACATTATGAAAAGACTGATTCCCCTGATGCTGTTGATGGCCGGATTGTTTCCGCTGGTGGTCGCCGCCGCACCAAAGGATCAAAAGCCGCCCGTCGAAATGACGGTCTACCGCAGCCCGACCTGCAGTTGTTGCGGCAAGTGGCTGGAGCACATGAAACAGGATGGCTTTGTGGTGAAAGATATCCAGACCGAGGACATGGACGGCATCAAGCGCCAGCATGGCGTGCCGGATAACCTTAAGTCCTGTCATACCGCGCTGGTCGGCGGCCGTGTGGTCGAGGGCCATGTGCCGGCAAGCGATATCCGTGCATTGATGGAGAAAAAGCCCGCCGTCGTCGGCATCAGCGTGCCCGGGATGCCCTCCGGTACCCCAGGGATGGAAATGGGCGGCAGGAAAGATCCATTCGCCGTAGTCCAATTCGACAAGAGCGGTCAGGCGACGGTTTTTCATGATTATTCGGGTCAGTGATTCGGCTGGCCATGCACCCCCTTTGTCTCTCAGAGATCTGAACCATGCTGCTAGCCGGTGACGTAGGCGGGACCAAGACCATCCTGGCCCAGTATGAAAAAAGCACCGAGGGGCTTGAGCGGGTGCGCGAGCGGCTGTTTCCCAGCGCTGATTATGCGTCGCTGGACGAGATCGTTGCGGAATTCCTAAGCGATCAGAGCGTGCCGCTGGAGGCGGCCTGTTTTGGGGTGGCGGGCCCGGTCTTCGATGGCGCTTCCCGCATCACCAATCTGCCTTGGGTGATCGAGGAGCGTTCTCTGGCGGTCACGACTGGCGTACAGCGAGTCAAGCTGCTCAATGATTTGCAGGCCATGTCGCTGGGTCTGCTTCGGCTTGGGCCGGAAGAATGGCTGGAGCTGAATCCCAACGCCGAGCCTGCCACCGGTAACCGTGCGGTGATTGCCGCTGGTACCGGCCTGGGTGAGGCAATCCTTTATTGGGATGGCATGAATTACCACCCGCTGGCGACCGAGGGGGGGCACACCGACTTTGCGCCCAACGACGAACTGGAGGAAGGGCTGTTGCGGTACCTTCGGGCCAGGTTCGGGGGGCATGTCAGCTATGAGCGTATTTTGTCGGGTACCGGGATTGCCTGCCTCTACGAATACCTCCGGGACATCGACCATCGTCCTGAATCGCCCGAGTTGGCCAAGGTGCTGAAGGTCACCGATGACCCGGCGCGTGAAATCAGCTTTTACGCGTTGGAGCATAACGATCCACTGGCCCGCGAGACGCTCCGCCGCTTCGCCCGCATTTATGGTGCCGAAGCAGGTAATCTCGTGCTCAAGTGTCTGGCGCGCGGCGGCGTCCTGATTGGTGGCGGCATTGCGCCCAAGATTCTCACCGCCCTGGTGGAGGATAGCCAGTTCATGGAAGGCTTGTGTGCCAAGGGCCGCTTTGCCGAATTCCTGCGCCACATTCCCGTGCGCGTCGCTCTCAATCCCAATACCGCCCTGCTGGGCGCGGCGGATTATGCGGCGCGTTGTTTGTTGTGAAGGTCGACTGGATGAGGTGCTGTAATAAAAATCAAATACTTACAGGAAGCGGACATCCTTTATATCGAATTTCGCGAGGGTGCAGTTTTCGAAACACAGGATCTTGATGAGAACACTCTCGTTGAGCGGGACGTGGACGGACAAATTTGTAGCATCACGATAGAGCACGCCAGGGAAAAGACCGATATCAGTCGATTTTCTCTCGAGCACGTCTCCATATGATCACCTCCGAGGACGAGCGGGCCGTCCTGGTGGCGGACATTCAGGCCGAGGTGCGGGCCACGGCGTCCTACACCGGTCGCGACCATCTCAAACCTTCCGTCCTGAAGGCCATCAGGACAGTGCCCAGACACCGCTTCGTTTCGCCGGAACTGGAAGCATCGGCCTATATCGATGCGCCGTTGTCCATCGGTCACGGCCAGACCATTTCCCAACCCTACATCGTGGCGCTGATGACCGACCTTGCCGAGGTGGGCGCCGACGCAAGGGTGCTCGAAATCGGCACGGGTTCCGGCTACCAGGCGGCCGTACTGGCCGAGATCGTGAGCGAGGTTTATTCCGTTGAGCGGGTGGCCACGCTGGCAGCCTCGGCCGCCCGATGCCTCGATGAACTGGGCTATACCCATGTTCACGTGAAGGCGGGTGACGGTTATCAGGGCTGGCCGGAGCACGCGCCGTATGATGCGATTCTGGTCACCGCCGCCGTTCCGGAGCCGCCCACTCCTCTGCTGGAACAGTTAAAGTCCGGTGGACGCTTGGTTGTACCCTTGGGTCAGCCGGGTGCGAAGCAGGAGTTGACCGTGATTACCCGTCAGGCGGATGGCGGTTTTGCCATATGCGCCGTGTTGCCCGTGTCATTCGTGCCGTTTTTGCGTGGAGCAACCGACGTCTAGCCTTTCGATTGCCCTATCGATATGGGGCGGATGCCGGTGCTTCAAGCGCTTTGCCAGTGCCGGGGTCGCGGGTGAATTCGGCTATAATCGCCGGCTTTCTCATTACCCGCCATCGGAGTGGTTTGCGTGACTCCCCAACAACGCGATGTTTCCACCTTCCAGGGATTGATCCTGGCGCTACAGGATTATTGGGCGGCGCAGGGTTGCGTGATTCTGCAGCCACTGGACCTCGAGGTCGGCGCCGGCACGTTCCATCCCGCCACATTTCTTCGCTCCATCGGTCCGGAGCCCTGGAATACGGCCTACGTTCAGCCGTCACGCCGTCCCACGGATGGCCGCTATGGTGAAAATCCCAACCGGCTGCAGCACTACTATCAGTTCCAGGTGATCATGAAACCGTCGTCGGCGGATTTTCAGGATCTTTATCTGGGTTCCTTGCAAAATCTGGGCTTTGATCTCAGGGAGCATGACATCCGCTTCGTCGAGGACAACTGGGAGTCGCCAACGCTGGGTGCCTGGGGGCTGGGTTGGGAAGTCTGGCTGAATGGTATGGAAGTGACGCAGTTCACCTATTTTCAGCAAGTCGGCGGCATTGATTGCCGGCCGGTGAGCGGAGAAATTACCTATGGCCTCGAACGCATCGCCATGTATCTGCAGGCGAAAGAAAGCGTTTACGACCTGGTCTGGGCGCGCGGCCCGCAAGGCGTGGTCACCTATGGCGATGTCTATCATCAGAATGAGGTGGAGATGTCGGCCTTCAATTTTGAGCAGGCCGATACGGCTTTCCTGTTCGGCGCCTTCGACACCTACGAGCGTGAGTGCAAGCGTCTGATCGAGGCCGACTTGCCGCTGCCCGCTTATGAAATGGTGCTGAAGGCGTCGCACTCGTTCAATCTGCTGGATGCGCGCAAGGCGATTTCGGTCACCGAGCGGCAACGCTTCATCCTGCGGGTCCGTGAGTTGGCGAAAGCCGTGGCCGAAGCCTACTACCAACGCCGGGAAACTCTCGGCTTCCCGATGCTGAACCAGAAGGGCGCCTGACATGACCGAAACCCGTGATGTCCTGTTTGAACTGGGCACCGAAGAATTACCCCCCAAATCCTTGCTGACGCTCAGTCGGGCGTTGCAAAGTCAGGTTGAAGCCGGGCTGTCGAAGCTTGGCCTCACCTTTGCAGAAATCCATCCGTATGCGACACCTCGCCGTCTGGCGCTGGTCATCAAGGGCTTGCAGCTCTCGCAGCCGGATCAGGAGATCGAGCGCCGCGGTCCTGCTGCCAATGCCGCTTTTCAGCCGGATGGTTCGCCCAGCAAGGCGCTGGAAGGTTTCCTGCGTAGCTGCAATGCGACGGCCGCTCAACTGATGACGCTGGAAACCGACAAGGGCGCTTGGGTGGCCGTTCGCCAAACGGTCAAGGGCGTGAATGCGGCCGACCTGCTGCCGGATATTTTCCGCCAGGCGCTGGCGGCTTTGCCTATCGCCAAGCGGATGCGCTGGGGCGACGGCACGGCCGAGTTCGTGCGGCCGGTGCATTGGGTCGTGTTGCTGTTGGGTCATGAGGTGATCGAGGCCGAGATTCTGGGGATTGCCACCGGGCGGGTCACTCGAGGCCATCGCTTCCACAGTGCCGGCGAAATTTCGCTGAATTCGGCGGACGAATACGTAGACAAGCTGTTGAGTGAAGGTCACGTGCTGGCCGACTTCGAGCAGCGGCGGCAGAAGGTCCGAACCCTTGCCGAGGAAGCCGCCGCCCGGGTGCATGGGCATGCCGTCATCGATGCTGAGCTGCTCGATGAGGTCACGGCTCTGGTCGAGTGGCCGGTGCCGGTTCTGGGGGGTATCGAGGCACGCTATCTCGCGCTGCCGGCCGAAGTGCTCATCACCACCATCCAGAACAACCAGAAATATTTCCCGGTCAAGGATGCCGGAGGCCAGTTGCTGCCGCATTTCATCACGTTTAGCAATCTCGACAGCACCCGCCTCGACACAGTGCGCGAGGGCAACGAGCGCGTCGTGCGCCCGCGTCTGTCGGATGCCGAGTTCTTCTGGAATCTGGATCGGAAGAAAACGCTGGAAAGCCGGGTCGAGGAACTTGGGCAGGTCACTTTCCAGAAAGTCTTGGGCTCACTGCTCGACAAGAATCAGCGCGTACGGGTTCTGGCTAAAGTCATTGCCGGCAAGTTGGGTCAGGACGGCGCCGCTGCGGACCGAGCCGCCATGCTGGCCAAGGCCGACTTGCTGACGACCATGGTCGGCGAATTTCCCGAACTGCAAGGCATCATGGGGCGCTATTACGCGCTGGCCGAGGGCGAGCCGGCCGAGATTGCTGCCGCCATCGAGGAGCAGTATCTACCGAAGGTGTCTGGCGGGTCTTTGCCAGCCACCGACACCGGCCTGATTCTGGCCCTGGCGGAAAAGCTGGATACGCTGACTGGCATCTTCAGCGCCGGCCTGATTCCGACGGGCGACAAGGACCCGTATGCACTGCGCCGCGCCGCACTGGGTGCGATCCGTCTGTTTATCGAGGCCGATCTGGATCTCGATGTGCCGGAGTTGCTGGATACGGCCCTGGGCCAATTCAATCATGACTTTGATGCGGTCAAGACTCGAGAGCTCGTGCATACCTTCATGCTGGATCGCCTGCGCGGGTATGCGCTGGATCGCGGCTATCGCCCCGACGAGTTCGAGGCTGTTCTGGCGGTCTGGCCGGCCAGTCTGGTGGACTTCGAGCGACGCCTGAAGGCGGTGCAGGAATTCCGGCGCTTGCCGGAAGCGGAAAGTCTGGCCGCCGCCAACAAGCGGATACGCAATATTCTCAGGAAATCCGCAGAGGAGGTCGTGGCCAATGTCGACGATGCGGCCCTGGTCGAGTCAGCCGAAAAGGCCTTGCTTGAGGCCGCACGTCAGGCCCGGGAAAGTATCCTGCCCAGCCTCCAGCAGCGGGATTACACCGCCGCCCTGAGTCGCCTGGCACAACTCCGAGAGCCCGTCGACGGCTTCTTCGACGGCGTCATGGTGATGGCGGAAGATGCCGGCTTGCGGCGCAATCGTCTGGGTTTGCTGGGGATCATCGAAGGACTGTTCCTCGATATCGCCGATATTTCCAAGCTGCAGAGCTGAATCATAGCCGCATGGACCGTTTTGTCATTCTCGACCGCGATGGAGTCATCAACGAGGACTCCGATGCGTACATCAAGTCGCCGGAAGAGTGGATTCCGATTCCCGGCAGTCTGGAAGCCATCGAGCTGCTGACGCTGAAGGGTTATCGGATTGTCGTGCTGACCAATCAGTCGGGGATCGCGCGTGGCTATTTTGACGAGGCCACGCTGCAGCGGATTCATGACCGCATGCTGGCGGCCGTCGAGTCCCGTGGCGGGCGGATCGAGGCCATCCTCCATTGCCCCCATGGGCCGGAGGATTTCTGTGAATGCCGCAAGCCCAAGGCCGGCTTGTTTCGCGCCTTTGCCGAACGCTTTGCGGTCGATCTGAAGGGAATTCCCGCTGTGGGAGATGCCTTTCGCGACCTGGAAGCCGCGCGTTCGGTGGGGGCGTCGCCGATTCTGGTCGAAACCGGCAAGGGCGAGCGCACGCTGGCGCTGCATCCTGATCTGGATGTGCCGATCTGTTCGAACCTTTATGAAGCAGCCCAACACATCCTTCATGGCTAGTTTCGCCGTCAGGTTGCGTTCTGCCGTTTATCTGACCGGCCAGGTTCTGTCGACGCTCCTGCTCGGCCCGATCATGCTGCTGATGACACCGTTCTCGTTTGAGTCACGCTATGCGGCCGCCAATCTTTGGGTACGGTTCAATCTGAGGATGCTCGAGCGTGTATGCCATCTCACCTATCGCGTGGTCGGTCGTGAGCACATTCCCAAAGCCAACGGGGGGCTGATTGTCTGCAAACACCAGTCGGCGTTTGAAACCATTGCCTTGCAGGCCATCTTTCCGCCCGTGGTCTTCATTCTCAAGCAGGAACTGCTGCGGATTCCGGTCTGGGGCTGGGCCATGGCCACGCTGGAACCGATTGCGATCGACCGGCAGGCCAAGTCTCAGGCCTTGAAGCAAATTCTGCGCGATGGCGTGGCCCGGATTCAGGCAGGGCGCTGGGTGGTGCTGTTCCCGGAAGGGACTCGGGTCGCGCCCGGCGAGAAGGGGAACTATGGCTCCAGCGGCGGCATGCTTGCGCATCGTGCGCATTGCCCGGTGGTCCCCGTCGCCCACAATGCGGGAGAGTACTGGGGCAAGAATGGATTCCTGAAGTATCCGGGGGTCATCGAAATACATATTGGCCCGGCACTCGATGGGTTGGCACTCGGCGCGGCCGAGCTCAATCGTCAGGCTGAGGACTGGATTGAGTCAACCATGGTCCGGATCAGCGGGCAGGGGCCTAATGGTGAACGTCCGCGTGACTGATTTCAGGATTGTGGGAGGGGGCCGTTTTTCGGCTTGAATAACCTAGCGGAATACTTGGTATCTGGCTGTTTTTACTTAGGCCGACAAGACGCTAACGCGCTGTTATTAAAGGCTAATCTTGATCGCTTCAGGAAAGTTACCGATCAAAAGCCAAAAAAGGCTAGACACCCCACGTGATTACTTTAAACTGCCCCTCGCACTTGGGAACCATTCCCAAATGTCGATTTGATGAATCGGAGGAGGAGAAGCCCGCTAGGGCAGCCTATAACAACAATAAGCTCTGAAACGGTCGCAGCGGTCCAAGGACTGTTGGCCATCTGAATAAAAAGAAAAATAAAAACGCCCGTGTTTCAGCGGGCATTTTTTTGTCCTGGCTCTGGGCAAAAAAAAGCGACCAAGAAGGTCGCCGAAGGAGGAGAACGGCCGATGAGTGCAAACTCGGTGGAGTTCGCGGTCCCAAGTCGGTGTTCTGTTGAGATTGAGCATAAGTTTTACACAGAAATGCCATTCAATCGAATCAGTAATTCTTATGGTAAGGATAGGTTGCTAGTGATGAAGCCCCCGTCGTTTGACCTCACCGTTGCGGGTCAATCGTCTTGTTCTACCTTCAGCGGCTTGCCGTCGTCGCTGTAATCGACTTCAAACTTTTTCCCGTCAAGCTTGAACTCGACCTCATAGGTCTTCAGGCCTTTCTCGGTCTCCTCTTCGAACTTGGCTTCGGTGGCATTGGGGTAGGCCGCCTTGAAGGCTTGCATCACGGCAGCGGGGACCTCGGCTTCGGTCAGGTCCCTATCGGCAAAGGCCAAGGGGCCGGCCAGTAGCAGGGTGGCGGTGGCAAGCAGAGTAATGGCTGATTTCATTGCTTTCTCCTTGATATTTGGATGAAGGGTTGGTCTTGCACAGGTCAGGTCCGCGCAGGTCATTCTATCTGGTCACTCACTGATCAAACTCTGAGGGCGTTTGGAACTTCTCTTTCTGGTGGCTGAAAAAAAGGGGCCACCAGGACCCCTGAAAAAGAGAGATTACGCTCAAAAACACACTCTCTGAAAGACCCGTCTGCGTCGAATTTGAGAGTTCTCACAGACACTATGTCTGGGCTTGGCGCCTTCCTTGCGTCAGAACGAGACCTTGACGCCCGCCCAGCCAGCCTGGGGTGCACCCGGACCGACAAAGCGCGTATTGTTGTATTTATCACCCAGTACCTCATCGGCTTCGCCGAAGTTGCCGAAAGTCTGGTAGTTGTTGTTAAAGATGTTGTCGAAGCGACCGAAAACGGCGAGATTCTCGTTGTAGCGGTATTCCGCCAGAAGATTGACGATGGCAAAACCATCAATCGGTGCATTCTGATTGGCTTCATCCCCGCGAAGGTACTGATAGCTTTGATAGTTCAGATTGGCACCGAACGTGAAGCCTTCAAAAATCATCCAGTCAGCGTAAGCCTTGAGTATGTTCTGAGGCAGGCCAGGGATGTAGCTTCCTGGTCTGACGTAGGTCTGCCCCATCTCGTTGGCATAGGGATTGTTGGGGCTGTTCGAAATGAAAGGCGTCTGGAAGGTGGCGTCCAGATAGGTGTAATTCATACCGAACCGCACCGTTTCATAGTTGGCGTTCAGGCTCAGTTCCAGACCCTGCCGCAGGGTGTTTCCGACGTTGGTGAAATAGCCCGTATTCGCCAACC
Organism: Methylococcaceae bacterium; assembly: GCA_044237765.1. Lineage (GTDB taxonomy): Bacteria > Pseudomonadota > Gammaproteobacteria > Methylococcales > Methylococcaceae > UBA6136. Next base: position 2,178 of record JBIIEQ010000043.1, on the reverse strand, counting down.
GGCCGCTGCTGATGAAGATGATGTCGTCGTTATTCGTGGTGTTGAAGTAACCCGCACTCCAATCGTAGTTGCCGCCATAGAGGATCTGCTTCAATTGGCCACGGAAGCCCGCTTCTGCAGTCTTGGCCACGACTTGCTCAAGTGGCGGGTCGGAAAGAAAGGCATTGGGCAGGCGGCAGGGTTTTTCAGGGTTGGCGCAACTCAACTCGACGGCGGTGGGGGCACGGTTGGATTCGCTGTAGCTGGCGTAAGTCTGTAGTTCCGGCATGAAAGAGTAGGTCAGGCCGCCAGACGGATTGAACCGCTGATAATTATGCTGGCCGTTCAGCTCATCCCCGAACTTGTCGTACAGGTTGACGCGGGCCTGGTTGTAGCGGCCTGCTGCCGTCAGCGCCAGGTCCTCGGTCACGGAGAAGGTATCGGTGAAATACACGCCATAGTAGGTGGTGTTGGTTTTAAGTCGGACAATGCCTTCTCTGGTATATGTCCCGCTGCCAAAAGTGCCTCGGCTAGGCGTCAGGGCGCCCAATTCCTGGTTTGAATTGAAGACGGTGTTACCTTCGTCATAGCTGCCGCCGCCGACAAACCGGTTTTTGTAGCCGAACCAGTCATGATCAAAGGCCGCCTGAGCGGTTGCGCCCCCTACCCGCATGTTGGTTTGAGTCATGTTTTGGGTGGCCGAGCTGTTCCATCGGGTCGCCTTGATAGGTTTGCCATTGGTGTCCAGCACCAATTCCTGCTCGCCTTCGCCCTCCTCCTCTTCGCACAGATAGCCTGAGCCATCCTCACATTCTTCATAATCGCTATCGTCGCCGTTAAAAGTTGGCACGAGATTTTGTCGATAGTAGGCGGTTCCCGATAACTCGATCTTGTCTGTTACCCAGGTTGAACCTTGGAGTGACGACAGGAACATTTCCGTTTTGGTCTGATCAGGATGGGTGAAAACGGCATTGCGCTGCTGCTCATAAAGCTGAACGGGAGTGGTGCCGTTCCCATTCATGCTGCTGCCATTGCCTGCCAGCGTTAGGTCGAGATCAGACTTTTCTCCACGCCAGCTGAAGGTGCCCAGGCCCTGCATGACGCTGGTCGGCGAGTATTGACGCCAGCCATCCTCGGCGAAATTTCGCAGGTCGATGTAATAACCAAAGGTGCCGTCATTCCAGCCAGAACTGACTTCCTCGACATTACGGCCCCAGGAGCCGCCATACGCTTCGGCTGAATGTCCGGGTGCCGAAAAGCCCGTTTTGGTTTTCATGGAAATGGCACCACCCAAGCTGTTCAGACCGTAGACTGCATTGGAGCCGGAGTGGAGATCCATGCGTTCAATCGCACCCTCGGAGATCAAGTTCCAGTTGACGGTATCGCCGAAGATTTCATTGAACCTCACACCGTTCACATAGACTGAAAGGCCCTGAGAGACGCCCAGCAGGGGAGAGGCAGAAAAGCCACGGAATTGAACATCCTGCTGCATGGGATTGTTCTGGGTATCGTTGACCGAAACGCTGCCCATATAACGGCGCATGTAATCAGGTAAGTTCCATGCTTGGGTCTCTTCCATTTCATCGGAAGTGACCGTCTGGATGGGCGAGGGCGTCTTGTAAATGGATACGCCTGTTTCGGGTGACGAGAGCGGTGAATCACTGACGACATGCACTTCATCCAGCTCAATCACATCGCCGTCCAGTGGCTTTTTGATGGATTTCTTCTTGGTGATCCTTTCGCTGGAAACCTTTTTGTCGACTGTTTCAAGATCAGGTTTGGCCATCTGGCTTTCGAGCGGGGTGGCTGCTTCGGCATCCCTTACGGTTTCCGCCTCGGTGTTCGGGGTCATTCCAATCAGCAAGGCCGTGCTGCCTGCCATAAGGGTTTTGCGATGGCGCTTCATAACCAGATCTCATTGAGTCAAATAAAAACGCGAGATTTTAATGACTCGATCGGTGACCCCCTATAGGAAAAGTTCCTGAAATGAGGGGCTTGGCGGCATGAGCGCAACTGCTCAGGGGTCGGTTTGGTCCTCGGTGAGTTGTCCCGGTGTCAGTAATCGATGTTCGTAAGCCAGCTTGACCAGTTCGGTATTGGTGCTGACCCCCAGTTTTTCCTTGATGATGGTGACGTAGTTGCCCACTGTCTTGACGCTGATGCTCAGTGCCGTCGCCGTGTCGCGGACACTGTGACCCT